>JAJDYL010000214.1 GCA_022825195.1 Alphaproteobacteria bacterium
CAACTGCGCCGCATCGAAATCCTCCCTCAATGGGATCCCTGCCCTCATACCGATACTCCAATCGCTGGATCGGCATTGAGTCAGAAGTCGATCTCCTTGGGAATCCCCTCAATGAGTCTCAAACCTCAACCGCTGGTATCAGAACCTCAGTTGGAAGGTGCCCCGTCCGCCCCGCTTACGGTGAAAGCGCCTCCTTCTGCCGAGTAGCGGAACGCGGCGCAAGCAAGCGTCAGGCGAAACCCGCCGTCGGATTTCTTTGCCGGACTACCCGTTCGAGCGCCGGCGCCACTGGATCGAACTCGGGGCGCGGCCAGCTTCGCCTTCGAACTAGGACAGTTCGTTCCGGTTGAGAAACTCGCGGACCATTGCGGCGCATTCCGCCGGCTTTTCGAGCTGGAGGAAATGTGTCGCTTCGGGAATGAAGTCATAGTCCACCTTGACAACGTCGCTAAACTGCAGGGACGAGTCCAGGGTCGGCAAGTATGAATAGGGAAGAGTTGGATCGGCCCCGATAATCTTGATCGGACAGGGGACGAAATCCAGGTCGATCAGAGGAAAGAAGCTTCTCGCATAGTCCATGAGCTGCGCTTCGTACTCGGGCGGGCAACGAAGCTCGTATCCTTCCCCGCCCTCTGCCGGCCTAAGCGTTGTTTGCGCCATCAATTCCCGGACCCCGGGAGCCACACGCGAGAAGGTCGGAATGTAGCGAAGAAAGTCGGAAAACTCTTGTCTTGTCTTGAATCGATCTCCTCGATGCCGAATTCTCTTGGCCATCTGCTCGGCGGCTGAATGTAGCTCGACTTGGCTTGCGCCGGGCTTGCACAGCGGGGGGTCGAACAGAACCAGAGCCGAATAGAGCCTGGAGAACGAAAGAAGTGGGATGATCGTTGAAAGGGAGTGAAAGACACCAACCGTAGATTTGTTCCCGTAAACGCGGTCAATAGTACCCAGAATGACGTCATGGTCGTGAATCAGCGTGGGAATGTTATGGTCACCCAGCCCATAAGCGCTATTCCAGCCATGGTTCCTGATATCGTAGACGATCAGCTCGTAATCGTCGGCGAGCAGCGACCAGAACGGAAAGTAGAGATCAACCGCAAGCCCGTTGCCGTGACTCACCACCAGTCGCGGCCCCGACGCATTTCCATGCTGCCTAACAGTGGTAGTATTGTGGTCGTCGAGTTGTATGTCGAATACGGAAAGCGGCTCGGGTATTTTCCACTCGGTTTCCGTTTTCGTTGCGGAAAGGCGGGTTTCTTTGGTCATTTTCGTTCGGGCACAGAACTGACATCGGCGGCGACCGACCGTGCGCCACGAGAAGAATCCAACCGCCCCCGGAGACGAAGGCGGCTGGATCCTGCCTGCACGTCAGCAACAGGTATCGGTCAGAGGCCTATGAGCAGCAGGTACAGTTCACGCAGCACGGGCATCGATATGTGTCACCAGGTCCCTCAAAGTCTTGAACTGCAAGCAATCCTCAGGCTCAAGAGAGAGGGAAAACGTCTGGTTCACCTCCTTGAAGAACGCGACCGCATCCACCGAGGACACCCCGGAGTCACCCAACTGCGCATCGAAATCGGGGTCGCGACCGAGGTCCAGATGTTCGTCGATAAGCTGTTTGAGACGATCTTCCGTCGATGACATTGGCATTTCCTTCTTGGCCACAGATTTTCAGGGCAACCGCCACGGAGCCCTGTAACGATGGTGCCGCGGGGCCCGATGCCGACTGCCCCGGCTCGGCGTGCACTGGAACTGCATGGTAGAGCAGGTCCGGGCTCAAGCCAAGACAAATATGCTCAAGCGCTGCCCGCGGTTGGACCGGCGCCTATCGAAATAAAGGATCCGGTGCGGGGCGAAGGGTGCGTCCGCAGTTCCGAACCGTTGCGCGCAAATCCACCACCTCGTTCCCTCCGAACAAGCAAATCGACCCGACTGACACGGTCATGCCGAAAGTCGCCCACAAGAAGCCCGACTTGCCGCGTTCTTCCTCAGAGCCCGACTCAGAATGAGCTGAGCGGATTCGAGAGCCTGGGCTGCGCAAGCGATTCGACCGGCCGTGAGCGGGCATCGATCGCTCCCTTCCCGAAGGACCGGTGGAAAACGGCATTGCGCGCCTCACATCGATCCCCGCCATCCTTGGCACCGCATCACTTTCCGCAGCCGCTGCGGGTTTTGGCCAACTCTCCGCCGGGTCACCCGCCTGTCACAAACTTCGTCTATACTGCGCGGCGTGGCAAAGCCGCGTCCAGCATTACCCACGGAGGTCTCCCGATGAAGCACAAGTTCCTGTTAACCGCGGTCGGCGCGGCGGTGGGCATCGCCTACGCCGGCGCCGCAGCGGCCGCGACCGAAATCCAGTGGTGGCACGCCATGGGCGGCAAGCTTGGCGAGAAGGTCGTCGAAATCGCGGAAGGCTTCAACGCATCCCAGTCCGACTACAAGGTGACGCCCGTTTACAAGGGCAACTACACCGAGACCATGACGGCCGCCATTGCGGCGTTCCGGGCCAGGCAACAGCCCCATATCGTGCAGGTCTTCGAAGTCGGCACGGCCAGCATGATGGCGGCGAAGGGGGCGATCTATCCCGTCTACCAGATGATGGCGGATGCCGGTGAAGCCTTCGATCCGAACGACTATCTCGCTTCGGTCACCGGCTACTACACCGACACCGACGGCAACATGCTGTCCATGCCGTTCAACAGTTCGACGCCGGTGCTCTACTACAACAAGACCGCGTTCGAGAAGGCCGGCATCGCCGGGCCTCCGACGACATGGCCGGAAGTCGAGGCCGCCGCCATGAAGGCGCAGGCCGCCGGCTATCCCTGCGGTTTCACGACGGGCTGGCAGTCCTGGGTCCAGATCGAGAACTTCTCCGCCTGGCACAATCTGGCCATCGGCACCAGGGCCAACGGCTTCGCCGGGACCGACACCGAGTTCACCTTCAACAGCCCGGACCATGCGAAACATATCGGGCAGCTGGCCGAGTGGCAGAAGTCGAAGGTCTTCGACTATGGCGGCCGGCGTTCGGAGAGCGCGCCGAAGTTCTACGGGCAGGAATGCGTGATGTACATGAATTCGTCCGCAGCCTATGCCGGGGTGAAGGCGAACGCCAAGGACTTCGAATTCGGCGTCTCCGCGCTGCCCCACTGGACGGATGTCGGGAGCGCTCCGCAGAACACCATTATCGGCGGCGCGACGCTCTGGGTGCTGCAGGGGCACGACGCGGAAGACTACAAGGCTGCGGCGAAGTTTTTCTCCTACCTGTCCTCGGCGGAAGTGCAGGCGGACTGGCACCAGTTCACCGGCTACCTGCCGATCACGACGGCAGCATATGAGCTGACCGCGTCGCAGGGCTTCTACGAGAAGAACCCGGGCACGGATGTTGCGATCCAGCAGATGACCGGCAAGGCCCCGACCGAGAACTCCAAGGGCCTGAGGTTCGGCAATTTCGTCCAGATCCGCGACATCATCAATGAGGAGCTGGAAGCGATCTGGGGCGGCTCGAAGTCGGCGCAGGAAGGGCTTGACGACGCCGTTTCGCGCGGCAATGCGCTCTTGCGCAAGTTCGAGGCGGCCACCGGAGGCTGACCGGCGCTCGGGGCTTTTCCGGCGGCTTCGCCCGTAGGGGCAGGAAGCCGCCGGACGTCCCGTCCAGCACCGCCGCGCCATGGAAAAACGGGTCGTATTTTCCAAGCTGGGCCTGCCGATACTCCTGGTGGCCCCGCAGATAATCATCACGCTGGTCTTCTTCATCTGGCCGGCGAGCCAGGCGCTTTACCAGTCGGTCCTGCTCGAGGACGCCTTCGGCCTGAAGAGCGAATTCGTCTGGCTCGACAATTTCATCGCCCTTTTCTCCGACCCCCACTATCTGAACAGCTTCGCCCGCACGGTCGTCTTCTCGGCGGCGACGGCCGGCCTCTCGCTCGGCGTCGCGCTCTTTCTGGCCGCGATGGCGGACCGGGTCCTGAAGGGCGCAACGGCCTACCGGACCCTGATCGTCTGGCCCTATGCCGTCGCCCCTGCGGTTGCGGGCGTGCTCTGGTTCTTCATGTTCAATCCCTCCATCGGGATTCTCGCCTACCTGCTCAAGGGGATCGGTTACGACTGGAACCACTATCTGGACGGCACCGACGCCATGATCCTGGTCGTCCTGGCGGCCTCGTGGAAGCAGGTCAGCTACAATTTCCTGTTCTTCCTTGCGGGATTGCAGGCGATCCCGCGCTCGCTCGTCGAGGCGGCCGCCATCGACGGCGCCCGCCCCTTCAAGCGCTTCTGGACCATCGTCTTTCCCCTGCTGTCGCCGACCGCCTTCTTCCTGCTGGTGGTCAATATCGTCTATGCGTTCTTCGACACGTTCGGGATCGTGCACGCGACCACGAGCGGCGGCCCGGCGCAGTCCACCACGATCCTTGTCTACAAGGTGTTCAGCGACGGCTTCATCGGGCTCGACCTCGGCGGCTCGGCGGCTCAGTCGGTAATTCTCATGGCCGTCGTCATCACGCTGACCGTGTTCCAATTCCGCTATATCGAGCGGAAAGTGGCTTACTGAGGGGCGCGCGGGATCATGGTCGAAAACCGCCCCTGGCTCACGGTCCTCTCCCATGCCGTGCTGTGTCTCGGCGTGCTGGTTACCGCGCTTCCGATCTGGATTGCCTTCGTCGCCTCGACGCATCCGTCGGACTCCATGCTGTCGGGGCGGACGCCGCTGTTGCCGGGCGGCAACATGCTCGAAAACTACGCGACCGTGCTCGGAACCGGCGTGAAGGCGGCGGGCAGCATACCGGTCGGCACGATGCTCTGGAACTCGCTCGTCATGGCGCTGATGATCGCCGTGGGCAAGATCGCGATCTCGATCATCGCCGCCTACGCCATCGTCTATTTCCGCTTTCCGCTGCGCAAGACGTGCTTCTGGGTCATCTTCATCACCCTCATGCTGCCGGTCGAAGTACGCATCCTGCCGACCTTCGGCGTGGTGGCCAGCCTCGACATGCTGAACAGCTATTGGGGCCTGTCCGTGCCGCTGATCGCAAGCGCGACCGCGACCTTCCTGTTCCGGCAGTTCTTCCTGACCGTGCCCGAGGAGCTGGCGGAGGCGGCGCGGATCGACGGGGCGGGGCCGCTCAAATTCTTCCGCGACATCCTGCTGCCCCTCTCGCGGACCAATATCGCGGCGCTTTTCGTGATTCTCTTCATCTACGGCTGGAACCAGTATCTGTGGCCGCTCCTGGTCACCACCGACGAGGGCTTCTACACGATTGTCATGGGCATTCAGCGCATGCTCCAGGCCGAGGATGCCGAGCCCGCATGGCACGAGATCATGGCGACCTCGATGCTTGCGATGCTGCCGCCCGTGCTGGTCGTGGTCTTCATGCAGCGCCTGTTCGTGAAGGGGCTGATCGAGCAGGAGAAATGACGGCCCGCGCCGGGCGGGCGGTTCGAGGGAGTTGACGGCATGGCGGGTCTGGAATTCGTCGGCGTGCGAAAGACCTACCCCAACGGCGTGCAGGCGATCCACGGGATCGACATGGCCGTCGCCGACGGCGAGTTCGTCGTCATCGTCGGCCCGTCGGGCTGCGGCAAGTCCACCCTGCTGCGCATGGTCGCCGGGCTCGAAACGGTGACGGAAGGGGAAATCCGGATCGGCGACAACCGCGTCAACGAGCTTGAGCCCGCGGACCGCAACATTGCGATGGTGTTCCAGAACTACGCGCTCTATCCCCATATGAGCGTGTTCGACAACATGGCCTACGGCCTGCGCAACCGGCGCACGCCCAGGGACGAGATCGCGCGCCGGGTCGCGGAAGCCGCGGGAACCCTTCAGCTGGAAGGGCTGCTCGACCGGCGCCCCGGACAGCTTTCGGGCGGCCAGCGCCAGCGCGTGGCTATGGGCCGCGCCATCGTCCGCGAGCCCGAGGCCTTCCTGTTCGACGAGCCGCTTTCCAATCTCGACGCCAAGCTGCGGGTGCAGATGCGCCTGGAGATCAAGCGGCTGCAACGCGCGCTCGGGACCACCAGCCTCTATGTGACCCACGACCAGGTCGAGGCGATGACGCTCGCCGACCGGCTGATCGTCATGAATGCCGGCGTGGCGGAGCAGATCGGCACGCCGCTCGAAATCTACGATGCGCCCGCCACCCTGTTCGTCGCGGGTTTCATCGGCTCGCCCGCAATGAACTTCCTCCCGGGAACGGTGGCGGAAGACGGCAGCGGAGCGAACCTCGACGGATCGGAACGGACGCTGCCCGTTGCGCCGCCTGCTTCGGCCGGCCGGGGCCGGATCACGGTCGGCATCCGTCCGGAGCATCTGGAACCCGTTTCCCGCGAAGAGGCGGTGCTTGAGGTCGTTGTCGAGCTCGTCGAGGCGCTCGGCGCCGACAGCCTGGTCCACGGTCAGCTAGCCGACGGCGGTGAGGGCATGGCGGTGACGGTGCGCGTGGACGGCGCCCGGCAGGTTGCCGCCGGCGAGGTTCTCTCCCTGGCCGTGGCGCCGAACCACGTCCACTTCTTCGATCCCGACAGCGGCAACCGCTTGGCCTGAGCGCGCCAATGCTGGAAATAGAGGGGCATCGCGGCGCGCGCGGACTGTTGGCGGAAAACACGCTCCCGTCATTCGAGCGCGCGATCGCTCTCGGTGTCGACGGGCTGGAATTCGATATCGGACTGACACGGGACGGCGTTCCCGTCGTCCATCACGACAGGGCGCTCGACCCCGACCGCACGCGCGAAGCCGGCGGCGCGTGGCTGGCCTCGCCCGGACCGCTGCTCCGGGACCTCGATATGGCGACGCTGTCGGGCCTCGATGTCGGCAGGGCGAGGCGGGGCGGTCCGACCGCCAGAATGTTTCCGCATCAGGAACCGTGCGACGGCGCGCGCATTCCCACTCTGGCGGAGGTCCTGGCGCTGGGCCGACGGCCGGGGGCCGGCGCCGTCCGCTTCAGCATCGAAATCAAGCTGTCGCCACTGGCGCCGGAGGAAACGGCCGGGCCGGAAGCGTTCGCGGAGGCGGTCGTGGCCGTGCTCCGCGCCGAGGACATGATCCCCCGGGCGAGTGTCCGGGCCTTCGACTGGCGCGTGCTCCGCGAATTTCGCCAGCTAGCGCCGGAGCTTCCCGTCGCCTGCCTCACGGCCGAGCAAAGCTGGCTCGACACCGTCTTGCGCGACCGGGAAGAGCCGTCGCCGTGGATGGCGGGCCTGGACATCCGCGCGCATGGCGGCTCGGTGCCGAGGATGGTGCATCGCTTCGGCGGCCCGGTCTGGTCGCCCTACCATACCGAGTTGACGGCGGAGTCGTTTGCCGAGGCCCGGGGGCTCGGACTCAGGATCAGCGTCTGGACGGTGAACGAAGTTCGCGACATGCAGGCGCTGGCCCGGCTCGGCGTCGACGGGATCGTTACCGACTATCCCGACCGCGCCGTCGAGGCGCTGGCGCCCTGGCGTCAGGAAGCGCCGCAGGCCCGCTGAACATAGGCCCCGAGGCGCTCCGCGCCGTCAGTGGAGACGCCGAGGCCCTTCCGGGTGCGCCGCCACAAGATGTCCTCGGCGGTGCGGGCCCACTCGCGCCGGACCAGATGCTCCACTTCCGCCGCGTAGAGGCCGGCTCCGAAATGTTCGCCGAGGTCTCCGACGCTGCCGCAGCCGGCCAGCAGTTCGTCCGTCTCGGTGCCGTAATGGCGGACGAAATGGCGGAGAAGCCGCTCCGGCAGCCACGGGTGACGCAGCATGCATTGCGCCGCGAAGGAAGCGATGTCCGCATCGGGAATGTCCCCGCCGGGGAGCGGCGCATCGCGGGTCCATCCCGGCCTGTCGATGCCGAGAGGCCCGGACAGCAGGTCCACCGCCTGCTCGGCGAGCCTGCGGTAGGTCGTGATCTTGCCGCCGTAAACCGAGAGCATCGGCGCCGGTTCGCGGTCGAGCTCCAGCACATAGTCGCGGGTGACCTCGCTCGCCTTTTCCGCCCGGTCGTCGAACAGCGGGCGGATGCCGGAATAGCTCCACACCACATCGTCCGGCGTGACGGGAGACTCGAAATAGAGATTGGCAGCTCGGCAGATATAGTCGATTTCATCGGGCGAAATCCCGACCCGCCCCGGCTCGCCGGCGAAGTCCACATCCGTCGTTCCCAGCAGGGTGTAATCCTCTTCGAAGGGGATCGCGAACAGCACGCGCCCGTCCCCGCTCTGGAAGATATAGGGGTAGGCATGGTCGAAGAGCCTGCGCACCACGATATGGCTGCCCTTGACGAGCCTCACCTCCTGCTTCGCGCCGCCGCCGGCGAGCGAGCGGGCGTGCGCTACCCAGGGGCCGGCGGCATTGGCGACGCTCCGGGTCCTGACAGCGATGTGCTTGCCCGACAGCCGGTCGACCAGGACGGCGTCCCAGCCCGAACCGCGAGGCGACAGCGAGACACATTCCGTGCGGGTCCGGATGTCCGCGCCCCGCGCCTGGGCGTCACGGGCGTTCAGCACCACCAGCCGCGAATCCTGCACCCAGCAGTCGGAATATTCGAAGGCCCGGCGGTAGCGGCTCTGCAAGGCCTGTCCGCTCTCGTGCCGGCGGAGGTCGATGCTGGCCGAGGGCGGCAGCAGGTCGCGCCCGCCCAGACGGTCGTAAAGGAACAGGCCCAGCCGGATCATCCACCAGGGGCGCAGGCCGGCATGGTGCGGAAGCACGAAACGCAGCGGCCAGACGATGTGCGGGGCGTTGCGCAACAGCACTTCGCGCTCGCGCAGGGAATGGCGCACGAGCCGGAAGTCGTACTGCTCCAGATAGCGCAGCCCGCCGTGGATCAGCTTGGTGCTGGCGGACGAGGTGTGCGCGCCGAGATCGTCCCGCTCGCACAGCAGCACCTCGAGGCCCCGCCCCGCCGCATCCCGCGCGATGCCCGCGCCGTTGATGCCGCCGCCGATGACGAGCAGGTCCACTTTGCGCGGAGCAGGGCTTTCCGAAGCCATTCGTACGCGGCCCCCGCAGACGGACGAAACCCCGGCCCGCCGGCCGATGACCGACGCCGGCGGCCGGTCCGAGCGAAATATAATACCCTCGGTCGTCGACCGGTACCCATGACGCAATCGGCACCCACCGCCCCGGCCGCCCCCTCGACAGGCTCAGGGCAGGCGTCTCCGGCCGTTTCTTCCCGGATTCAACGAGTTATGAGAAAATTACCCAATATTATCATTTTTGTTCCCGGAAAGGCTTGACCTCACAGAAAGTGTGGTAGAATAGGCATGAGAGAGGCGGCTTCCGGGGCCGCCTTTCGGCTTTTCTGCAGGAAGCGGCCGGCTGGGGCG
The DNA here is from genome assembly GCA_022825195.1 of Alphaproteobacteria bacterium. Classification (GTDB taxonomy): domain Bacteria; phylum Pseudomonadota; class Alphaproteobacteria; order Bin95; family Bin95; genus Bin95. Next base: position 9,288 of record JAJDYL010000214.1, read on the forward strand.
CCGCAAACGCCCCGGCGTGAGCGGACGGGAGGAGTGCGCCCTCTGCCCGGCCCGTTGCCGCGCGCGGGCAATCAGGTGCGCGAACCGCGCCGGCGCATGACGTGCGCAGGCCCGCACGCGCAGGGGCGCGCGATTACGCGCGAAACAGGGACGCGCCGCCCGGAGGGCTTGGGCGGCGCGGACGGAACGAAACGCAATGGAGGAGCGATATGCAGGAATGGGACGGCAACACTTCGATGAGGGCATGGCGGCCATGACATCGCATGACAAAACATGACATCTTCCCGGAGCGGGCCCCGGCCCTTTCCTCGCGCCCGCGCCCCTTTTGTCACCCCGGCCCCGCGCGCACGGGCACGCACGCGCAGCCGGGCGCGCATAATGCGCGCCCGCGCTACGTGCGAAACGGGGACCCGCCGCCGGCGGTGCGAACGGACAAAGAGGGAACGGTATGCGGGAACGGGATAGCAGAACCTCGATGAAGGCATGGCGACCATGACATCGCATGACAAAACATGACACATGGTTGGAGTGGGCCCCTTTCCGGCGTCGGAGAGGTCGTCATACCCGCAGTCGTTGGCCGGCACCCATGACGGGAAGACGGTATGAGCCCGGCATGGAGAGAGACGTTGGGACGAGTGCATCGACGGATTCCCGGCCGGGCCGGCACACCGCGCGGGATGGCGCCTTCGCCTCCCGCAGGATGCTATGCTGCGCCGGACCGGGCGCGAACCGGAGAGGGAAGGAGACATGCCATGAGCAAGCCCAGGGGAACCGGCGTGCCGGCCCAGCCCGAAGCGTGGAAGTGGGCCGAGTCCGACTGGCGGCCGATTGTCGATAAGGTCAGGGCCGGCCGGTCCCTCAAGCCCGCGGCATGGCCGGGCGGCGCGCGCTGCGCCGTCGCTCTGTCCTTCGACTCCGACCATGAGACGCAGACCCTGCGCTGGATGGAGAGTTCGCCCGGCAAGCTCAGCCAGGGCCAGTACGGCGCGAGGGCCGGCGTGCCCAGGATTCTGAAACTGCTCGAACGCTATGGCGTGCCGGCGACCTTCTTCGTGCCGGCCGTGATCGCCATGCTACATCCCGGCGAACAGCGCCGGGTGATCGCGGAGGGGCACGAGATCGGCATCCATTCATGGATTCACGAACTCAACTCCGCCCTGCCGCCGGAAGCCGAACGCGACCTGCAGATGCGCGCCGCCGACAAGCTGGAGGAGATATGCGGCGTCCGCCCGGTCGGCATCCGCACGCCCTCCTGGGACTTTTCCGAGCACACGCTGGCGATCACGCGGGAGATGGGCCTCCTCTACGACTCCTCGCTCATGGCCGACGACGAGCCATACGAATTGCTGGAGGACAACGAGCCGACGGGCGTCGTCGAGCTTCCGGTGGAGTGGATCCGCGACGACGCGCCCTACTGGGCGATGGACCGCTTTTCGGGGCTCCGGCCCTACACGCCGCCCGGGGGCGTGCTGGAGGTGTTCAGGCGCGAATTCGACGGCGCCTGGGAGGAGGAAGGCCTGTTCCTCCTGACCATGCACCCCCATTTCATCGGCCACCGCTCGCGCATCCAGGTGCTGGACGAACTGGTGCAGCATATCCGCACGAAGCCCGGCGTCTGGTTCGCGACCCATGCCGATATAGCCCGCTACTGCAAGGAGCAGGCGGGGCTCTGACGGCGCCGCTTCGGGCGGCTCATCCCCCGGGGACGGCCCGGTCGGAGAACAGGCAGGCGTCGGCATGGCCGGGGAGGTGTTCGACCAGCGGCGGAATCCCGGCCGCGCATTGCGCCTCGGCCAGCGGGCAACGGGTGCGGAAACGGCAGCCGGAGGGGAGGTTTCCGGGGTCCGGCGGCTCGCCCTCCAGCCAGAAGCTCTCGGTGATACGCTGTTTGCCGATCTGCGGGATCGCGGACAGGAGCGAGCGGGTGTAGGGGTGCCGGGGGGCATCGAAGATCCGCTCGGTCGCGCCGAGTTCCACCACCTTGCCCAGATACATGACGGCGACGCGGTCGCAGATCATCCGGACGACGGACAGGTCGTGCGAGATGAAGACATAGGTGAGGTCGAACTGCTTCTGCAGGTCCAGGAAGAGGTTGAGCACGGTCGCCTGGACGGACACGTCGAGCCCGGAGGTCGGCTCGTCCAGCACCACCAGGGTGGGTTGCAGGGTGAGGATGCGGGCGAGGCCCACGCGACGCTGCTGGCCGCCGGATATTTCGTGCGGGTAGAGGTCGAGATGGCTTTCCGGAAGCCCGACGGCCGACAGGATGTCCCTCACCCGCTCGCGCCGCGCCGCCGCGTCGAGGCCCGTGTGGATCACGAGCGGCTCGTCCAGCGACTTGCCGATCTTCCAGCGCGGATCGAGCGAGGCGCCGGGATCCTGGTAGGTATATTGCAGGTCCCGGCGCAGGTCGCGCGACTGGTGCGGCTTCAGGCCGGTGATGTCGTTGCCCTCGAAGACGATCCTGCCGCCGGTCGGGGGATGAATGCCCATCACCGTCTTGCCGAGGGTGGACTTGCCGCACCCCGACTCGCCGACGACGCCCAGTATTTCGCCCTTTTCGACGGTGAGCGAGACATCGTCCAGCGCCTTCAGCCAGCCGATGCGGCGCTTCCAGACATTGCGGATCGGGAAGTATTTCTGCAGGCCTTCGAGGCGCAGCAGGTCCGTGCCGGGCGGCGTCATGAAACGGCCTCCCGAGCGGCGTCCACCGGATGATGGCAGCGGACCCGGTGGGCGGGGCCCGCCTGCGTCACGCCCGGGCGGGCGGCGGCGCACCGGGCTGAGGCGTTGGTGCAGCGGGGGTGGAACCGGCAGCCCGAAGGCGGGTCGATCAGCGCCGGAATCTGGCCGGGAATGCCGCTGATGCCGTGCTCGCGCGAGGGCAGCGATTCCAGCAGGCGCTTCGTGTAGGGATGGCGCGGCGCGGCGAAGAAATCGTCCGACGGCGCGCTCTCGACCTCCTGGCCGGCATACATGACGGTGATGCGGTCGCAGATCTCGTAGGCCGTTCCGAGATCGTGGGTCGTGAACAGCACGGAGACGCCGCGCTCGGCGGCGAGGCGTTTCAGAAGCTTGAGGATTTGAGCCTGGATCGTGACATCGAGGGCGGTCGTGGGTTCGTCCGCGATGATGAGCTGGGGCTCCGGCAGGAGCGCCATGGCGATCATCAGGCGCTGGCGCTGCCCGCCGGAGACCTCGTGCGGGTATTTCTTCAGGATGCCGTCGGGGTCGGGCAGTTGAACGGTGCGCAGGAGGTCGAGCACGCGGGCGCGGTCCGACCGGCGCCGCGCACGGGGATAGAAGCGGGCGGCGGCGGCGGGTTCGGACTCCGGCGATTTCCACTTCATCAGCTCCTCGATCTGGGCGCCGATGGTGAAGACGGGATTGAAGGACGAGAACGGGTCCTGCGGCACGAAGGTGATCTGGCGGCCCCGGACTTCCGTGCCGAGGTCCTGCGGGTCCTCGGCCAGCAGGTCCCGTCCGTCGAAATCGATAGTGCCGGACGCGATGCGCGCCGAGTTTTCCGGCAGCACGCCCAGGATCGCGCGGGCGAGCGTCGTCTTCCCGCAGCCGGATTCGCCGACAAGGCCCACGATCTCGCCGCGTCCGACATGGAAATTCACCCGGTCGAGCACGCGGGCGAGGCCGCTCTCCGTCTGGAAACCGACTTCCAGGTCGCTGACGGTCAGCAGGTCATCCATCGGAGGACCGCCGCGTGCGGGGATCGAGAATGTCGCGCAGCCCGTCGCCGAACAGGTTGAAGCCCATGACGACGAGGAAGATCGCAAGGCCCGGAGCGGTCGCGTACCACCAGGCCTCGGGCAGGAATTCCCGGGATTCGGCGATGGTCCGCCCCCATTCCGGAGACGGCGCCGGGGGGCCGAGGCCGAGAAAGCCGAGGGTGGCGGCGGTCAGTATGGTGCCGCCCATGCCGATCGTGGTGCGGACGATCAGGGACGAGGAGATGTTGGGAAGCACGTGGAAGAGCATCACCCGCCCCGGCGAAGCGCCGAGCGCGATGGACGCCTCCACATAGGTCTCGTTGAGCGCCGAGCGGGTTTCCGCATAGACGAGCCGCGCCCAGAAGGGCCAGTAGGTGGCCGACAGCGCGAGGATGACGTTTTCGATGGAGGGGCCGAGCGTCTGGGCGATGGCGATGGCGAGCACGATCTGCGGCACGGCCAGGAAGATGTCGGATATGCGCATGAGCGCATCCGAGGCCCAGTTGCGGTAGTAGCCGGCGACCAGGCCGACGGGCACGCCGATCAGCACGCTGACGCCGATGGCGATGACCGCGATGGTGATGGTGATCCGGGCGCCGAACAGGATGCGCGAATAGACGTCGGAGCCCATCCGGTCGGTGCCGAAATAATGTTCGGCCGAGGGCGGCTGCAGGCGGCCGGGCGGGTTGAACTCCGCCACGTCCTGCGGGTGGGTGGAGAGCACCGGCGCGGCGATGGCCACCACGATCAGCAGCAGGATGAGCAGCGCGCCCAGCGCCGCCGTCCTGTCGGCGGCGAGCTTGCGCAGGAGGAAGCGGGCGGTTTCCATCATCCGGCTTCGCGCGGGTCGATCAGGCCGTGGGTGATGTCCACCAGCAGGTTCGCGATGATGAACACGGCGCCCATGATGAGCGTGAAGCCCATGATGGCGTTGTAGTCCGACTGCAGGATCGAGTTGACGGCGTAGAGCCCGAGGCCCGGCCAGTCGAAGACCGCCTCCACGACCACCGCGTTGGCGATCAGGTTCCCGAAGATCAGGCCCAGCTGCGTCACCGTGCCGATGAGCGCGTTCCTCAGCACATAGCGCCAGACGACCACCCGGCGCGGCACGCCCATGGCGTTCTGGTAATCGACATAGTTGGAGTTGATGGCGTCGAGCACGCCGGCGCGCGTGAAGCGCATCACCGTCGCCATGGCGGGAAAGGCCAGCGTCACCGCCGGCAGGATCATGTGGTGGGCCACCGAGCGGAAGGTCTCCCAGTCGCCGGTCCAGGCGGAATCGATCAGGAAGAAGCCGGTGACGGGATCGGGGCCCCACCCGTCCACGCGGCCCTGCAGCGGCGTGATGCCGAGCTCCATCGCGAACAGCAGCTGGAAGAGGATGGCCAGCCAGAAGGCGGCGATGGCGAGGCCGGACACGGTGAAGACGCGCAGCACGTGGTCGAGCCAGGAATTGCGGTCCACCGCGGCCAGCACGCCGAGGGGAATGCCGATGACGGCCGCGAGCAGGATGCTGACGAAGGCGAGCTCCAGCGTCGCCGGCAAGCGCGAGACGAGGTCGTCGGCGATCGGCCGCTGCGTATAGAGGCTGACGCCGAAATCGCCCTGGACGACCCCGATCACATAGTTCCAGAGCTGGACCGGGACGGGCTTGTCCACCCCGAATTTGGCCTTCAGCGCGGCGATCTGCTCGGCGCTGGCATTGTCGCCCGCAATGAACGCAACCGGATCGGCCGGGATGATGTGGCTGATCGTGAAGGTGATGGCCAGGAGCCCGAGAAGCGTGGGCGCCAGCCAGAGCAGGCGGTTGAGGGTGAGGACGAGTTCACGCATCGGACTATGGCCATCCTGTCAGCGGCCGGCCGCTGCCGGACCCCGCCCTTGCCGCATCCCGATCCGGACAGGCGCCGCAGCGGCTCCGGGCCCGGCCCGGAACCGCTGCCGGAACCTGCCGGGCCGGGCTACTCCATGGAGACCCAGCGCATTTCCTGGCCGTTGCCGATGGGCGAGAACCGGACGCCCCTGGCGTTCTTGTTGAACGGGCCGAACCACTTGGTGTTGTAGACGAAGATGCCGGCGGCATCCTCCATCAGCAGCCGGTTGGCCTTCTCGTAGTTCGCCCGGCGCAGGTCCTGGTCGGTCGAGACGCGCGCCTCCGAGAGCAGCCTGTCCACCTCCTCGTTGCAGTACCAGGAGTTGTTGCGGGCGCCGATCTGCTCGCAGGCGTACATCTCGCCGAGCCAGTTGTTCGGGTCCGCATAGTAGGTGGACTTCCACAGGAACAGCAGGTCGTACATCTGCTCCTCGTCGCGCATCTTGCCCGAGGCGACGGGCCAGGTCTCGGCGACGATCCTGGTCTTGACGCCGATCTTGTTCAGGCCGTTCTGCAGCAGCGCGGCGGCCTGTTCCGTCTGGCCGTAGCCCGCGAGCGCGCCGAGCGTGATCTCCCGGACGTCGCCCTCGACCATGGCGAGGTGCTCCTTCGCCTTTTCGAGGTCCAGCGTGTAGCCGCCGGCGTCCTTCGGCGAGCCCCACATATTGTTCGGCAGCGGCACCGGGTTGCGGGCGACCGACCCCGACAGGATGTTGTCGATGAACCCGTCATAGTCGAAGGCGTAGCTCAGCGCCTTGCGGAAGTTGATGTCGTTCATCGGCGGGCGGCCGTTATGGATGATGGAGTAGAAGATCCGCATGGATTCTTCTTCCTGCACGACGACATGGTCGCTGGTCCGCAGCCGCTTGACCTGGTCCTGCGGCAGGTAGCCGTCGGTGCCGTGGAAGTCGCCGTTCATCAGGCCGAGCACGCGCGAGTTGATCTCGACCACCGTGCGGAACTCGATCTCGTCCAGCGGGTTGTCCACCATGTCCCAGCCGAAGAAATGGTCCTCGAACCGGGTCGCCTGCCAGCCGATGGCCGGGTCGTAGCGCCTGAGCTGGAAGGAGCCGGAGCCCGCGTCGTTCTTCGACAGCCAGGCGGTGCCGAGGTCGCCGTCCGCCTCGTTCGCCTTCACGAGTTCGGCGTTGAGGACGTGGATTTCCGGAACCGTGGCGAGGAAGATGGCCGACGGCTTGGAAAGGTTGAAGACGACCGTCTTCGCGTCGGGCGCCTGGGTGGAGCCCGGCGCGACCGTGCCCTCGAACAGCGAATAGGCGCCCTTCTTCATCGCCAGGATGCGGTCGATGGAATAGACGACGTCGGAGGCTTCCACCGGCGAGCCGTCGTGGAACTTCGCGTCCCGCAGCGTGAAGGTGTAGGTGAGGCCGTCGTCGGAGATATCCACCGTCTCGGCCAGCCACGGCTCCAGGTGCGGGGGATTGTCGAACCAGCGCATCAGCCCGTCATAGAGGTTGATGCGCGAGGCGACCCGTCCGACATCGAAGACGGCGTGCGGGTCCAGCGTGTCGTAGGCGGACGAATTGGCAAAAATGAACTTGCCGCCGGCGGCCGCCGGGGCCGTGGCCGCGCCCAGCGCGATCGCCGCGGCGGCGGCGAAGCGGCAAAGACGGGATGCATGGCGTGTGAGCATCGTTCGTCTGTCTCCTTGTTGCGATTCTATTGCGGCGGGACGGGCCCGCCCTCTCCCTTGTCCCGGCTGTTTCCGGGCCGTCACCGGTTCCATTGGAAGCCGTCGATGGTGATGTCCTGGCCGGTCACGAAGCAGGGCTCGACGGTCGCCAGGAAGGCGACGAGTTCGGCCACGTCGCGCGGGCTGCCGGTCCGGTGGAGCGCGATCCCGCGGATCAGTTCGGGCTCGCGGGTGGCGATGACCGGGTTCTTCTGCGTCAGCTCCGTCTTGATGAGGCCGGGGCACACGCAATTGATGGAGATGTGCGGGCCGAGTTCCTTGGCCAGCGAGCGGGTCATGCCGATGATGCCGGCCTTGGCGGCGGCGTAGGCCACCTTGGAGACGGCCGCCGTCACGCCGCCGGAATGGGCGTTGAGCGAGGACATCGAGACGATGCGCCCGTATTCGCGCGCCATCATGGTCGGCGCGACCGCCTGGATGTAGTTGAAGCAGCTCTTCAGGTTGACATTTATGGTCGTGTCCCACTGCTCTTCCGAGAGCTCCAGAATGCCCGTCGGCATCGGCCGCCCGGCATTGTTGACCAGGACATCGACCCGGCCCCAGGCGTCGAGGACGCCGCCCGCGACCTCCTTCGCGCGGCCGTGGTCGGCGACATCCGCCTCGAAGGCCAGGCAGGGGGCGCCGAAGCCCTCGATTTCGGCTTTCGTGGCGGCCATCTCCGCGGTGAGCACGTCCACCAGCGCGACGGCGAGGCCGCGCTCCGCCAGCGCGTGCGCGCAGCCGCGTCCGATGCCGCGGGCGCCGCCGGTGACGATCGCCACCCTCCTGTCGAGTTCGGCCATGGGACTCCCTCAGGACAGCAACACTGACGCCTCCCGGCGGGCGCGTCAAATGCGTGCCGGAGCGGGACCCCGGGTTCGCAAGGCTGGACTTGCGGCGTTCTGCGGGAAATGCTGGACGGGAATGCGGCCCTCGGAACCGGCGGCCGCGATCCTGAACGGAATTGGGGCACCGTGCCGGAAGTAGCGAGAAGAAGCCGGGTCGCCGTCGATATCGGCGGCACCTTCACCGATTTCTGCGTGTTCGACGAGGCGAGCGGGGAACTGCGCACGCTGAAGATTCTCTCGACGCCCGAGGCTCCGGGCACGGAAGTGATGCAGGGCATCGCCGAGCTCGACCGGCGCTATGGACAGCCGGCTGCCGGCATCGGCTTTTTCACCCACGGCACCACGGTGGGCGTGAACACCGTGATCCAGCGCCGCGGCGCGGCGCTGGCGCTGTTCACGACGCGGGAATTCGAGGACGTGCTGGAGGTCGCGCGGCTGAAGACGCCCGACCCCTACGACATATTCTCCCGCCGTCCTCCGCCTCTTGCGCCGCGCGAGCGGGTCTATGGCATCGTGGAGCGCGTGTTGAGGGACGGCTCCATCGAGACGCCGGTCGATCCCGCCGACGTCCGCCAGGCGGTGGCCGAGGCGAAAGCCGCCGGCGCGGACACGATCGTCGTGGCGCTCCTGCACGCCTATGCGAACCCGGCGAACGAGCGCGCCGTCCGCGATGCGATCCTGGAGGCCGCGCCCGACATGGCCGTGACGCTCTCCTCGGACGTCTGGCCGGTCATCCGGGAATATGAGCGCACCGTGACGGCCACCGTCGCCGGCTATGTGCAGCGCCGCGTGGCCGCCTATATCGGCTCGCTGCAGGCGGCGCTTCGGGATGCCGGCGTCCCGGCCGAGCCGATGATTACCAAGTCGAACGGCGGGATCATGGCGGCGGAGCTCGGCAAGACCGACCCCATCGCCATGCTGCTGTCGGGCACCGCATCCGGGGCCATCGGCGCGGCGGATGCCGCGGCCCGTATCGGCGCGGCGGACGTGCTGAGCTTCGATGTGGGCGGCACCTCGGCGGATGTGGCGGTCATCCAGGGCGGCGAGCCGGCCTTCGGCACGGGGGAACTGGTGGGCGACTTCCCGATCTATGTGCCGACGGTCTCCGTGACCTCCATCGGCGCCGGCGGCGGCTCCATCGCCCGGGTGGACGATTTCGGCGTGCTCAAGGTCGGCCCCGAAAGCGCAGGTTCGGCGCCGGGGCCCGCCTGCTACGGCAAGGGCGGCGAACGCCCGACCGTCACCGACGCCTTCGTCGCGATGGGGCTGCTCGGCGCGGACGAGCTCGGATACGGCGCCGTCAGGCTGGACCGGGCCGCGGCCGAGCGCGCCGTCGGCGGGATCGCCGGGCGCCTGTCCATGGGGCTTTCCGAGGCGGCCGAGAGCATTGTCGAGGTCGCGGTCTCCGGCATGTATCTGGAGGTCGCGAAGCTGATGTCGCGCCGGGGCGCGGACCCGCGCACATTCTCGCTGCTGGCCTTCGGCGGGGCCGGGCCGATGCTGGGCGTCCTGTTCGCGCGGGAACTCGGCATGGCGCGGGTGATCGTGCCGCCGACGCCGGGCGTTCTGTCGGCCTATGGCGGCCTGATCGCCGATATCCGCAACGACTTCATCCGCACGGCCTTCGTCGATCTGGACGCGGAGGGCCTCGCCGTTCTGGAGGGACATGCCTGCGAACTGGAGGCGCAGGCGCTCTCCTGGCTTCGCGACGAACAGGGATTCCACGGCGAAGCGCGCCTCACCTGGTCGGCCGACATGCGCTATCTGGGTCAGTCTTACGAAATCGAGACGCTTGTCGACCGGGCGGATATCCGGGCCGGCCGGGCCGCCGGGCTGGCGGGCGCCTTCCACCGCGAACATGAGCGCGTTTACGACCATGCCGATACGGAGGCGCCGGTGCAGGCGGTCAATCTGCGATTGACGGTGAGCGGCGCCGTGCCGAAACCGGCCCTTGCGGAAGCCGCCGCCGCTCTGGGGCCGGCGGCCCCCCGGGGCCATGCGACGGTCTTCCTGGACGGCGCCAGCCGCGAGGCTGCTCTCCATGTCCGGGCCGACCTGCTGCCCGGCCAGCATTTCGCCGGTCCCGCGATCGTCTCGCAGGACGACTGCACCACCGTGGTTCCTCCGGGCTTCGCGGCCGAGGTCGATCTGCGGGGCAACCTGATCCTCACCAGGGAGGGCTGAATGCCCATAGACAAGGTCACGCTGGAAATCCTGAAGAACCACACCCGCGCGGCTGCGGAAAGCATGGCCTACACGCTCTATCGCACGGCCCATTCGACCTTCGTCAAGGAGACCGAAGACTTCACCACCGGCCTGACCACGCCGGAGGGGGAGACCTTCGCCACACCTACGGAACTGGGCGCCACCTGGTTCGTCGGCCTCAATTACGGCCGCGCCATCGCCATGATCGACGACTACCGGCCGGGCGACATCGCGATGACGAACGACCCCTATTCGGGCTTCGTCAGCACGCATTCGCCGGACATGCACATCTGGAAACCGATCTTCCACGAGGGCGAAATCGTGGCCTTTTCCGTCGGCCACATCCACAACACCGATGTCGGCGGCGCGGTGCCGGCCTCGCTCTCGCGCACGCTTTCGGAAATCCACCAGGAGGGCGTGCGCATCCCGCCCGTCAAGATTCTGAGGAGGGGACGCTCAACCGCCAGGTGCTCGACATCTTCCTCGCCAATGTCCGCGCGCCCGACCAGAACTGGGGCGACCTGAAGGCCCAGATCGCCGCCTGCAATACCGGCGAGCGCAAGGTCCACGAGATGATCACCCGCTTCGGCGCGGACACCTTCCGCGAGGGCGTGGCGGACCTGCTGGACTATGCCGAGGCCCAGGCCCGGGCCATCGTCCGCGCCTTGCCGAACGGCGCCTATCCCTTCGCGGACTATATGGACGAGGACTCCGTCGACGGACGGCCCTGCCGCATGAAGCTGACGGTGATAATCCGCGACGAGGAGCTGATCTTCGACTTCACCGGGTCCGACCCGCAGCTCGAATCCTCCCTCAACATGCCGACCGGCGGCGATGAGCGCCATGTCCTGCTGCTGGTGGGCATGACCTATGTGCTCTATTCGCTGGATCCGTCGCTCTACCTGAACTCCGGCATCGCCCGCGTCTGCCGCTGCATCCTGCCGTCGGGCACAATGGTCAATCCGGAGTTTCCGGCGGCGGTCGGCATGCGCACGCTCAGCTGCTACCGCCTGCACGGGCTCACCTTCGGCGCGTTCGCTCAGGCGGCCCCGGACCGCATGGCGGGGGCGCCCGGTTCCGGCGGGCCGATCATGAATGTCAACACGATAGACAACCGCACAGGCCGGCGGATCATGGCGGCGATCAGTCCGATGAGCGGCGGCGGCGGCGGGCGCGCGATGGAAGACGGTCCGGACGGCTCCGGCGCCAACCAGGGTTTCATGAAGAACACGCCGACCGAGGTCAACGAGGCGGAAGCCGGCATCAAGGTGCTTCGCTTCGGCCTCGCCCGCGACTCCGCCGGGCCCGGCCTGCATCGCGGCGGGCTGGGCACGGAACTGGTGTTCCAGGCGTTTTCGCCGAACACCCGCGTCACGGCGCGCAACAGGGACAGGACGATCTTTACCGGCTGGGGCATCGAGGGCGGCCGGCCGGGCGCGGCATCGAAGTTCATCAGGAATCCCGGCACGAACCGCGAGGTGGACCTGAAGAACACCGACGTCCTCACCATCGGACCCGGCGAGGTCATCCATGTCACCTGCGGGGGCGCGGGCGGCTGGGGCGACCCCTTCCGGCGCGACCCTGGGGCGGTCCTGCTGGACTGGCGCCGGGGCTGGGTTTCGACCGGACATGCGCGCGAGGCTTATGGCGTGGTCATTGCCGGCGGCGCGGTGGATGTCCCGGCCACCGAGGCGCTGCGCGCCGAACGCGGGAACGGGAGGGCCAACGGATTCTACGATGTGGGGCCCGAGCGGGCGGCCTTCGAGGCCGTTTGGACGGACGCCAACTACGATGTCCTGACCGAATGCCTGGCGGCGCTCCCGGTCCATTGGCGCTTCTATGCCAAGCACCGGATTTTCGATGCCATCGACCTGCTCGACCCGCCAGCGCGCCGGGGCGACGGCTCGGAGGTCCGCGCGGCCTTCGACGCGCTCAGGGCGGAGTTCCCGCAGCTCGGCGCAGGGCGGGGCTGACCGCATGGAAATCGCGTTTCCCGGCAAGCGCGTCCTCGTGACCGGCGCGGCGCGCGGCATCGGGCGCGCCATCGTCCAT
>JAJDYL010000220.1 GCA_022825195.1 Alphaproteobacteria bacterium
CGTCTTCCAGAACTACGACGATATCCTCGATCACTGCTGCAATGCCTGGAACAATCTCGTTTCACAGCCAGAACGGATCGCCTCTATCGGTACACGAAAATGGGCCAATGGGTTCTAAACAGTGACCCTTGGTATTACTCCGCGACCTTCCTAGCTTATATGGGATACAAGATGTGCAGGAGCTGAATGCTTTGTTCATGACGCTCGTGTTCAATACGGCCGAGGAAGTGTCTCTAGGAGATTTATCGCAGCGCTCTGGCGTAACAAAACCAACGCTAAAGCGCTACTTGGAATATCTCGAAGCGGCGTTCCTGATAAAGATCGTTCATCGCATCGACCGCAATGCCAAGCGATTCAAGAGAACGACATCCTTCAAGGTTTATGTGACCAGTCCTGCTTTGCGTTGCGCGTTGTTCGGCCCGGTAGCCGCAGACGACCCTGAAATGGGTTCGGTTGCAGAGACTGCTGTCTTTGCACAATGGTTCCATTCCGACCGCGATCTCCACTATGCGCGTTGGCGGGGAGGTGAGGTAGATATTGTTCATTTGGATCGGAGACAGCGACCAACTTGGTGTGTCGAGGTAAAATGGTCCGATCGATACGTCGATAATCCTCACAGGTTGAAAGGGCTCGCCGAATTCGCGCGCCTGCATCCGGATTCGACGCTAACCGCAACTACACGCAACCGGGATGAGAGCACTACGCTTCTACAAGGAGGCTTCAGGCTCGATTTCATTCCAACTAGCGTCTATTGCTACGTTGTCGGTTATACTGCAATTCGCGATCCTGCTTTTGCTGTCCCGTTGGTCGTAAGGCAATGAGATACAGCAGGATAACCGGAAGCGACCTCGGATAAACGAGCGTTTACCGGCCCGCCCCCGCCCTACCGGTTATCCTCCAGAATCATCCCCGCGCCCTTTTCGGCGATCATGATTGTGGGGGCGTTGGTGTTGGCGGTGGTGACGGCGGGCATGACCGAGGCGTCGATGACCCGCAGCCCTTCCAGCCCGTGCACGCGCAGGCGCGAATCGACCACCGCCATCGGGTCCTCGCCCATGCGGCAGGTGCCGACCATGTGGTAGATCGTCCGCCCCGTCTGGCGCACGAAGTCCTCCAGCGCTTCCCGGCCCGCCACTTCCGGCCCCGGCGAAACCTCTCCCTGGGCGATGCCCGCGAAAGCCGGTTGGGCGAAAATCTCGCGCGCCTGGCGGATGCCCTCCAGCGCAACGCGCATGTCGTCCGGGTCGTCGAGGAAGTTGGGACGGATCGCCGGCCGTTCGAAGGGGTCCGCCGACACGGCCATGATCTCCCCGCGCGAGGACGGCCGCGCGATCGAGACCGCCACCGACATGCCCGGCTCGCGCTCCAGCGCGCCGAACTCGTCCTCGTCGAAGCTCGCCGGCGTGAACAGCAGCTGGATGTCGGGCGAGGCCAGCCCGTCGCGCGAGCGCGTGTAGCATTGCGCGCTGGAGACGCCGAAGGTGAGCGCGCCGTTGCCGAACAGCGCGAAGCGCGCCATCTCGCGCGCCAGACGCCAGCCGCGCGCCAGCTGGTTGACCGACTGCTGGCCGCGCACCCGGTGGGAGATGCGCACCGTGTAGTGGTCCGAATAGTTCATGCCGACGCCCGGCAGGTCGTGGCGGACTTCGACGCCGATCTCCCTCAGCCGCTCCGCCGGGCCGACGCCCGATATGTGGAGCAGATGCGGGGAGTTGACGGTGCCGCCCGAGACGATCACCTCCCGCGCGGCCGTCACCTGCCGGTCCCGGCCCCGCTGCCGGAAGGCGACGCCCGTGCAGCGTTTGCCGTCGAAGAGGAGCCCGGTCGCCTGGGCGTCGGTCTCGACATGCAGGTTCGCCCGCCCGCGCGCGTCGCGCAGGAAGGTGCGCGCCGTCGAGCCCCGGAAGCGCCCGTTGCGCGACATCTGGGAATAGCCGACACCCTCCGCCGGCGGCCGGCCGCTCAAATCCCTGGCGAAGGCGTGGCCCGCCTGCTGCGCCGCCTCGACGAAACGGTGGGTCAGCGGCAGGACCGTCCGGTAGTCCTCCACCAGGATCGGCCCGGACTTGCCGCGCTCGCCCGGGTCGCCCGGCCCGTAGCGTTCGATGCTCTTGAAGTGCTGTTTCACGTCGTCATAGGACCAGCCGCGCGCGCCCGTCTGCGCCCAGTTGTCGTAATCGGCCGCATTGCCGCGGATGAACAGCATGCCGTTGATCGAGGAGGAGCCGCCCAGCACCTTGCCGCGCGGGCAGTGGAGCGCGCGGTTGCCGGTCTTCTCGTCGGGCTCGGTATAGTAGTTCCAGTTGACGACCGGATGGGTGATGAGCTTCAGCACGCCGGCCGGGACATGGATCAGCGGATTCGTGTCCCTGCCGCCCGCTTCCAGCAGCACCACTTCCGCACCGCCCGCACTCAGCCGCTCGGCGAGCACGCACCCGGCGGACCCGGCCCCGACGATGACATAATCGGCCTGCATGGTCCTCGACCCTCCCCTGCCCCGGCTCCAGTGCCGGCCGGCGCACCGCCGGCAACCGCTACACTACCGGTCCTGTCCCCGCCCGCAAACGCTCCGCCGGGACACGAAAAATGCGCCTTTGCAGGTCTCCCGACAGAACGGAAACCACATCGGGAATGAGCGGCTGCAACTCCGTAATGCGATTGCGGGCAGCGAGCATCACCACGACCGGCATCGGCAGGCGGTTCGTGTTCTGCTGATATTCGAAACCCCGATCCACCGTGACGAGAGCCTGAAACCCCTGACCTGCCGCCAGAGACAACAACCGGCCATTCCGGGTTCCTGCCCAACCCATTTGCTGAACCGTCCGCACATCGAACCGATCAGGAAAAAACGAGGCGAGCCGCTTGGGTACAGACCCGTCAAGCAGCAGCTTCATTCGTATCGGACAGCAGCAGCGCTGCGGCGCGCTCCAGCACGGCAATGGCCTGTTGCCGCGACACACTGGGGAAATCTTCCAGAAATTCGTCCAGACAGTCGCCCGCTTCCAGATTCTCCATCAGAATGCGGACCGGAACCCTGGTGCCGGCAAACACGGGAGTTCCGCCGAGAATTTCCGGATCCCTGTCGATCAGCTTGTCCGTCATTCCTGCCTCCGTCTCCAAATCTGTCCGGCCCACCACCCCCAAGCTCGCAGTGAGACTGTAATCGCTGTTCTGCTCGTCGGCGTCAATGCCGGGCGATGGTGTAGCCGGCCTGTTCCCTGTCCCAGGCGCCGGGCGGCAGGCCGGCGTCGCGGAGGTCGCCCTTGCGCAGCTTGCCGGATGCCGTCTTCTCGAAGCCGGAGACGAAATCGACGAAGCGCGGCACGGCGTAGCGCGGCATCCGGGGCACGCACCAGTCGAGCACCTCGGAAGGCTCGGGCTTCGCGCCCTCCTCCGGCAGCAGCACCGCCAGCACCTCCTCCTCGCCGCCCGCGCCCTCGACCCGGATGCCGACCACGGCGCTCTCGGCGATGGCGGGATGCGCGTTCAGCACCTGCTCGACCTCGAAGGCCGAGATGTTCTCGCCGCGCCGGCGGATGCAGTCCTTGAGCCGGTCCACATAGTGGAGCCGGCCGCGCTCGTCATAGCGCGCGGCGTCGCCCGTGTGGAACCAGAAATTGCGCCACGCCTCCACCGTGCGCTCCGGCATCCGGTAGTAGCCGGCGAAGAAGCAGCCGGGCATTTTCGGGCGGACCAGCAGCTCGCCCACCTCGCCTGCCGCCAGCGGCATGTCCGTGTCCGGGTCGGCGACGCACGCTTCGTACCATTGCCCGGCAATGTATCCGGCGCAGCCGGTCTCGACGGGTTCGGAGAGCCGGCACCAGAACGGCAGGCCGCATTCCGTCATCCCGAAGCCCTGGAGGATGCGCAGGCCGAAGCGTTCCTCGAACGCCGCGCCCCAGGGGCCGATGGGCACCGCCAGCGTCAGGCGCAGGCGATGGTCGCGGTCGCGCGGCGTGGGGGCCGTGTTGAACAGGAACTCCGGCATGACGCCCAGCAGGTTGGTGTGCGTCGCGCCGCAGGCGATGACCTCGTCCAGCCAGCGGTTGGGACTGAACCGGCGCACGACATGGGTTCTGGCGCCGACGGTCAGCGCCGCCAGCACCTGCGCGCAGAGCGCGTTGATGTGGAAGAGCGGCATGGAAACGTAGTAGCAGTCGCCGCCCGTCAGGCCCGTCGCGCGCGCCGTCGCGGCGGACATGAGGAAGAGGTGGCCGTGCGGCAGCAGCACGCCCTTCGAGGGACCCGTGGTGCCGGACGTGTAGAGGATGGCCCCGACATCGCCGGGCCGGGCGGCCGTTTCGGGAACGGGACCGCCGTCGCCTGCGGCCAGGAACGCCTCGAAGCCGGACACTTCGCTGCCTGCGAAGAGGCCCGGCAAGGCCGCCGGCGCCCCATCCCCGACGACGGCCAGCCGCGCCGGCGCCGGTCCCTCGACGGCGTCGAACGCCTGCAGCAGGCCGGCTTCCGCCACGACCATCGCTGGCGCGGCGTTGTCGACCTGGTGCGCCAGGAACGCGCCCCTGAGCTCGATGTTGACCGGCACGATGAGGGCGCCGGCCTTCATGGCGCCGAAAAAGGCGATCAGGATTTCCGGCCCGTTGCCGAGCAGCGCCATCACCCGCTCGCCGGGGCCGATGCCGCAGGCGGCGAGCGCCGCCGCGAAGCGGTCCGACTCCCCGTCGAGGCCCTCGAAGGTCAGCGCCGCCCCGCCCTCGAAGGTGGCGAACACCCGCCGCCCATGCTCGCGCGCGCGGGCGCGGACCAGATGCGTCATCGTCCAGTCCGGCCGGACGCGCCCGTCGCCCAGAACCGCTTCCCCGCTCATGGCGGATACCCTAACCCGGAATTCCCCGGCCGGTCATCGCCGGTACGCGCAGTCAGCCCTTCCCTGCGAATTCCGCGGCCACGGCCCCGAAGACCTCCGCGAACAGCGCCCGTTCCTCCGCCGTGCCGACCGTCACGCGGATGCAGCGGTCGAGCGGGGCGACGCCCGGCATGCGCACAAACACGCCCTCCTCCTGGAGCCTCGCCAGGACCGCGCGGGCCCGATCGCCGTCCGCACCCATGTCGATGGCGACGAAGTTGGTCGCGGACTGGACCGTGGACAGCCCGAGCCGCTGGGCGAGCGCATAGTAGTCGTTGCGCCCGCGCGCGACCTCATCGACCACGGAAGCGATGAACGCCGTGTCGTGGAGCGAGGCGAGCGCGCCGGCCTGCGCGATGCGGTTCACGCCGAAATGGTTGCGGATGCGGCCGAGGCCGCCGATGGTCCGGGCGGGCGCGACGGCGTAGCCGATGCGGGCCCCGGCCATGCCGTGCGCCTTGGAGAAGGTCCGCATGCGGACGACGCGCGGGTCGCCGGCTTCGATGGGGAACACGGCCGAGGCGGGCGCGAACTCGATATAGGCCTCGTCCAGCACCAGCAGCGTCCATTCCGGCAGTGCGTCGATGAAGGCGCGCACCTCCGCCGCGTCGTGCCAGGTGCCCATCGGGTTGTCGGGATTGGCGAGGAAGACCAGCGGCGCCTCCAGCCGGCGCACCGCGTCCAGGAGGGCTTCGAGGTCGATCCGGTCGTCGCGGTAGGGCACAGCTTCCAGCACGCCGCCGAAGCCGGCGACATGGTAGTTGAAGGTCGGATAGGCGCCGAGCGAGGTGACGACCGGCGCCCCCGGCTCCACGGTCATGCGCACGACATTGCCCAGCATTTCGTCGATGCCGGCGCCGAGCAGCACCTCGTCGATAGAGACGCCGTGAAGCGCGGCGATGGCGCTGCGAAGCTCGTACCCCTCCGGGTCGTTGTACCAGGAGATGTTCCGGGTGGCCTCGCGCATGGCCTGGGCGGCGCGCGGGGAGATGCCGAAGGCGCTCTCGTTCGCGCCGACGCGGACGCGGAACGCCTCCCCCCGGCGGCGCTCCAGCGTCTCCGGGCCGACGAAGGGAATCGTCGAGGGCAGGCTTTCGACCAGTGCGGTGAAGCGGGGCGCAGCGATCATGGCGGAACACTCGCAGCAGGACGGGGCGGCGGCGCCCCGCATTCGTTGACCCACCGCCATATCCGGCCGCACGGACGCCCGCTCGTCAATACCGGTTGTGAGCGGCCCGCACCGGGTATCCCGGCGTCCTCCGACGCCGGGGACAAGAAGGTCAGTTCCGCGTTTCGCTGCCGGCGTGGAAGCTGTAGACGGCGCCTTCCCTTATGCCTTCCGGCCAGCGGGTGGTCATCGTCTTCAGGCGGGTGTTGAAGCGCACGCCTTCCATGCCGTGGACATAGTGGTCGCCGAACAGCGAGCGCTTCCAGCCGCCGAAGGAATGGTAGGCGACCGGCACCGGGATCGGCACATTCACGCCGACCATGCCGATCTTGACGCGGGTGAAGAAGTCGCGCGCCGCATCGCCGTCGCGGGTGAAGATCGCCGCGCCGTTGCCGTATTCGTGCGCGTTGATGATGCCGACGGCGTTCTCGTAGTCCGGCGAACGCACGACCGAGAGCACCGGGCCGAAAATCTCCTGGCGGTAGATCGACATGTCGGTCGTCACCCGGTCGAACAGGCAGCCGCCGATGAAGAAGCCGTCCTCATAGCCCTGCAGCCGGAAATCGCGCCCGTCCACCACCAGTTCGGCGCCGGCGTCGATGCCCTCCGCGATGAGGCCGCGGATGCGCTCCAGGCTTTGCCCCGTGATGACCGGCCCCATCTCCGACGAGGGGTCGGTATAGGGCGCGACCTTCAGGCTCTCGACGCGCGGCTTGAGGGTCGAGACCAGCCGGTCGGCCGTGTCCTCGCCCACCGGGACCGCAACGGAGACAGCCATGCAGCGCTCGCCGGCCGAGCCGTAGGCGGAGCCCATCAGCGCATCGGCGACCTGTCCCATATCGGCGTCCGGCATCACCACCAGGTGGTTCTTGGCCCCGCAGAGCGCCTGCACGCGCTTGCCCGACGCCGCGCCGCGCGCATAGATGTACTGGCCGATGGCGGTGGAGCCGACGAAGCTGACCGCGTCGATGTCCGGGTGGTCCAGGATCGCATCGACGGCTTCCTTGTCGCCGTTCACCACGTTCATCACGCCGTCCGGCAGCCCGGCCTCGGACAGCAGTTCGGCGATCCGCACCGCCACGGACGGGTCCCGTTCGGACGGCTTCAGCACGAAGGCGTTGCCGCAGGCGATGGACACCGGATACATCCAGAGCGGCACCATGGCCGGGAAGTTGAACGGCGTGATGCCCGCCACGACTCCCACCGGCTGGCGGATCGCGAAGCTGTCGATGCCCGCCGCCACACCTTCGGAATACTCGCCCTTCAGGAGCTGGGGGATGCCGCAGGCGAACTCCACCACCTCGATGCCGCGCGCCAGCTCGCCCTTGGCGTCGGAGACCGTCTTGCCGTGCTCCGCCGACAGCATCCCGGCAAGCTCGTCCGCGTGCCGGTTGAGCAGGTTGCGGAACTCGAACATCACGGCCGCGCGCCTGGCCGGCGGCGTGGCGCCCCATGCCGGCTGCGCCTTGCGCGCCGCGGCGACCGCATGATCCACGTCCGCCGCCGTCGCCATGCGGACCTTCGCGGCCACGGCGCCGGTCGCCGGGTTGAAGACATCGCCGGTCCGCGCCGAGGCGCCGGCCCAGAGCGCTCCGGAAACGAAATGCTGGACGGTGTTCATCGCTCTGTCCTCTCCGGAAAACGGGGATGGCGGCGCACTTCCCCGCGACCGCCGGCTCGATTTTCCTCCATTGCCGCAACGGGATGCAAGCCCGTCGCCCCGGCCGCTCACCAGGTGTCGATGAAGGCGTATTTCTTGCCCTCGCGCGGCGGTGCCGGCGGCAGGCGCCTCAGGCTGTTCGCGATCCAGCGCCGCGTCTCGGCCGGGTCGATCACATCGTCGAGCCCGCCGCCGGCTGCGGCATTGACGGCGCGGGCGCGCTCATAGGCGTCAGCGACCCGGCGGTCGAACTCGGCCTTGCGTGCCTCCGGGTCCTCGATGGAGGCCAGAACCGGGCGGAAGCCGAGTTTCACCGCGCCCTCGATATTCATGCCGGCGAACTCCGCCGTCGGCCAGGCCACCATGCAGAAGCTCACCAGCGCGCTCGCCCCGCACATGGCCTGCACGCCGAGCCCGTAGGCCTTGCGGACGATCACCCCGAACATCGGCACGCTCAGGTTCGCGCCCGTGTTGAACAGCCGCGTGCAATGGCGGACCAGCGCCGTGCGCTCATGGTCGGGGCCTACCATGATGCCGGGGCAGTCCATCAGGCTCAGCACGGGAATGTCGAAGGCGTCGCAGAGTTGCAGGAAGCGCGCGCCCTTGTCCGCGCCGTCGGAATCCACCGCGCCGGCGAGATGGTGGGGGTTGTTGGCGATGACGCCCATCGGGCGGCCCTCGATGCGGATGAGGCAGGTGATGATGCCGATGCCGAATTGCTCGCGCAGCTCCAGCACGGAATCCCTGTCCGCGAGCGTGCGGATGATCTCGCGCATGTCGTAGAGGCGGACGCGGTTCTCCGGCACGGCATGGCGCAGCATGCGCTGGTCGCCGCCTTCCTCCCAGCCGTCCGTCGGCCCCTGGAAATAGGAGAGGTAGCGCTTGGCGACATCGACCGCTTCGTCTTCGTCCTCGACGAGGACATCGACCACGCCATTTTTCACCTGGAAGTCCATGGGCCCGACCTCCTCCGGCGTATAGACGCCGAGGCCGCCGCCCTCGATCATGGCGGGACCACCCATGGCGATGGTGGAGCTCTTCGTCGCGATGATGACATCGCAGCAGGCGAGCAGCGCCGTGTTGCCGGCGAAGCAGCGCCCGTTGTTGATGCCGACCAGCGGGACGAGGCCGCTCAGCCGGGAGAAGGTGGTGAAGGTGTCGGTGTCGAAAGCGACGCGCGGGCCGGTATTGTCGTCGCCCGGCCGCCCGCCGCCGCCCTCCGAGAACAGGACCACCGGCAGCCGGAAGCGGTGCGCCAGCTCGAACATCCGGTCCTGCTTGTAATGGTTGCGCCGCCCCTGGGTGCCGGCCAACACGGTGTAGTCGTAATGCACGACGATGACCCGCGAGCGCGTGTCGTCGAAGTCCGGGCCGTTGACGGAGGCCGTGCCCGCCACCACGCCGTCGGCCGGGTATTTCCGCCTCAGCGTCTCGATGTCGTAGCGCTGGTGCTGGAGCGCGGCCAGCAGCGGCCAGTATTCCTGGAAGGAGCCCGGATCCACCAGCCGGTCGATATTCTCGCGCGGCATCCGGTAGCCCAACCCGTGCCGCCGGGCGACGGCCTCCGGGCGGTTCTCGTCCAGCGTATGGGCGTGGCGCCCGATAACCTCCTCAAGGTCCGGGCGGATATGGTCCGGATCGACCTCCCGGCCGCCCTCGGTGAAATCGCCCTCTATGTCCGCCGGCTCGACGAAGGCGATGGGCCAGCCCTCGCGGACCACATCGCCCCGGTTCATCGTGACCCGGCGCACGATCCCGGCCCGTTCGGCCCTGATCTCGTGCTCCATCTTCATCGCCTCGACCACGGCGACCGGCTGGCCCGCCAGAACCCGGTCGTCCTCCGCAACCAAGAGCGCGACGATGGTGCCCTGGATGGGCGACGCCACGCCGACCAGACCCTCGGGCCCGGGCGGCCGGCGCCGCTCCCGAACGGCCTCGGCCTCCTTGACGGCGCGGTCATGGTCGAAGAGCGCCAGCGGGTCGGTGCTGTCCACGCGCGCGCCCGCAAACCCGTCCCCGCCGTTCGCCTGCACGGCGCCGGCGGCGAAACGGGGCCGCAATCCTTCCGGCGGCGCGGCGAGCACGGCGGCCTCCTCCTCCACCCAGCGCGTATGGGTCCGGCCGGCGATGAAGTCCTCATGCGCCAGCACGTTCATGAGGAAGGGCATGTTGGTCGCCACGCCCTCGATGCGGAACTCGGCGAGCGCCCGCCGGGTCCGCGCCGCAGCATCGGCGAAGGAGGGCGAGGGCGAGTGGCAGACCGCCTTGGCGAGCAGGGAATCGAAGGCGGTGCTCGTGCGGTAGCCGGCATAGCCGAAGCCGTCCACCCGCACGCCGGGCCCGCTCGGCGCTTCATAGGCCTCGATCAGCCCGGCTTCGGGCCGCACCGACCCGTCGGCGGCCACGGTCTCCATATTGATGCGCGCCTGGATCGCATGGCCGCGCGGGCGGGCGGCGGCCGGATCGTCGAGGCCGAGTTCCGCGAGCGTCGCGCCGCCGGCCAGCCGGAACTGCGCCTCGACCAGGTCGACCCCCGTCACCGCCTCCGTCACCGTATGCTCGACCTGCAGCCGGGCATTGGCCTCGATGAAGAAGAATCCCGTTCCTTCGGGGCTTTCGCCGGTATCCACGAGGAACTCGAAGGTGCCGAGACCGGCATAGCCGACCGACCGGGCGAGCCGCACGGCGGCCTCGGTCATCCCGCGGCGCAGCTCCGGGTCGAGCCCCGGCGCGGGCGCCGTTTCGACGATCTTCTGGTAGCGGCGCTGGACGCTGCATTCCCGCTCGCCCAGATGCACGGCATGGCCGGTCCGGTCGCCGAGCACCTGGACCTCGATATGCCGGGCGCGCGGAATGAACGCCTCCGCATAGACATCGCCGCAGCCGAACGCGGCTTGCGCCTCGGACCGGCAGCGGGCCCAGGCCGGCTCGACCTCACCGGCCTCGAACACGGCGCGCGCGCCCCGTCCGCCGCCGCCGGCAAGCGCCTTTATCATCATGGCGCCGCCGGTCCCGAGCGAGCCGAAGAACGCCTGCGCCTCTTCCAGCGAAACGGCGCGATCCAGACCGTCCGATACCGGGACGCCCGCCGCGCGCGCCGCTTTCCGCGCTTCCGCCTTGTCCCCGAAAAGGCGCAGATGTTCCGGGTCCGGGCCGATGAAGCACAGGCCGGCCTCCGCGCAGGCCTGGGCGAATTCCGCGCGCTCCGAGAGGAAGCCGTAGCCCGGATGGACGGCGTCGTAGCCGCCCTCGCAGGCGGTCTTCACGATCTGCTCTATGTCCAGGTAGGCGGCCGGTCCCGTCCCGGAGAGGGGATGCGCCTCGTCGGCCATGCGCAGGTGCAGCGAGGCCGCGTCGTCCTCGGAATAGACGGCCCCCGAACGCAGGCCGAGATCGGCGGCCGCGCGCGCGATGCGTATGGCGATCTCGCCCCGGTTGGCGATCAGGACGGCGGAGAGGGTCATGCGGCCTCCTTCGCGCCTCCGGCGGCACGTGCGGACCGGGTCGTTCGATGAGGAGTCAGGGCGCGGGGGCCCAGGGATCGTAGGAGCCGAAATTCCAGAGATGCCCCTCCGGGTCGAGGGCGCTGTAGAGCCGGCCGCCATAGGGCTGGTCTTCCGGCGCCATGACGATTTCGGCCCCCGCGGCCGCGGCGCGGGCATGGTGGGCGTCCACGTCGGCCACGATCAGGTAGGGGCACTGGGTCTGCCGGCCGCCGACCTCGCCGGGCGAGACCATGCCGCTGTCATAGTCTCCCTCCCTGGCCTGGCCCAGCATCACCATGCCGTGGCCGAAGGTCAGCTGGGCGTGCTCGATCGCGCCGCCCTCCCCCTCGACGACGAGATGGCGCTCGAAGCCGAAGGCGCGGCAGAGCCAGTCCAGCGCCGCGCGGGAGTCGCGGTAGCGGAGGGTGGGAATCACGGTGGGCGTCGGCATCGGGAACCCTTCATGAGCGGTCGCTGGCCGCCATTGGTCGCGCGCCTCCGCCCGCCGGTCAAGCCCGGCCGATGGAGGATTTTTTTCGTAAAATGCTTGTCATCCTCCGGCCGCGCACTATAATTTCCTGCTGAATTGCGGGTTGAAAGCAGGAACATGACTTGAACAGGCGGGCGGTCGAGCCCCATGCAGCGAGAACGGGAACCGTGAAAGCGCCGGGCCGGGACGGACAGGAGAGGTGCGCGCGCGCATGGCCGGGATTGCAAATGTCGGACCTGCTTGCCAACGGCCGAAGCGGTTGTGGTGGAACACCCAGGCTCAGCCCATCCGGGCAGGCGGTTTCCGTCTGAGGGGCCGTCCGCGCTTGCGCACGGCAATGCCGCGGCGCTTGAGGAAGTTGCGTATCGGGCCCCGGCCGAAGGCCAGGCCCCGCGCCTCAAGCGCCCGGCGCAGCTCCGCCAGGGTGAAGCCCGGATTTTCGTTCAGGATGCCGAGAACGGCGTCGCGCTCCGCCTCGATCTTCCACGAGCGGGTGTCGCCGCCCATCGGCCTGCGCCCCGGATGCCCCTGTTCGCATTCGAGCTTGCGCCACTTGACGATGGAGCTCACGCTCACGCGGAACCGTTCCGCCGCCTCCCGGTAGCTCAGCCCTTCGGCGACGGTTTCGAGCACCCGGCGCCTCAGGTCCGGGGAAAGGGGTTTCGGCATATCCGCCGGGCCTCCTTGCATCGGTGGGACCGGAATAGAACAAAATAGGAATATTGTAAAGAGCCGCCAACGCCCTCGTCCCGGCTTGTATCCGGTGGGCTGGCTGGCCCGGCTACACCGTGCTCCGCCCCCGCCTCGCCCCAAACTGTCACCCCGGCCTGCCGCAGCGGCCGTACTGGGCCGGATCGGGTCCGGGGTGACAAAGGGGGGCGCGGGATGACAACGGGGGCGCAGGATCACGATTGCGGGCGGTGCAAAGCCGACGCAGGGGATGGCAATGTGAATCCGGTAGCCGCGAAGGCGCGGGCCTTGTGCGGCCGGGGCGGCTCCGCCGCCGGTCCCGCCCGGCGGCCGTTGGCGCTACATGCCTTCGCGGACCACCGGGTTGGAGAGGGTGCCGAGCCCGGTGATTTCGATTTCGCAGAGGTCGCCATGCGCCATGTTCGGCCCGGCGCCCTCGGTGCCCATCCAGACGACATCGCCGGGAACCAGCGTCAGATAGCGGGACATGCGGGCGATGAAGGTCTCGACGGAGAAGATCATCGAAGCGGTGGCGAAGCGGATCGTTTCCTCGCCGTTCATCCGCACGACGGTTTCGGCGTCCGCAGGGTCGAATTCGGTATCGATCCAGGGGCCCATCGGCGCGAAGCTGTCAGTGTTCTTGGCCCGCCAGAGCGTGCGGTCGTGCGCCTGCCAGTGGCGCTCGGAGACATCGTTGCCGATGGTGTAGCCGAGCAGGTGGGCGCGCACCTCGTCCTCGCGGATGTTGCGCGCCGTCCTGCCGATGACGGCCACCAGTTCGGCCTCGTACTGGACGCGCCCGGTCGCGTCCGCCGGGATGACGATGGGCTGCCCGTGGCCGGTGAGCGCGTTGACGGCGCGGTAGCCGATATCCGCGCTCTCCGGCAGGGACGGTATCTCGCCGCGCCTGTCGGCCGCCGCCACGGCATGTTCCGGGTAGTTGAGGCCGGCGGCATAGAAGGTGGGCGGCACGACCGGCGGCAGGAAGCGGGCGGCGTCCAGCGCGACGCGCGCCCCGGTCGGCGCGTGGCCGCCGAATGGCGAGCCCTCGACCGTCGCGATGCTCCCGCCCTCGACAATGCCGTAGCGGGGTCCGTCAGCCGTCCCGATCCGCGCCCAGCGCATGGCGCTCCCTCCCTGCTCCCGTCCGGGGCCCGCCATTCGTGGCGCGCGCCCGCCCGCCGGTCAAGCCCGGCGCAGGCTTCGCCTTGCGGCGGTCAGTGGGGGGATATAGGGTGCCTCCGGCATTCGGGGGAGCGGGAACGGGCCGTTGACACCGGAACTGATCGCGATACTGGCGGTAGGCGCCGCGCTGGCCGGACTCGTTTGGCAAAGCCACCGCGGACTGCGCGCGGACCTGCGGGCCGACCTCTCCGCCGGCCTGCGCGAGGCGAAGGAAGACCGCGAGCGGCTGCGCACGGAACTCTCCGCCGGCCTGCAGGAGGCGAGGGAGGACCGGGAGCGGCTGCGCGCCGACATGAACGCCCGAATGGGCCGGCTGGAAGGCCGTCTGGAAGGGATGGACGCCCGGATCGACGCCCGCATGAACCAGTCCGATGCCCGGATGGACGGAATCGACGCCCGGATCGACGGTATTCACGGCGTCCTGCGCGAGCAGGGCGAGCGGCTTTCGCGGATCGAGGGGATGCTGCACCTGCATCTGGGGCGCAATGACGGGCTCGCGCCGCCGCCCGCCCCGGCCGAGTAGCCGGGTCCTGTAACCGGCCGTCCGGCATCTTCGCCCGGACCGGTTGAACAAGGAGAGCGGCGCTCACCGGCAGTTCCGGTTCTCCGGCATGTCCCCGATCGGCGCCTCGCAGCCGTCGATGGCGCGCTCCACGGAATACCGCGCGGCCTTTGCCGCCTTTCCGGGCATAATGGCGGCTCCATCGCTCGAACGGGAAAGGGCAGAGCAGCATGGTCGATCTCGCCACTCTCACGCTTGCCGGGGCTTCGCGGGCCATAGCGGCCGGGCAGTTGTCGTCGGTCGAACTGGTCGAGGCGACGCTCGCGCGGATCGAGGCCCATGACGCGCGGCTGAACAGCCATGTGACGGTGATGGCGGAAAGCGCGCTGGCGGACGCCAGGGCGGCGGATGCCGAGATCGCCGCCGGGCGCAGGCGCGGCCCGCTGCACGGCGTCACCGTTGCGCTCAAGGACATTTACGACACGGCCGGCGTGCTGACGGCGGGCGGCTCGAAGACCCGGCAGGACCGCGTGCCGGACGAGGACGCCGAGACTGTGCGCCGGTTGAAGGCGGCGGGCGCCGTCATTACCGGCAAGCTCGCCACGCACGAATTCGCGCATGGAGGCCCCAGCTTCGACCTGCCGTGGCCGCCGGCGCGGAACCCGTGGAACACCGACCATTTCTCCGGCGGCTCGTCGAGCGGCTCCGGCGTCGCGGTGGCGGCGGGGCTTTGCCTCGGCGCGCTCGGCACCGACACGGGCGGCTCCATAAGGGGCCCGGCCGCGCTCTCCGGCGTTGCGGGGCTGATGCCGAGCTACGGGCTGGTCAGCCGGCGCGGCGTCATTCCCAACTCCTTCACCTTCGACCATTGCGGGCCGCTCGCCTGGACGGCGGAGGACTGCGCGCTGCTGATGGACGCGCTGGCCGGCCACGACCCGGACGACCCGCGCTCCTCGACCCGCCCGCAGCATCCCGCGCCCGCCTCCATGGCGGGGCTGCGCGTCGGCCTGCTGCGCCACTACTGGGAAGAGGACCTGAAGTGCGCGCCGGAGATGGTGGCGGCCTGCGAGCACATGGCCGAGGTGTTCCGCAGCCTCGGCGCGGGCGTGGAGACGGCCCGCATGCCGCCGGTGCAGGACTGGTACGACGTCAAGATCACCATTGCCGAGAGCGAGCTCTTCAACGTCCACCGGCGGGACCTGCAGACGCGCCCGCGCGATTTCGGGCAGGACTTCCTCTCCCGCGCGCTCGGGGCGGTCTGCTACACCTCGCAGGACTACATCGCCGCGCACCGGCGCTGGCGCCAGCTCCGCCGGGCGATGGAGCCTGTCTATGAGCGCTTCGACATATTGATCGCCCCTTCGGCGACGGGCCCCGCGCCGCGCCTCGACGCCCACGACACGGCGAATTTCTGGCTCTATCCCAGCATCACCACCCCCTTCGACGTGACCGGCGGACCCGCGCTGACGATCACGGCCGGCTTCTCGGAGAGCGGCCTGCCGCTCGGCGTGCAGATCGCCGCGGCCCCCTTCCACGACCGGGTGGTGCTTGCGGCCGGCCAGGCCTTCGAGGAGGCGACCGAATGGCGCGACCGCCGGCCGGCGCTGGAGGCGGGTCCGCCGCCGGAGCGCGAAGCGGTGTCCCTGCCCGCGCCCGTCCTTCCGCCCGAGGGGGAATTGCTGGACGAGGTGCGGATGCTCGCCGCCGCCGCCGGCCTGCCGGACGACGGTTATGTGCTCGCCCTCATAGCCGAAGGCGCCCCCCACGCCCGCGCCATGGGCAAGCGGCTGGACCGGGACTACGGGTACGGCGACGAGATTTGAGGGCGGCGGGGCGGTCCGCTCCAGATACCGGCGGAATCGTTATATTCCCTGGCGTCGATGGCGGCCTGCACTGGATCGCGACTGTCGAACAGGTCGTCCGGCAAGCGGAGATGTTTGAGCGGCGCAGACTCCCGGTCCCCCGTCCTGTTCGCCGGAACGGCGCCGGGAAGAAGCTTCTGCCCTTTGGCCATGACAGTCGCTCCTCCGGGTTTGACCCGCGCCCATAGTCTCAAGATGCGTGCGAGTCTCGACGGTCTTGTAGATGGCAGATGGCACGGGGTCCACCTCGATGTCCTTGCCGAAGCCGGCGCTTGCGGATTTTGGTTGTCTGATGACAACCGACATTGCAAGGCTTATATGAGTTGAGAACCCGACATCCGAACAAGGAAATCGAGGCGGCATTAGGGACGTTGGAAGCCGATGGTTGGACCGTGCAGAAGGCAAGAGGCCGCAGTTCACATGCTTGGGGCTATGCGCTCTGCCCGGCGAACGCCGGAAACCTTTGCCGTTCGGGACAGTTCTGCCGCATGTCGGTCTGGAGCACGCCGAGGAACCCGCAGCTCCATGCGCGGGCGTTGGTTTCGAAGGCCGCCGGCTGCGTGATGCGAGGAGGCGGGGACGATGGCTGAAAGGGAGTTCGAGTTCGATTTGATCTTTGCGCTGCCGGAGGGCGGGCCGGACGAAGGCGCGATTCTCGATGCGCTCCATGAGGCCGGATGTGACGATGCGGTGGTCGGCCTCGGCAGGTCGGGTTCCGTCGGCCTGGCGTTCATCCGGACCGGGCAGGACGCGGAGGCCGTTATTGTCGCGGCGGTCGGGCAGGCCGCGGCCGCGCTTCCCGAGGGGGCGGAGCTTCGGGAGGTCCGGCCCGACCTCGTGAGCCTCGCGGATGTTGCGGCCCGGTTGCGGGTGACGCGGCAGGCGCTGCAAAAGCGGCCCATGCCGCCCCCTTCCCTTGGCGGCCTGTACCGGGCTTCGGAAATACCTGAACGGCTGCTAGCTGGCCGAGGAAAGTTGAGGGACCGTTACCTGGCATCGCGGGCTTGGTTCGACGCCGCGCCGGGCGCCCAGCGGGTAAATGCGAAGATCGGCCTCGGGGAATTCGTCCCAGCAGCCGAACTCCCGGAGATGGATGCGAAACCTGCCGGCCGCATAGCGTAGGTATAGGCGGTGCAGATTCGATACTCCCATACGGCTTAGAAGCGAGATTGATCTATGGCAACCTATACATTTGTGCCATTCAATTTACCCGAGGCGTCTGATTTTGCCGATTTGGTAGGTATTCGTCATGACCTCGAAAGCGCATGTAATTTGGCGAAAGAATTGAAATGCTATCTGGAAAAGATATTCAAACAAGATCTGAATAACATGCAAAACATAGACGCTTTTTCAACAGCAACCTTAGTAAGATATACTCGTCCATTTTCCACTGGAGCAAATAGAAGGTTGGGTGAATCTGTTTTGGGAAAATTAAATAAATATCAACGCGCTAAACATGATCACCTTAAGGCCTTTCGAGATAAGCACATTGCTCATTCTGTGAATGCATTTGAGGAATTTCAACCAGTAGCTTGATATGTGGAGGAGCGTGTTGATGTAGAAGGTGTGTATGCTATCGAATGTCAGCACTCTCGGGTTGTGGGATTAAGTGTTGAAGATGTTGAAGACATAATCGAGCTTGCAACCATCATGCTCTGCCACTTAGAACATTTGTTGGAGATAGAGAAGCAGAAGTTATTGACCAAGGTTCGATCAATCCCACTTGAAGAATTGTTGTCTGCGGAAGAATTCCGGCACGCGTCAAGCGATAAAGCTGACATTAAGAAACCCAGAAGGAAGCAGGGCCGCTGACACCGGCCAAATATGCCGCAGCTAAGCATGCGGGTACAGCAATCGATCTGTAAGCGGTGCGGGGGAGGCACCCGGCTTTCAGCTTGACGGCGGGATGAAGCTCCAGGGGAGAAGTTCATCGATGCGGCTGTTGGGGTGGCCGGCGGCGATTTTCTCGAGCGTGTCCTTGAGCCAGGCGTAGGGTTCGA
>JAJDYL010000212.1 GCA_022825195.1 Alphaproteobacteria bacterium
TCGAACCCTACGCCTGGCTCAAGGACACGCTCGAGAAAATCGCCGCCGGCCACCCCAACAGCCGCATCGATGAACTTCTCCCCTGGAGCTTCATCCCGCCGTCAAGCTGAAAGCCGGGTGCCTCCCCCGCACCGCTTACAAACGGCTCGTCCACCTTGCCTTCAACACCAATCACGGCGAAGTCTTCGTTATTACCTATCAGAGCCAGAAGATCGGTCTGAGATGCCGTTCTTCCTAGATCACGAAGCTTGGTCTTTTTTTCGAACAAACCTTGTATTAGCTTCATGTCGCGAAACTCATCTGCTTGCCGCAGAACATAGGATACTGACTCCGGTATCCCACCTGCTGTTACCCAGGAATATGCCAACTCATAAGCCGAGTATCCTTTCTTCCAATGTTCCTTCTTGGCTAAGTGTGGAATTACATCCTCCGGTATCTCAATCGGCCCGAAAAATCTTGTTGTCATATCTTTACCTTCCGGTTCCAAGCACAATTCTCCAACTCATCGACGGCAGGACAACCGTCAACACATTCTACTATTCTTGCGCAGCGTTCGGCCCTACTCGTGTCGGACATAGCGTATAAATGACCTATGGCGTCTCCTACCTGTCACCCGGCTAGACCCCCATCTTCGCCGCGAAGGCCTCGAAGGATTTGCCGCCCGTGCGCACGGCGTCGAAGAGCATCGAGAAGTGGTTGGCGCCCGGCACCGACACGCGCTCGACCGCGCATCCGGCCGCCTCTGCCAGGTCCGCATAGCCCTCGCTCTGCGCCTGCCAGCCGGCGGGCTCCCCGCCGCCGACCGAGACGACCATCGGCACCGCCTTCTGCGGCGGATGGGCGAGGGCGTCGGTGCGGGCTGCCATCGCCGCGTCCAGCCGCACTTCCTCGTTCACCGAAATCCGCCGCACGACCGGCGTCTCGTAGATGCCGCTCATGCAATGCGCGCCCGCGATCGGCGCTGCCGAATCCGCGTCCCCCAGCAGCATGGCGGTCAGGTGCGCCCCGGCCGAATGGCCGCCGACGAAGAGCCGCGCCGGGTCGCAGCCCCATTCTCCCGCCCGGGCATGCACGAAAGCGAGGCAGGCCCGCATCTGGGCCATGATGTCGTCCAGCGTCACATCCGGGCAGAGCGCGTAATCGACATTGGCCACCGTCACGCCGCGCTCGACGAAGCCGCCGACGGCGAAGCTGTGGTCGGCCTTCGAGAAGCGCCGCCAGTAGCCGCCATGGATGAACATGAACAGCGTCCCGTTCGCGCCCGAGGCGGGCCGGTGCAGATCCAGCGCCTCGCGCGGCCCGGAGCCGTAGGCGATGTCGCAGCTGCCGGGCCACTTCTCACGCGCGGCCTCCGCCTCGGCCAGATACTCGCCGAGGTGGATTTCGACCGCCTCGCCGCCCACCGCGGCGCGTGGATTGAAATGCGCCTCCAGCGTTGCGTCGTCCATCGAACGCCAGTCGAATGTCACCCTGTCTCTCCCATGTCCTGCAGGCCGGGGCGATCCCCGGCGATATCGCCGGTCTGTCTTCCGCGCGGCATATCCGATCTCCAACGCTCTGCCGCGACTGTTCAGTCAAGACGGTTTATTCCGTCGAAGGCGGCAGTCTTGTAGCACTCTGCCAATGTCGGAAAGTTGAACACCGTATCGACGAAATAATCGATCTTGCCGCGGTGAGTCAGCACCGCCTGGCCGATATGGATCAGTTCCGTGGCGCCCTCCCCGAGTATTGCGACGCCCAGGAGCTCGCGGCTCTCAAGGTGAAAGATGAGCTTCAGGATACCCTCCGAGTCGCCGAGGATCTGGCCGCGGGAAATCTCGTTGTAGGCCGCCCGGCCGACTTCGTAGGGAACGCCCGCGTCGGTCAGCTCTTCCTCGCTGCGTCCGACGATGGAAATCTCCGGGATCGTGTAGATGCCGTAGGGCAACAGGTCGGGGGTGCTTTCCGCCGGCGCGCCGAAGGCGTGGCAGGAGGCAATGCGGCCCTGCTCCATCGACGTCGAGGCCAGGCTCGGAAAGCCGATCACGTCGCCGACCGCATAGATGTGCGGAACCTCGGTCTGAAAGGATCCGTTGACGGCGATCAGCCCGCGATCGACCGCCTTCAGCCCGGCCGCACTCAAATCGAGCGCCTCCGTGGCGCCGGTTCGGCCGATGCTGTAAAGGGCGGCATCCGCCTGGATCTGCTTGCCGCTGGCAAGATGCACCCGGACCTTCTCGCCCCTGTTGCCGTCCAGCCGCTCGAGACTGCTGACTTCTTCGCCGAGGCGCAGCGTCATGCGGCTCCGGCGCATCTGATAGACCAGCGTATCGACGATCTCGAAGTCGATGAAGCTCAGCAGCCGCGGCCGCCTGTCGACGACGGTGACCCTGACGCCGAGCGCCGCGAAGATGGTTGCGTATTCGAGGCCGATGACCCCGGCGCCGATGACGATGAGCGAACGCGGAAGATGCTTCAGGGTCAGGATCTCGTCGCTGGTGAAGATCCGCTGGCCATCGAATTCGACATGGCTCGCGCGCGTTGTCGTCGTGCCGACGGCGATGACGATCCGGTCGGCGGTGACCTCCCGGGTTCCCCGCCCGTCGAGGCCGGCCAGGCGCAGCCTGTGCGGATCGACGAAGGCCGCGTCCGCCTGCAGCAGTTCGACCTGGTTGCGCAGTAGCTGATGGCGGTTCACGTCGAGTTCGTGGGCGACGACATTGTCGGTGCGGACCAGCAGGTCCGCCATCGAAATGTCGTTCTTCACCCGGTAGGAGGCACCGTAGATATTGCGCTCCCGATAGCCGGAGAGGTGCATCACCGCCTCCCGGAGCGTCTTGCTCGGGATGGTGCCGGTGTTGATGCAGGTGCCGCCGACGACGGCCTGACGTTCCACGACGGCCGTTTTCCTGCCGAGCTTCGCCGCCTGTATCGCCGCGCGATGGCCGGCGGGTCCGGATCCTATGACCAGCAGCTCGTAGTCGCGCTCCGACATGTCCGGCGCTCCCCTTCCTGGCAGCCTATCCCTGCGCGCTGCTGACCGGAAGCCCCGCCGCACCGCAGCTGCCCGGAGGCGGGCGGGACCTCTGCCGAAGTGTCATGGAATGTCATGATCTGTCATGGGGCCGGCCTGTGCCCCCGGCCGTCTGCGCCGGTCCGGCGGTCGTTCGCAAGGCATCGCGGCCTCCTTTCCGTGCATGGTCCCGGACGCCCCGTTGCCGGAGGCGCGCGCCTCTCCCGCGCATAATGCGCCCGCGTTTCGCAGCGGCGCGTGTGCGCCCGCGCGCGCGAGGCGGGGGCGGAAGTCGGTTTCGGTCATCGGTGCCTCCTTCGGGGCCAGGGGCGGGACGGGGTGTCCCTGTTTCGCGCGTATCGTGCGCCGGTGCGTGCGCGGGCGGGCGGGCGTATCGCGGCGGCGCGGCTCGCGCGCGTGATTGCCCGCGTGCGCGCGGGCCGGACAGAGGGCGCACCCCTCCCGTCTGCTCACGCCGGGGGCTTCTCGGCCCCCAGCCATGCTTTCTGCAGAAAAGCGGAAAGGCGGTAAGCGGGGCGGACGGGGCACCTTCCAACTGAGGTTCTGATCTGAGATTTCACCTCTGCGAAGCAAGCAGGAGGTAAGAGTCTGAATGCAGACCTCAATTTCGACTCTCAGGAGTGTGGAAGTGCTGCCGGCGCCTGGC
>JAJDYL010000226.1 GCA_022825195.1 Alphaproteobacteria bacterium
CTCCAACTCAAGACGCGCAATCTTCTGCTCCGAGGTCTCGGAACCGGATACCCGCAAAGGGTCAAACGCTTCGGAACGACTCATCCAAAGGTTGACTCATTTTTCGATTCCCACGTCAACCCCTCCTGGGCAGTTACGACAGTTCATGACACTCCCGCTGGAGCGGGCCCCTGGGTCCGGACAGTCGGTTTGCAGGAAATTGACAGGTGCGGGGTATTGGAAGGATCACTGCCCATGAGGAAGACGGCGCCCGGCGCCGGACCGGTTTACAGCCCCGGTTGCCTCAGGCGCCGTCTGCCCAGCGGGCGATGCCGACGAGCCTGAAGTCGGCGTCGGTCGCGCCCATCAGCTGCAGGCCCAGCGGCAGGCCGTCGACGGCCATCAACGGCAGTGACAGGCTCGGGCCTCCCACCATCGACCAGGGGCTGAGAAAACTGCGGCTGCCCGTCGCCAGATGCGCCGCAGCGCCGCCGCCAGCGCCTGGCGTCGAATCGCGTCGCGCTGCTGCAGCGCCCTGCGATAATCGTCCGGCGTCATGCGAAGGCCGGTTTCGAGCCGGGCGCGCACCGCGTCGCCCAGGATTCCGGCGCCGTGGGTGTCCGCATAGGCCGCCACCGGCCAGCGCAGCTCGTACATGCAGATCGCGGTCGCGATGTCGTCGCACGGGAGCAGTATGCGTTCGAGTTCGGCCACCGCCCCGCTCGTCGATGCATCGGCGATCTCGACGCCTGCATCGAGAAGCTGGCGTTTCACGCCCTCGAAGGCCGCCCGGGTCGAGTCGTCGGTCTGGGACCAGCCGCGCGTCTTCAGATGCACCAGGCGTTTCGGCTTCACCGCCGGCGGCGGCGCGGGACCGCCGGCAAGTCCGGGATGGCCGTTGTGCCCGCCCGCGACGAACGAGATGCGCTGCGCCGCGAGCCACATGTCGGCGAGCGTGGCCGCCATCGGGCCGATATGGTCCAGGCTGGGCGCGAGGGGATGCATGCCCCCGATGTTCAATGCGCCCCAGGTGGGCTTGAAGCCGTAATTGGCATTGAACGAGGCGGGGCGGATCAGCGATCCCATGGTCTGGTTGCCGATGGCCACCGGCACCATTCCCGCCCCCACCGATGCGCCGGAACCGCTCGACGACCCTCCTGCCGTGCGCCGGGTGTCGAAGGGGTTGCGCGTCGGCGGCGGTTGCCCGAGGGCCAGTTCCGGCACCTGGGTCTTGCCCAGGATGACCGCCCCCTCCTTGCGCAGCGCCCACACGCAGGCCGCATCGCGCTTGCCGGTCCAGCCGGCAAACAGCGCGCTGTTCTGCTGCGTGGGCATGTCGGCGGTCTCGAGGGTGTCCTTGAAGGCCACGGGACAACCGTCCACCGGCGACAGGGTCCGGCCCTCGCGATACCGCCCCGTCGACAGGTCGGCCGCGCGGCGGGCGCCTTCGATATCGATATGGGCGAAG
Organism: Alphaproteobacteria bacterium; assembly: GCA_022825195.1. GTDB lineage: Bacteria > Pseudomonadota > Alphaproteobacteria > Bin95 > Bin95 > Bin95. The sequence continues at coordinate 1,448 of JAJDYL010000226.1, forward strand.
GCGCGGACCTCCCCTTCATGGGCGTGATAGGCCTGCAGGCAGCGCTCCAGGAACGCGCGCGGCGTGTCGCTGCCGTCGTGGAATTTCCCGACCGCGCCCGAAAATGACAGGCGCGGATGGCGCAGCGGGTCGTAGCTGCCTCGCGGCGCGGCGCCGCTGTCGCGGGAAACGGGTCGAAGCATGCGGTTCCTCCCGGCCCGGCACGGCGGGGACCGCCCTGTCGATGGACCGTGCGCAGCATACACCCCGGAGACCGGGCGCCCGCATCCGGACCGGCGGTTGACTCGAAGGGTCCGGCATGCCCTAAATCGACGCCGGTCAATACCCGATCCAGGATGATTCGAGCGCAGCGGCGCGGCCGCCGGGGCGGACAAGGATGCCATGCTCCCGTCGCACCGGCCGTCCGCTGGAACGGGCGAACTTTTGAGTGCCGGAGGCAAGAGATGGACGAAGTGACGACGAAGGGAATGGAAACCCAGCAATCCCATTACGACAATATCGGGTTCAGCGACCGCACCGGTTTCGGGAGCCGGCCGGCCATTCTGGTCATCGACATGTGCCGCGGCATAACCGAGCCGGGGAAGATGTACATCGACATGGATGCGCATATCCCGCGCATCGCGGCCATACTCGATGCAGCCCGCTATGCCGGGGCGCCGGTAATCTTCACCACCGTCATCTATCATCGGGACCTTTCCGACGCCGGCATGTTCGGACGGAAGGCGCGGCTGGTGCAGGACTTCATCTATGGATCGCCGCTGGTGGACATCGATCCGCGCCTGCCGGTCCTGGACTCCGATCACCTGATGGTGAAGAAGTTCCCGAGCGCCTTTTACGGCACCAACCTGCAGTCGATGCTGACCGGGACCGGCGTGGACACCACGATCGTCGTCGGCAATTCCACCAGCGGCTGTATACGCGCAACGGTGTGCGATTCGGTATCGGGCGGTTTCAGGACCGTCGTGCCGGAGGATTGCGTGGCCGACCGCGCGCAGCTTTCCCATACCGTCAACCTGTTCGATATGGATGCGAAATACGCGGATGTCGTGTCCAGCGAGGCGGTCGTCAGCTATCTGAACGGCCTGTCGGGCCCTTCCCGGCTCCGGGCTGCCGGCTGACATCTCCATTCGGGGACGACCGCAAGTAGAAGACACCCACCGAACCGCCTGAAAGGGGGAGAAACCATGCGAAAAACCTTCGGTGCGCTGGCGCTGATCCTGTCCGCCGCGCTGATCGGCACCTCGGCAGGCGCCGCTGAACTACGTGTGCGCATCGGGTCCGATGTCGGCAATCTGGACCCTGCGCGAATCTTCGGTATCGAGAACCAGACCGTCGCCAGCCACGTATATAACGGCCTGGTGAAATACGATCAGGCGACCAACAAGATCCTGCCCGATCTTGCCGAAAGCTGGAGCGTATCGGAGGACGGCACCGCGTACACCTTCAAGCTTCGCGACGGCGTGATGTTCCACAAGGGCTACGGCCAGCTCACGTCGGACGATGTCAAGTTCTCGCTGGAGCGCGTGTTGAACCCCGACACCAAGAGCCGCTATGCGGGCCAGCTCGCAGGCGTGAAGGGGGTGGAAGCGCCGGATCCGCTCACCGTGCGGGTCGTTCTGGAAGCGCCCAATGCAGGCCTGCTGAACAAGCTCACGGACTTCAACCAGGGCTGGATCGCATCGCGCAAGGCGGTGACCGAGATCGGTGACAAGCAATACGCCATGCAGCCGGTCGGGACCGGGCCGTTCGTTTTCGACAAATGGTCGCCCGGAAACCAGGTCCGCGTGGTCGCGAACAAGGACTATTTCGGCGGCGCGCCGAGCCTCGACGCCGTGACCTTCCGCATCATCAAGGACGAAACGGCGGCGGCCATCGCCCTGGAGAACGGCGAGATCGACGTGTTTTTCGCCTTGCAGTCCCCGCCGGTCATCGACCGCCTGAAGAAGGCGGACGGCGTCACGGTGATGAACCGGGTCGCCAACCACACCATCAATCTGGTGCTCAACCAGACCGTCAAGCCGCTCGACGACATCCGGGTGCGCAAGGCCATCGCATACGGCATCAACCGCGAAGCGTTGATTGCGGGGTATTTCAAGGGGACCAAGGCGCCGGGGCACAGCGTCATCACCTCGTCCTTCCCGGAATACACCGAAGAGGTGCCGCAATACGCCCACGACCCGGAAAAGGCGAAGGCGCTGCTGAAGGAAGCGGGACAGGAGGGCTTCGAACTGGAGCTCATCACCGTGGGCCTCAGCCCCTATAACGAGCTTGTCATCCCGATGGCGAGCGACCTCGAGAAAGTCGGCATCAAGACCAAGATCACGGTGCTCGAACGGGGCGCCTACCTGCAGGCGCGCGGCAAGGGCGACATCATGACCTGCATCACCGGCATCGTCGGCCCGCCCGATCCGGATTCGCCGCTGGTCTCGCTGTATGCGACCAAGTCGTTCCCTCCGGGGATGAACACGTCGCGCTACGACAAGGCCGATGACCTGCTGGCGAGCGCTTCGGCGGAGCAGGACCCGGCGAAGCGGACCGCGATCTACCAGCAGGTCATGAGCCAGACCATGGAAGACGTCCCCGTGCTTCCGCTGTACGCCGATCAGCTCTTCATGGCACACAGCAGCAAGGTCAAGGGTCTCGTGCAGAACTCGCTGTTCACGGTCCAGGCCTATACCGTCTCGCTGGAGGAATAGTCCCTCCGGCCGTCTAACGGGCAGGGGTACTGGCGCGTGCTGAGGTACACGGCCCGGCGGCTGCTGCTTATGAGCATCACGGTGATCGGCATGGTCACCGTGGTGTTTTTTTTGCTGCGCGCCATTCCCGGCGATCCGGCCAGCTACATGCTCGGGGACTACGCGACCGAAGAATCGGTGGCGGCGCTGAAGGCGGAGCTGGGGCTGGACCGCCCGGTCTGGGAGCAGTATCTGGGCTTCGTCAAGCGCGCGCTCACCGGCGATCTGGGAACGTCCGTCGTCACCGGCCAGCCCGCTTTCGATGAAGTGCTGGAGAGTATTCCCTGGTCGGCGGCCCTCTCGGTCAGCGGCATCGTCATTGCCGTGCTGGCCGGCGTGCCGCTGGGTGTGATGTCGGCGGTGCGCCACGGCACCTTCGCCGACCTGTTCATCATGTTCGGTGCGCTGGTGGGCATCTCGTTTCCCGTCTTCTGGGTCGGGCTGGTGTGCATCTTGCTGCTGGCGCACGAAGTCCGCCTCTTTCCGGCGCTCGGCGCGAGTTCGTCGACGGACTTCTTCACCCAGGTGCACCACCTCATGCTGCCCGCGCTCGTGCTCGGCTTCTCGGTGGCGGCGTATATTGCGCGGCTGACCCGCTCGGCGATGCTCGAAGTGCTGGGCCAGGATTTCGTGCGTGTGGCGCGCGCAATGGGTGTCCCGGAACGGCGCATCGTCTACCGGCTTGCGCTGCGCAACGCCCTGATACCGGTGCTTGCCGTTATCGGCGTGACCTTTGCGTGGTCGCTGGGAAGCGCGATTCTGGTGGAGGCGGTGTTCAGCCGGCCGGGGCTCGGCTCGATGATCCTGAAGGCGGTGTTCGCGCGGGACTACCAGCTGGTCCAGGCCGGGGTGTTCGTGCTCGCGAGCGCCGTGGTCCTGGTCAATACCTCGCTGGATATCGTCTATGGCTGGGTGGATCCCAGGGTGAGCGTGTCATGAGCGCGGAATTGGCGCCCGAAACGACGGCGGAGGCGGTGCCGCGCGGCAGGGCCGTCCGGCGCGCCCTGGGCCGGTATCTGCGCCATCCCGGATTGAGCCTCGGCCTGTTCGTGCTCGTTCTGCTGTCCTTCGTGGCGATAGCGGCGCCGTGGCTCGCGCCCCACGGGCCGACCGAGGCGGACCTGATGAACACGCTGGCGCATCCGTCCGGGGACTATGTGCTCGGCACCGACCAATATGGGCGCGATATCCTCTCGCGGCTGATCTGGGGCGCCCGCATCTCGCTGGAAGTGGCGCTCGCGGTGGTTGCGCTGTCGCTCACCTTCGGCTCGCTGATCGGCGCCATCGCCGGGTATGCGGGCGGCTGGCTGGAACGGACCATGATGATGGGCAACGACATCCTGCTGGCGTTTCCCGGCTTTCTGCTGGCGCTCGCGCTGGTCGCCGCGCGCGGCTCGTCGCTGGAAAACGTCATCCTTGCCGTTTCCATCGCCTATACGCCGCGCGTCGCCGCTGTCATGCGCTCGGTCGTCATTACCATCCGCCCGCGGCCGTTCATCGAGGCCTCGCGCGCCATCGGCATGTCCTCCTCCCGGGTGCTGTTGCGCCATGTGCTGCCGAATGCCCTGCCGCCGGTCATCGTGGTCACCACCGTGAGCGCGGCGACCGCCATTCTTGCCGAAGCCGGCCTGAGTTTTCTCGGTCTCGGCGTGCAGCCCCCGACCGCGACCTGGGGCAATATCATCTCCGACGGCCAGGGTTTCATCACGTCGAACCCGCTGATCTCACTGTCGGCCGGGCTGTGCATTGCAATCACGGTGATCGCCCTGAACCTGCTGGGCGACGGCTTGCGCGACACGCTCGACCCGCAGATGCGCCGCTACACCGGCGAGCGGATGCTGTGAGCGCCCTGCCGGCCGCCAACCGGGGTCCTGCGCGCCGATGAGCGATGGCGCCGTCCTTGCGGTGCGCGACCTCAGCACCGTGTTTCCGAGCGAGGCGGGGCCGGTCACCACGGTCGATGGCGTGTCCTTTTCGCTCGGCGCGGGGGAAACACTGGCGGTGGTCGGCGAGTCGGGCTCGGGCAAGACGATGACCTTCCTCTCCGTTCTGCGGCTGGTGCCGCCGCCCGGACGGGTGACGGGCGGCGAGGTGCTGCTCGAGGGCGCGGATATCGCCGCTCTGCCCGCGTCCGAGATGCGATGGATACGCGGGGCGGGCATCGCGATGGTGTTTCAGGACCCGCTCACGGCGCTCAACCCGGTGTTCACCATCGGCGACCAGATGCTCGAGGTGATCCGCGCGCACACCGCAATGAGCCCGCGCCAGGCGCGCGCGCTCGCCCTGGAAGTGCTGGAGCGCGTGCATATTCCCGCTCCTGCCAAACGCATCGACGACTACCCGCATCAGCTCTCCGGCGGCATGCGCCAACGGGTGCTGATCGCCATGGCCATCGCATTGCGGCCGAAGGTGTTGATCGCCGACGAGCCGACCACCGCGCTGGACGTCACCGTGCAGGCCCAGATCCTCGAGCTGCTGGCCGAACTGCGCAGCGAACTCGGCATGGGCATGGTCCTGATTACCCACGATCTCGGACTGGTCGCCAGATACGCCGACCGCGTGGCGGTGATGTATGCCGGGCGCGTGGTCGAGACCAGCCCCATCGCGCAGGGTTTCGGCCGGTCGCGCCACCCCTACACCCGTTCGCTGTTTCGCAGCATCCCGCGCCTCGACCTGCCGGCGGACCAGCCGTTGACGGTCATCGCCGGGCAGCCGCCCGACCTCGCCAGGCTGCCTGCGGGCTGCGCCTTCGAGCCGCGCTGTTTCCTCGGCAACGGCCGCGAGGACTGCCGGAGCGAGCGGCCGGCGCTCCTGCCGACCACCAGCGACCGTCACCTCAGCGCCTGTCCGCACTGGCGGGCCCTGATCGACGCGGAGGCCGGCGCATGAAACCGCCGGCGGACGCCCGAAGCGGCGGGGGCGAACCGCTGCTGCGCGTCGAAGGGCTGAGCAAGACCTTTCACGACCGCCGGCTGTTCTCCCGCGCCGGCGGCGCCGGCGTGCGCGCGGTGGATTCGGTGTCGTTTTCGCTCGCCGCCGGCGAAACGCTCGGCGTGGTGGGCGAGACCGGCAGCGGCAAGAGCACGCTCGGGCGCCTGGTGTTGCGGCTGGTCGAGCCCAGCGCCGGGCGGATCCGGTTCAACGGCGAGGACATCACCGCGCTGTCGCAGCGCCAGCTCCGGCGCATGCGCCAGCAGGTGCAGATGATCTTCCAGGACCCCTACGGCTCGCTCGATCCCCGCATGAGCGTCGGCGCCATCGTCGCCGAACCGATGATCGTGCACGGCTTGTGGCATGGAGGACGGGACGACCGCGTGCTGGAAGTCATGCGCCAGGTCGGCCTGCAGGCCGAGCACCGCAATCGCTACCCGCACGAATTCTCCGGCGGGCAGCGCCAGCGTATCGGCATCGCGCGCGCCATGGCGCTGCAGCCCAAATTGCTGGTGCTCGACGAGCCCGTATCGGCGCTGGACGTCTCGATCCAGGCGCAGATCATCAACCTGCTGCGCGAGCTGCAGCAGCAGGCGGATCTCGGATTCCTGTTCATCGCGCACGATCTTGCGGTGGTGCGCCACGTCAGCAACCGCGTCGCGGTGATGTATCTGGGCGAGATCGTCGAAATCGGCCCGCGCGATGCGCTGTATTCATCGCCGATGCATCCCTATACGGTGTCGCTGCTGTCCGCGGTCCCGGTGCCGACGGTGGATCGCGAGCGCGGCCGCGACCGCGTCGTGCTGCACGGGGAGATCGGTTCCGCCACCAATCTGCCGAGCGGCTGCCGGTTCCACCCGCGCTGCTACAAGGCACGGCTGAAGGCGGAGAACCCGGATGTCGAAACGGTGGAGAGCCAGGGCGAGCGGCTGCCGGCCGCGTGCGTGCTGCACCAGCCCCGGCCGGTCGATGCGGGAGACGGTCATGTCGCGATCTGCCACTTCCCCGAACGTGGCGGGGACCGCTCGGAGGTCGCCGTGCGTGCAGTGGAGTCTTCAAGGGGCGCCGGCTGACCGGGAGTCTCGCCGGCGCGGTGGCCCGAGGCGGGGCGGCGTCGAAATGACACGCCGGACAGCGGGCCCGTGCACGATGCGCCACAATAGGCAATACGGCGCCGGCCCGCCGCATTAGCCTGGCCGGCATCCACTCAACCGCAGCCGGACCTCCGGGCAGGACAGAATGCAAGACCCAGGACCCGCTTTCCGTGTCGGCGTAGATGTCGGCGGAACCTTTACGGACGCCGTCGCCTATGACGACGAGACCCGGTCGGTCCGCTACGCAAAGGTGCCGTCGACCCCCGGAGATCCGGCCGAGGCCGTGGTCGCCGCCCTCGAGGCGCTCGATATCGAGGGTTCCGACATCGACCGGTTCGTGCATGGCATCACCATCGGCACCAACGCCATCCTCGAAGGCAGGGGCGCGGAGGTCTGGATGCTGGTCACGCGGGGCTTCCGGGATGTCCTCGACATTGCGCGGACCAATCGCGCGACGCTCTACGACATCACGACCCTGAAACCGCTGCCCATCGTTCCGCGCAGCCGTACCGCCGAAATCGACGAACGGATCATGTTCGACGGCTCGGTGCTGGCGCCGCTGGACGAGGACCGGGTCCGGGCTGCGATCGACAGCCTGTCCCTGGGGCCGGACGCCGCCGTGGTCGTTTGTCTTCTGCACAGCTACGCCTTCCCCGGCCACGAGCGCCGGGTTGCGGCGCTGGTCCGGGAAGCGCATCCGGAGGTGTTCGTCTGCACGTCTTCCGATGTGCTGCCGCAGTTCCGCGAATATGAGCGTTTCAACACGGCGGCGCTGAACGCCTATATCGGCCCGCTGATGAACCGTTACCTGAGCGATCTCGAACATCGCCTGCAGGGCCGCGGCTACGGCCGCAACGTCTTCATCATGACGTCGAACGGCGGCGTCTCGACGGCCGGCCGGGCGCGCCGCCTGCCGATCGCCACGGTGCTTTCGGGCCCGGCAGGCGGGGTGGCGGCGGCCCTGCACCTCGGCTCCCGGACCGGAATTCGGAACCTGATTACCTGCGACATGGGCGGGACCAGCACCGATGTCTGCCTGATCTCGGACCTGCACGTGCCCGTGACCGGCGAGCAGACGATCGGATCCTATGCAAATCGCACGCCCCAGATCGAAATCAACACGGTGGGAGCCGGCGGCGGCAGCATTGCCTGGCTCGACGCCGGGGACATCCTGGCGGTGGGGCCCCGAAGCGCCGGCGCCGCGCCCGGCCCGGCCTGTTACGGCAAGGGCGGCACCGACGCGACGGTGACGGACGCCAATCTGGTGCTGAACCGTCTGAAGTCCGGATCCCGGCTGGCCGGCCACATTGCGCTCGACCGCGACCGCGCCGTTGCGGCGATGGCGCCGCTGATGGACAGGCTCGGGCTGGAGGTCGATGCGCTGGCCGAGGGCATCGTCCGCATTGCGGTGGCCCGCATGGTCAGCGCGATCAAGCAGATATCGATCGCCAAGGGCTTCGATCCGCGCGATTTCGTCCTCTGCTCCTATGGCGGCGCCGGGCCCATGCATGCGGCGTCGATCGCCGAGGAAATGGACATTTCCCGCGTCGTCCTGCCTCGCGGTCCGGGCAATTTCGCCGCTCTCGGCTCGCTTATCTCGGATATCCGCCAGGACCATGCCCTGACGAAAACCCTGCAACCCGCCCGCACGGGCTATGCTGAAATCGACGGCGTGTTCCGGAGCATGGAGGAGGAAGGCCGGGCGCAGTTGCAGGCCGAAGGCGTTGCGCCGGAACATATCGCCGTCAGACGTTCGCTCGGCATGCGCTATCTGGGCCAGTCCTGGGAACTCGACGTCGATATTCCCGACGAGGTGCAGAGCGCGGAGGCTGTCGACGCCGCCTTCCATGCCGTGCATGACCGGCGTTTCGGCCACCGCAGCGCGGGCGCGACCGAGATCGTCACCTTCCGCATCGCCGTCATCGGCCGCGTTGCGCCTCTCGCATTGCCGGCCCTGCCCGGCGGCGGCGACCTGGCGGCTGCCGTCGTCGAGCGCAGGCGGGTCTATTTCGACGGCGCCTTCCGGGACACGCCGGTTTATGACCGGGGCCGCATACCGCCCGAGGCCGCGATCGAAGGCCCTGCGGTCGTCGAGGAGGCGGGCGCGACGACCGTATTGCCGCCCGCCTGGCGCGGATACGCCAACGGGCACGGCGACCTCATCCTCGAGCGGAGATAGAAGATGGCAGCACCGGGCGTCGATCCGATCACACTGGAAGTCGTGACCGAGGGACTGATCGCAATCGTCCGGGAAATGCGGGCGACCATCATCCGGGCGTCCTATTCGTCCGTCATCTACGAGTTCGACGACTTCTCCTGCGCCCTCTTCGATCCCGACGGCCAGATGGTGGCGCAGTCATGGGACCATCCGGGCCATGTCCTGCCCCTGCCATGGGGCGTGGGCTGCGCGCTCGAGGACTTTCGCGACGACCTGAAGCCCGGCGACGCGGTGCTGTTGAACGACCCCTATCGCGGCGGCACCCACCTGAACGATGTCACGCTGCTCTTCCCGGTGTTCGACGAGTGCGGCGCGCCGATGGTCTTCCCGGCCGTCCGGGCCCACTGGGTCGATGTCGGCGGCATGGTGCCGGGCAGCTATTCGGGCCTTTCGACCAATATCTACCAGGAGGGCGTGCGGATTCCGCCGATCAAGATCGTCGAGGAGGGACGGGTCAACCGCTCGGCGATGGCGCTGCTGATGGCGAACATGCGGGTGCCGGAGGAGCGCGAAGGGGACCTCAATGCCTCTTTCGGGGCGTGCAGGATCGCCGAACAGCGCATCCGGCGGCTCTACGACAAGTATGGCAGGGCCTGCGTGGAAGACTGCATCGCAACGCACCTCGACCGTACCGAACGCCGGCTGCGCGACCGCATCGCCGCGCTGCCGGACGGCGATTACTGCTATGAGGATTATCTGGAATATTTCGACGACGGCCGCCTCGACCCCGTCCTGATGCGGCTCAGGCTCACCGTGTCGGGCGACCGGATGATCGCGGACTTTGCCGGCACCAACCCGCAGGTGCCGGGCGTGGTGAACTCGTCTCTCGCGGTTACCGGCGCAGGCGTCTTCGTGGCGATCAAGGCGACGCTCGACCCCGGCGGGGCGGTCAACCAGGGCGCATTCAGGCCTGTCGAGCTGCGCGCGCCGGAGGCGTCCATAGCCGACGTTCGGCACGACGCGCCGGCGGGCGCCCACGGCGAGGTCCGGAAACGGGCGGTATCGGTCACGCTGGGAGCGCTGTCGCAGATCGTCCCGGACCGTGTTTCGGGCGATCTCTGCGGCACCTCGTTTCCGAACGCGATCGGCGGTTTCAACAAGAGGCGGGACCGGCAGTATGTCTATTACGAGGCCCCGGCCGGCGGGAACGGGGGATTCCTGCAGCATGACGGCCCGAGCGCCATGGTGAATGTCGATTTCGGCAATCTGCCCTCGATACAGACCGTCGAGTCGATCGAGAACGAGATGCCGCTGCTGGTGGAGCGATGCGAACTGCGGATCGATTCCGGCGGACCCGGGACGAGCCGCGGCGGGCTCGGCATGCGCCGCGAGGTGCGTTTGCTGGACGACGAAGGCAGTTACTCGGTGCTGAGCGACCGGGCCGTGATCCCTCCCTTCGGCGTGCTCGGCGGCGGCAGCGGAGCGCCCTACATCGTCTCGGTGGTCCGAGACGGCGGCGAGACCGGTTTCCCCACGCCGGGCAAGGTGACGGGCCACACGATTCGCCGCGATGACATCGTGGTGATGCGTTCGGCCGGGGGCGGCGGCTACGGGGACCCGCTGGCCCGCGACCCGGCGTCGGTTCGCCGGGACGTTGCCGAGGGCCTCGTCAGCCGGGCCGCAGCCGCCGAAGTTTACGGGGTGGTGCTCGATGACGGCGGGGAGATAGACGGCGCGGCGAGCGAAGCCGCCCGAACGGCGCTCGCGGCGGCCCGCTATCGGGCCCGGGTCGTGGCCGACGATGCGCTGGACCCGTATGTCGGCGGCCGCGGCCGGCGCCGGACGGTGCGGTTTTCTCCGGCAATGGCGGCCCGGTTGGGGGTCTCCGAAGGCGACCTGACAGAGGTAATGGGCGCCAATCCCGCGCCGCTGCGCGCCTGGGTCACGGTCGATGCCGGCCATATCGACGATACCGTCCTGCTCGATCCGTTCGGCCGCAAGGCGCTCGGCGTCGAACATGGCGACACGGTGGTCCTGAGGCCCGTGCCCACGCCGGGAGTGCCCGGCGGGCTTGCCTGATGGACGGAAGGCGAGAGCCGCGCGGTGTCAGAATGTCGCCCGCGACAAGCCGCCGTCGACGGCCAGCATGGTGCCGGTGATGTAGCGGCCGCGCGGAGAGGCCAGGAATGCCACGGTGGCGGCGACCTCGTCGGCGTCGCCGAGACGGCCGAGAGGAATATCGCCGATCAACCCGTTCATCTCATCCGGCGACTGCTCCGCGACCAGACGCATTCGCGGCGTGTCGATCAGGCCCGGCGCGAGGGTGTTGACCGTGATTTCCGGCGCCAGTTCGCGCGACAGGGTCTTGGCCAGCCCGATGACGCCGGCCCAGGTGGCGACGGAGAGCCCGAAACCGGCAATCGGCTGGATCGCCGACAGCGCCGTTATGTTGACGATGCTGCCGGCGCCGCGCGCCTTCATGTGGGGCGCGGCGGCCCGGATGCACCGGACCACGCTCATCAGGTTCCGATCCACTGCGCGGCGCCAGGCCTCGTCGTCGAATTCAAGGAAGCTGCCCAATGGCGGCGCGCCGTCATTGTTGACCAGGATGTCGAGGCCGCCGAAACGGGCGACCGCCCCGGCGACGATCCGCTCGCAGTCCCGGGCCCGGCGGATGTCGCCCGGTATCGCGTGAAGCTCGCCGCCCGTGGTCCTCGTTATGTCGTCGACGGCGGCGTCGAGCGCCGGTTCGCGCCGGCCGGAGACCGCGACCCGCGCGCCTTCCCCGGCCAGGGTTCTGGCGATCGCGAAGCCGATGCCCTGGCTCGCGCCGTTGACGACGGCGACCTTGCCTTCGAGTCCCAGGTCCACGTCAATGCCCGAACATGGCGAGGAACGTTTCGGCGTTGCGGTAATTCACCCGCTCCATCACTTCGTCGGAATAGCCCAGCCCGCGCCAGTCGGCGATCAGCCGTTCGTAGCTCAGCAGCGGGTAGTCCGCACCGAACATGACCCGGTCCTTGAGGCGCCGGGGAATCTCGTATTTCAGGTCCTCGGAGAAATACCGGGGCGACCAGCCGTGCAGCTCGTACCAGACATTGGCCTTGTGGATAAGGACGGCGATCATTTCCGTCTGCCAGGGCCAGGCCGGACGGCCGGCGAGGATTTTCAGGTCCGGATACCGGGCCGCGACATTGTCCAGATGGCGCGGATGGCAGTGGTCGAGCAGGATCCCGTTGCCGCCGGGAAAGCCGGAGCCCAGACCGGTCGTGCCGACGAAGACGAGCGCCGGGACATTGGCTTCGATACACAGGCCGTAGAAGGGGTCGTAAGCGGGGTCGCTGGCCGGCACGCCGCCCGAGCCCGAAACCGCCAGCCCCACGAAACCGTTGCCGTCGCCGATGCAGCGTTCGAACTCGCGCTGCGCTTCCGGTCCGCTCTCGGGCTGAAAATGGAACCAGTTGCCGAGAATCGCATCGGGAAACCGGCGCTGGGTATCGAAGGCATAGTCGTGCAGCTCGCGGGCCTCTGCGGCGGGGATGAATTTGGTGAAGCCGAAATCGAGGATGACGCGGACCCCGGCCCGCCGGAAGTCGTCGGCCATTTCCCCCTCTGTCGCGTAGCCGGGCTCGGAGCGCCAGGTATGCCCCTGTTTCGCCAGTTCGGCCTCGGTCTGCAGGACATAGCCGCGCCGCGTCTTCCAGTGGGAATGCATGTCGATGTAGCGCATCGCGATGTCCTCGCTCGGGGATGGCCTCGGCCGCGGCTTCAGCGTTCGCCGTCCGCCAGGCGGCGGCGGGCCATGTCCGCAAGCGGCCGCTTCTGCACCTTGCCGGTCGGCGTTCTCGGGAGATCCTCGTAGAGCTGCAGAAACTCCGGCAGCTTGTAGGTCGCTATCCGGCCTCTCAGGCATTCGGTCAACGCCTCGAATGTGACCGTCTCCCCGGCCCGCGGGACGATGCAGGCGCAGACGCGTTCCCCAAGGCGGGGGTCGGGAACCCCGACGATCGCGGCGTCGAGGATCCCCGGATGCTGGTAGAGCGCTTCCTCGATCTCGCGGGGATAGATGTTCGCGCCTCCCCGTATGAGCATTTCCTTCGTGCGCCCGACGATCTGCAGATTGCCCCCGGCGTCGAAGCGACCCTGGTCTCCGGTGCGGAACCAGCCGTCGGCGGTGAAGCTTTCGCGGTTGGCCGCCGGATTGTTGTAGTAGCCGATCGTGACGGACGGGCCCGCGGTCAGGATCTCTCCGACGGCGCCGGCCGGAACGTTCGAACCCTCCTCGTCCACCACCCGGATTTCCATCTCCGGCACCGGCCGGCCGACGGTGCCGCAAACCTCTGCCGGATCGTCGGTCAACAGGGTGTGCGCCTGCGTGCCGCATTCGAGCATGCCGTACATTTCGAGCAGGTGTCCGGGCATGCGGGCCTGCACTTCCCGGATGACCTCGATCGGGCAGGAGGCGCCGCCCGTCATGATTACCTGCAGGCTGGCGAGGTCGTAACGCCCGAATTCCGGCGCATTGAGCGTTGCCACGAGATGGGCGGGCGCGCAGCAGAAATGCGTTACCCGTTCGCCGGCGATCAGCGCCAGCGCGTCCCCGGCCCTGAAAATATCCTGGAGGATGACGCGGCAGCCGGCGTCGATCGCCTGCAGGACATTGAACAATCCCCAATTCAGGCCCACCGGGAGAAAAACCAGCAGCACGCTGTCGGCGTCGATACGCTGGCCGCGGTTCAGGAACTTCAGGGCGCAATTGGTCGTGTTGTGGGTGTGGAGCACCGCCTTCGGATTTCCCGTGGTGCCGGAGGTAAAGGCCGTCCGCGCCAGCGCGTCGGCGCCGGGCCGGCGCGGGCGCAGGGCGGCCGGCGGCAGTTCCGGGTCGTCGTCGGCGTCGAGGAAGGCGCGAAGATCGAAATACCCTTCCGGCACATCGTCGCCCACCACCATGACGTGCTTCAGATGCGGAAGCCCCCGGCGCAGCGGTTCGATCATGGGAAGATAGTCGAAGCCGCGGTGGCGGTCCGGAACGACCAGCGCCGACGCTTCGGTGAAGCCCAGGATGAACTCGACCTCGCGGCTGCGGAAGTCGCTGTGATACTGGCAGAACGGTATGCCCGCGAGCATCGCGGCATTGACGGCGACGGCGAATTCGCTCCAGTTGGGAAGCTGGACCGCGACCACGTCGTCGGAGGTCAGCCCCATCGCCGCGAACCGCGCCGCCAGCCGCTCCACCCGGCGCAGATAGGTTCGGTAGTCGAGCCTGCCGCGCCTGTCCTGCAGCGCCAGCCTGTCGGGCGCGCTGCGGGCCGCGGCTTCCAGCCAGTCATTGCTGGTCGTCTCGCTCCAATATCCGGCTTCGCGGTACTGCGCCATGCGCGGCGCGGTAACACGGGTTTCGTCCACGCGCATCGGTCTCTCACCCCGCTCCGCCGGCCGCGGCCTGCGCCGCGCGCCTCCCGGCGACTTCGGCGGCGAGCCGGTGGCGCTGCAGCTTGCCGGTCGGCGTGAACGGCAGCGCTTCGAAAATCTCGAGGGTTTCGGGCAGCTTGTAGGTCGCGACCTTGCCGTCGAGCAGCGCATTCATGTCGTCCAGCGTCACGGCCTGTCCCCGTCGCGGCACGACGCACAGGCAGTTTCGTTCGCCGAGCCTGGGATCGGGCACGCCGATTATCGCGGCATGCAGGACCTTGGGGCTGGCATAGAGGATCTCCTCGATCTCGCGGGGATGGAATTTCTTGCCGCCGCGGTTGACGAGCTCCTTGCTGCGGCCCGAGATGACGAGATTGCCGTTCCCGTCCACGTAACCGATATCGCCTGTCCGGAACCATCCGTCGGCGGTGAAGGCGGCCGCATTGGCGGCCGGGTTGTTGTGGTAGCCGAGATGGATGGACGGTCCGCGCCCGGCAATCTCGCCCGTTTCGCCGGGAGCGGCACCCCGGCCGGCATCGTCGAGGATACGCAGGCCGAGGCCCGTCGCCAGCCGGCCGACGGTGCCGCTCACGGCCTCCGGATCGTCGTCCGGCCGCGTGTAGCTGTGGAAGCCGGACTCCAGCATGCCGTATAGCTCGATGAAGTCGCCGGGCATCCGGGCCCGGAATTCCCGGATCGTCTCCACCGGGCAGGAGGCCCCGCCGCTCACCACCTGCTTCAGGGAGGAAAGGTCGGTGCGGTCCAGTTCCGGCGCATTGAGCAGTTCGATGATCGCGGCCGGGGCGGTGGGAATGTTCGTCACTCCCTCCGATTCGATCAGCGCCAGCGCCCCGGCCGCCGAAAACCGGTCCAGCAGCACGGCGCGGGCGCCGGCGATCAGGGTCTGCAACAGGGCGAGATAACCCCAATTCAGGCCGAGCGGCAGGTAGAGCAGCAGCACGTCCTCCGCGCCGACCCCGAGGTCGAGATTCTGAATGCGCGCCGCCGACAGTGTCGTCTCATGGCTGTGGATCACCGCCTTCGGATTGCCGGTGGTGCCGGAGGTAAAGGCCATCCGGAAAACCTCGTCGGGCTCCATCGCCACCGGAAGGAGGCCGGTGGCCGGCGCGCGTCCGGCGATGGCGTCCGCAAGCGGGACCATGTCGTCTCCGGCCGCCGGGTCGGTGCAGGCGACAAGGCGGAGCAGCGGGAGGGAGGGACGCAGTCCGCGGATCATCCGCGCATGGTCGAAGCCGCGAAAGCGCCCCGGGCAGACGAAGGCGGCGCTTTGCGAGAATTCGAGTATGAAGGCGAGCTCGCGTTCGCGGAAATCGGTGCTCACCTGGACCGCGACGGCGCCGAGGCGTTCGATGGCGAAGAACGCGCAGGCGAAGTCGATCCGGTTCGGAAGCTGGACGGTGACGACATCTCCGCGCGCGATCCCGTGGGCCTGGAGAATTGCCGCCACCGCGTCGATGCGGTCGGCCAGTTCCCGGTATGTGACGCGCTGGCGCCCGTCGCACAGCGCCTCGCGCTCCGGATGCAGGTCTGCGCGCCGCGCCAGGATGTCGTGGAAGGTTTCGCCCCGCCAGAACCCGGCGTCGCGGTAGGTGCGGACCATCTCCGCGGTAAGGCGCGTTTCGAAGGCGGCCATCTGCACTCCGGCGCGGTTCCTTCGTTCGGCGGCCAGCTTGGACGAACTGCCACCGGCCGACAAGGCGGCCGGCCGCCGTTTGCGCCCGGAACAGGGCGGTTGCTTTTGTCTCGCGCCCGGCACAACAATAAGGCGGCCGGATGGCCCTGGCGCCGCATGCCGGGGAAACGGGCATATGCAACGGGAGAGGACTATGGACCGCAGGACGCTTTTGAGAATTTCGACGGTGCTCGCATTGGCGGCAGGCCTGGGCGGCGCGGCGCAGGCTGCCGACCCGGTCAAGATCGGCTATGTCGGCGGTATCTCCGGCGCCTGCGGGGGGCTTACCCATTCGGCTGTCAAGGCGATGAAGATCGCACTGGAGGAAATCAATGCGGCCGGCGGCGCGGCAGGCCGCCAGATCGAGGTCGTCTGGCGCGATTCCAAGACCAAGCCCGACGAGGGCGCCAAGCAGGCGCGCGACCTCGTTCTTACCGAAAAGGTCGATCTCCTGACCGGGGTGTGCTCAAGCTCGGTGTTCATGGCGATCAACCCGATTTCGCAGCAATACGGCGTCCCGCTCGTCAGCGCGATCAGCGGCACCCACAAGGCGACCGTCGATTTCGGGCATCCGTTCGTCTTCCAGACCCAGCCGCACACCCTCATGGAAGGCAAGGCGCTCGCGGAGTATGCGGCGCGCCAGGACTGGAACAACATCGTCACCATGGGCCTCGACTACGAATGGGGCCGGACCACGGTCAAGGTCTTCACCGAGGAACTCGCGAAGCTGAAGCCCGAGGTGAAGATCTCGAAGCAGCTCTGGCCGCGTATCGGCGAGACCAACCTGACCTCCTACATCACCGCGGCGCTGTCGGAAGAGCCGGACGCGATCATGGGAGTCCTGTTCGGAAGCGGCACCAACAGCCTGATCAAGCAGGGCAGGTCCTACGGCCTGCTCGAACGGACCGAACTGCTCACGTTCCTCAGCACCGAAAGCTACATGTCTCTCGGCAAGGATATTCCGGACGGCGTGCACGGCTGGGCCCGCGGGCCGTTCTATGCGCTGGATTCCGACAAGGCGAACGCCTTCATCGAAAAGTACCGCAAAGCCCATGACGGCGAATATCCGAACGACTGGGGCATGCTCGGCTACGATGCGATGTACATCATCGCCAGCGGCATCGACGCGGCCGGCGGGACCGATCCGGAGAAATTCCGCCAGGCGCTCGGCTCCATGACCTTCGACACCATGCGCGGGCCGCTGAAGATGCGGATGATCGACAACACCTTCAACGCGCCGAGCTATCTGGGCGTGACGAAGATGACCGACGCCTACCCGTTCCCGACCATGTCCGACGTGAACGTGATCCCCGGCGACGTCACCCTGCCGTCGGAGGAGACGGTCAAGGCGCTCCGGGCAGCCGCCGCCAAATAAGACGGGCACGCGGTCGCCGGCCGCTCTTCGGGAGTCCTCCGCCGGGACGATGAGGCGGGGACTCCCCGCGCCGCCACGGAAATCGAGCGATGCTGTTCGTGCAAGTCATGCAAGGCGTCATGGAGGGGATATTCCTCTTCCTGATCGCATCCGGCCTGACCCTGATTTTCGGCGTGTCGCGGATCGTCAATTTCGCCCACGGCTCGTTCTACATGGTCGGCGCGTTTCTGACCTACCAGATATATCCGTGGATCGCCGAGGGCACGGCCCTCGGCTTTTTCGTGACGATCCTGATCTGCGGTTTGCTGGTAGCCGCGCTCGGCCTGCTGTTCGAGGTGTTCCTGCTGCGCCGCGTCTATCACGCCGAGGAACTGATGCAGCTGGTGCTGACCCTGGCTGCGGTGCTGATAATCCGCGATGTCACCAAATTCCTCTGGGGCCTCGATGACGTGACGGTCTCGCTGCCGGACGCATTGTCCGGCGCGGCGGTGATCGGCGGCACCTATCTGCCGACCTATCAGCTGGTCATGGTGGGTGTCGGCGTGGTGGTGCTGGCGGCGGTCTGGGGCTTCCTCAAATTCACCCATGCCGGGATCATCCTGCGGGCCGCCACCGACGACCGGGGCATGGTTGCGCTGCTCGGCACCAACCAGGCCCACGTCTTTTCCTCGGTATTCGCCATCGGCTGCTTCCTGGCCGGGATTGCCGGCGGTTTCGCCGCCGCCTTCGAAAGCATCAACTACCTGCTGGATACGCGGGTTATCGTGCTGGCTTTCATCGTGGTCGTGATCGGCGGCCTCGGCAACTTCTACGGCGCGCTCTACGCATCGCTTGCGGTCGGCATTCTGAAGGCCCTCGGCCTCTTGTTCGCGCCGCGGCTGTCGATGGTAATCATATTCCTGCTCATGGCCGTGGTGCTGCTCATCCGGTCCCTGCGCAGGACGACGGAGTAATCATGGCGCAAGGCGACGGGACCCGGGCGGACTCCGAAACGGCGCTGCAGCGCCGGGACCCCTATGCGATCAACTGGCGCCTGGTCGCGGCCGTGGTCGTGCTGCAGGCCGTCCTGCTGGTGGTTTCGCCGCCCCTGGTGGTCTTTGCGCTGATCGAGGTGATGATCTTTGCCCTCTACGCCAGCGCGCTCAACCTGCTGCTGAGTTTCAGCGGCATGGTGTCCTTCGGGCATGCCGTATATTTCGGCCTCGGCGCCTACGGCCTGGCCCTGTCCATTACCCACTTCGATTTCCCGATCGTGCTCGGCATCATTGCCGGTCCTCTGGTCAGCGCCTTTTTCGGCCTGGTTTACGGCATTCTCTGCGTCCAGCTGACCGCCATCTACGCCGCGATGCTCACGCTGGCCTGCGCGGAGGTGACATACGCGGTCGTCTTTCAATGGTTCGACGTGACCGGCGGCGATTCGGGCATCTCCGGCCATGTCCCGACCATGCTCGGGCTCGCGCCCCACCAGTTCGGCCTTGTGGTCCTGTGCGTGGTCACGGTGGCGATCCTGATGCTGTGGCGTGTGGTGTATTCGCCGCTTGGCCTCACGATACGGGCCGTCGGCCAGAACCCGGCGCGCGCCGCCGCTCTCGGGCACGGGCGAAAATCCGTGCAGTTGATCGCCTTCGTCATCTCGGCGTTTTTCTCCGGCGTCGCCGGCACCCTGTTCGGCATTTTCCACGGCAATGTGTTTCCGGATTATGTCGGCGTCCTGTTCACCGTGGACGGGCTGCTGATGGTGGTGCTCGGCGGCCTCTACAGCTTCGGCGCCGGCATTTACGGGGCCATCGTCTACAAGCTCCTCGACAATCTTGCGGCGCACTACTTCCAGTACTGGCAGCTTGTCGTCGGGGTCATCATCGTCATCGTCGTGATTGTTTCCCCGAGCGGCATCGCCGGCCTGGTCCGGCGCGTCGTCGAGCGGATCGGGCGGCGGCTGTGACCGCGGGCGCCATATCCCAGCCGGCCCTCAGGGTGCGCGGCCTGCACAAGCAGTTCGGCAGGTTCGTGGCCCTGGACAGCGTCGACCTTACCGTCGATGAAGGAGAGATCCGCGCCATCATCGGTCCGAACGGCGCGGGCAAGACCACGCTCATCAATGTGCTCAGCGGGCAGATCGTGGCCGACCGCGGCAGCGTCGAGGTCGCCGGCCGCCGGCTCAGGCGCCAGCATCCGCACCAGGTCGCGAAGCTCGGCGTCGGCCGCACCTACCAGATATCCAGCACCCTGCGCCGCATGACCGTTTTCGACAACATGCTCTGCGCCCACAATGCCGTGTCGGGCCATTGGTTCAGCCTGCGGGCCGGCCGGCTGCGGACGATGGAGGATACGGTGCTCGCCGATCTGAAAACCATCGAGCTCGACGGGCTTGCCGACCGGGTCGTCGACGATATCTCGCACGGCGACCGCAAGCGGCTGGAGTTCGGCATGGTGCTGGCGACCCGGCCGAAGGTGCTGCTGCTCGACGAGCCGACCGCCGGGATGGGATTGCGCGAACGCCATGAGCTGATCGACCTGGTGCTGGCGGTCACGCGCGAGCGGGGGCTGACCCTGGTGTTCGTCGAGCACGATATCGATGTTGTCTTCAAGGCGGCGGAATCGATCACCGTAATGGCGCTCGGCGGCGTCTTCGCGGAAGGGAGGCCGGACGAGATCGCCGCCAATTCGGCGGTTCAGGACATTTACCTCGGCGGGAACGGTTGATGCTGGCGCTTGAAGACGTGGTCGCGGCCTACGGGCAAAGCCAGGCGCTTCACGGCATCGACCTCGAGGTCCGGGAAGGCGAAGTGGTATGCATGGTGGGCCGCAACGGCGCCGGCAAGACCAGCACGATGCGCTGCATCGTTCACGATCTGATTCGGGTTACAGGCGGATCGGTCCGCTTCAAGGGCGAGGACATCGCCGGCCTCGAGCCGCATCAGGTCGCCCGCAAGGGCATCGGCTATGTGCCGGAAGACCGCCGGGTATTCGCCAGCCTGACCGTGGCGGAAAACCTGAAAGTGCCGCGTTCGTATGCCGCAAACGACGGATACTGGAACGTCGAGCGGGTGACGGAACTGTTCCCGCAACTCGGCCAGTTCCACTCCCGGCTTGCCGGAAACCTCAGCGGCGGCCAGCAACAGATGCTCAGCATCGCGCGCTCCCTGCTGACCAATCCGCAACTGCTGCTCCTGGACGAGCCGCATGAAGGCCTGGCGCCGATCGTTGCGCGGGATGTGATCGCTGCGGTCGAGAGGTTGAAGTCGCTGGGCGTATCGATGCTGATTTCCGAGCAGCAGCTGCACCTGGTGCATGAAACCGCAGACCGGATCTATATCATCGACCGGGGACGCATGGTGTTTTCCGGCACGATGCAGGAGTTCGAGCGCGATCCGGAAATCGCCCGGCGCTATCTCATGGTCGTGCAGTAGCGCGCGGCTCCCCCGCGTCCTCCGGCCGCAGAGCCCGGCGGCGCGGATCGAAACGGCATTGGGGCCAGGCCCGGAACCGCTCTTGAAACCTGACGAAGCCCCGACAGGCTGGACCCCGGATCTCCTGTAGCTTTCGCGGCGGCGTTGGCGGACAGGCACCGTGGTAGTGCTGCGCGGCCTCGTGCGGCGGGCGGCCGGACCGTCTCCCGGGGTCCTTCACCGCCTTCGGGGCGGGCTGTAGAAAGGGCATTCGATCCGCAATTGCGTCATGAGGAACGGTTCGGGATGACAAATCCGCCTTCTCCGCCTTCAGGACCCGGCGCCGGCGCGCGCATTTCGGCGGCGGTCAAATGGTACGATCCGGCGAAGGGCTACGGCTTTCTCGTTCCCGGCGACGGCTCGCCCGACATTTACTGCCGGGAATCGGCATTGACCGCAGTGGGCCTCGCCACCCTTCTAGCCGGGGCGACGGTCGCCTGCGAGACGGCGCCGGCCTCGCGCGGACCGGAGGTCTCGCGAATCCTGACCGTCGACTTTTCCACGGCTGCGCCCCGCCCGCCCGCCGCCGGACCGGGCGCGGCCCTGCCGGGCGCCGGCGCTTCGGGCCGCCGGGTCCGGGCGCTCGTCAAATGGTTCCACCCGGACAAGGGCTACGGCTTCCTGGAGCCGGAGGACGGCTCCGCCGACCTGTTCTGCCACCTTGGCGCCGTGCGGGCCTCCGGGCGCGACACGCTGCCCCAGGGGGCGGCGGTGACCTGCGAGACCGTGCCGGGCGACCGAGGTCCCCAGGTGTCGCAGATCCTCTCGGTCGAGCCCCCGGTTCCCGGACCCGGCCCGGCGGACCGCAACCCGTCCTTCGCCCCCCGGTATCCGGGCCCGCAGGCCGACGGCCCCCGGCCGGCGGACATGGAGCTGTCCGGCGCCGTCAAGTTCTTCGACCCGACGAGGGGGTTCGGCTTCATCGTGCCGGACGCCGGCGGCGCCGAAGTGTTCGTCCATGCGAGCGTGCTGTTCCGCTCCGGCATGACCGACCTGTTGCCGGGACAGCGCGTCCTCGTCCGGGCGGAACGCGTGGCGCGCGGGCTCCAGGCGACGGAGATAGAGCCGCTGTGAGCGGACCGGCCGGCGCATCGGGACGCCGCGACGGAGAATGGAGGCCGTGCACGAAGGGAACGCGCCGCAGCCGGCGGGCTGCCGGTCGTGGACGGTGGCCTGATCGTGCTCTCGCCGGCGAAGACGCCGGGCTTCCGTCGCTTCCCGGCCCCGAGCGACGCCGGGACAGCGCTGGCATGACCCGGAGCGTCGAAGCGGCGTGCATGCGGGTCGATTGCGCCGGCCCCGGCTCCGCCGACCGGCCTGCTTGGCGAAGAAGCCGTCAAGGCGCTAGCATGCGAACCGGATCGGTAAGCGGGGGCAGGTAGCCGTGACGGAACCGTTTCTCACCACGGTCGTGGGCTCCATGCCGAAGCCGGCCTGGCTGATGGAGCAGGTGCCGCTCAACGAGGCGGGCAAGCAGGTTCACGGCAAGGGCGCGGACTGGGTCTTCTCGGGCGATCTGCTGTCCGACGCCATGGACGACGCGACCCGGGTGACCCTGCACGACCAGGAGGCCGCCGGGATCGACATCGTCAGCGACGGCGAACAGCGGCGCCGGTCCTATCTCACCTATATCACCATGCGCCTCGCCGGGTTCGACTACGGGGTTCTGGCGAAGAAATGGACCCGGAACCGGCGCCGGCTGGCGGAGGTCGGCCGCTGCGTCGGCCCCGTGCGGCGCACGAAACCGATGCTCGCCGACGACCTCGAATTCCTGCTGGCGGAGACCGACCGGCCGGTGAAGATCACCATGCCGGGGCCGATGACCGTGGTCGATTCGACGGCCGACGAGCATTACGGCGACGAGGCGGCGATGGCGATGGATGTGGCGGACGCCCTCAACGCGGAAGCGCGCGAGCTCGATGCGATGGGTGCCGCCGTGATCCAGTTCGACGAGCCCGTGTTCAGCCGCTATCCCGACAAGGTCAGGGAATGGGGCATCGAAGCGCTGGACCGGTGTCTGGAGGGGATCGAGAACACCGAGACGGCCGCGCATGTCTGCTACAGCTATCCGATGCCCGGCGTGCCCCGGCCGATCATGGACAGCTATCCGGTGATCCTGGAAGCGCTGGAAGGCTCCAGGGTCGATCAATTGGCGCTCGAGTTCGAGGCGTCGCGCCTGGACCCCGCGCTGCTTCGCCTCTGCCCCTCCAAGACGGTCATGTTCGGCTGCATCGACAACGGAACCGACGAGGTCGAGACGCCGGAATATGTCGCGGAAAAGCTGCTCGCGGCCGCGAAGCATCTGCCGGCGGCGCAGATCCAGGCGGCGCCGGATTGCGGACTGGTGCCGCTGTCGCTGCCGGTCGCGAGGGCGAAACTGAAGACCATGGTCGACGGGGCGCGGCTGGCCCGGAAACAGTTGAAATAGGGCAGGCGGAACGGAAATCCCGCTTTCGCGGGCCGCCCGCCCGTGAGACGCTGGGACATGCTGAAAGATCGGGTCTTCAGAATCTCCGACATCTACGTTCCGGTGAGGCGGCGTCGTACCGTCGATCCCGCGGCCGTGGAAGCGATCGCCGAGAGCATGCTGGAAGAGGGCCAGCGGACGCCGATCCTGGTACGCCCGGACGGCGAGCGCCTGGTGCTGGTCGACGGCCTTCAGCGCCTGGAGGCCTGCCGGTCCCTGGGCGAGGAAACCATCGTCGGCATCCTCGTCCGGGGGCGGTGAAGGTCGCGAGGGAGGGGTCCGGGCGGCGAGGCTGCCGGATTCGCTCATCCGGAGCAGGTGTGAAGCGGCGTATCGAGCGCCCGTAATTATCCCGCCAGTTCAATGAGTTGTGAAAAATTTGTCCGATATTTTCATTTTTGGTTCCCGAAATGGCTTGATTTTCAGAGGAATAGTGTAGAATAGGCATGAGAGAAAGGCGGCTTCCGGGGCCGCCGTTCCGCTTTTCTGCAGAAAGCAATGGCTGGGGCGCCGCAAACGCCCCGGCGTAAGCAGGCGGGAGGGGTGCGTCCTCTGCCCGGCCTGCTGCCGCGCGGGCAATTATACCAAGGGTCACTGTTTAGAACCCATTGGCCCATTTTCGTGTACCGATAGAGGCGATCCGTTCTGGCTGTGAAACGAGATTGTTCCAGGCATTGCAGCAGTGATCGAGGATATCGTCGTAGTTCTGGAAGACGCGG
>JAJDYL010000222.1 GCA_022825195.1 Alphaproteobacteria bacterium
CCGCGTCTTCCAGAACTACGACGATATCCTCGATCACTGCTGCAATGCCTGGAACAATCTCGTTTCACAGCCAGAACGGATCGCCTCTATCGGTACACGAAAATGGGCCAATGGGTTCTAAACAGTGACCCTTGGTATAAGTTCGGAAATCTCTCTAGACCCTTCTTCATCAACGAGACCCTTTAGTCGCTCTACTATACGAACGACATCTTCTAAATTTATGCTGATTCCTCGCAGCGGAATTGTCTTTTTTGCGATCTTTATTTCCACAACTATTTCCCCGAACTATCGAAGATGTTACAAGTGATTAATTACTATACTAATTTCACAATTTCTAAAAGGTGCCGTCATCCATCGTCCTGCACTTTCGTAACAATACGGCGCGGTGGATGGGTAACGTAATTCCAACCCGAAGCTTTCTCGACCGCGGCTAGATGGTCACAGATTGCGTCGATATCGAAGTCGAATTCCGCCGCATACGCATCCTTAACGGCCCGGACTTCAGCAATCACGGAGTCAGGTTTCCAGATCGCCATAGCCAATCTCCAGAAGTTGATGCAGCGAGCAGATCACGGGCGGTTCGTAACCGGCGTCCCAACAAGCCCGCTCAAGCTGCGTATGAACCGCGACGTTGGCGATATGCCGGAAATTCCATGTTACCAGATAATCGAGACCGTGGGCAGCGGCTACCGCAATGTGCAGAGCGTCGATGGCGGCGGTTCGGGGGAGGAGACCAATAGCCAGAAGGCTCCTCGCGAGGCGCCGGGCGTCCTGCGTCACTTGGAGAAGCGTTATGCCCTCAAGGGCCTGTAACCGGGCGCGGGCAGATCCGGGATCTCCCCGGGCGGCTTCCTCGGGAACGAGAAGGGAGGCAGCCAGGGAAAAGCGGCCGCTAGCCGATTCCCACCATTCGCGCGTGACCTCCTGATAGGCGGCGATTATAAGGTCGCGGGAAGGCCGGGCCGTCAGGTAGCTGACGACGGAAGTTTCGACATAGATGGTGGGCCTCATTCTGCCACCATGTTTGTTCTCTACGTGTTTCTCCGCCCGGTATGCCCGGCAGTCGGGCCCCACCCTCAGAACTGCAATTCCGGCCCCGCCGCGCGCATCGGCACCCGGTAAAGCGAGGTCGAGGCGGTGACGAACAATGTGCGCATGTCTTCGCCGCCGAAGCAGAAATTGGCGGTGCCTTCCGGGATGCGGATGACGCCCAGCGGTGTCGCATCGCGGGCGAAGACGTGGATGCCGGGGCCGGGGCCTGTGCAGTAGATCCGCTCCTCCGCGTCGATCTTCATGCCGTCGGGTGCGCCGGGTCCTTCGCCGGCAACCTCCGCCCAGAGGCGGCCGGACGAAAGCGCGCCGTCCGCCCCGACATCGAACACCCTTATGTGGCCGCGCATGGTGTCGTTGATCCAGAGCCGCTTTTCGTCGAGCGAGAGGCAGAGGCCGTTCGGCTGGTCGAAATCGGAGGCGAGCAGGCGCGGTTCGCCGCCGCCCGTTTCCAGCCGGTAAACGCCGCGGAAATCCAGCTCGGACTCGCGCTCGACGCCGTAATAGGCCATGCGGCCGAATCCCGGATCGGTGAAGATAACCGCGCCGTCCGAGGCCACGATGATGTCGTTCGGGCTGTTCAGTTCCTTGCCGTCATAGTGGCTGGCGAGCACCTCGATGCCGCCGTCATGTCCGGTGCGCGTCACCCGGCTGGTGGCGTGCTCGCATGTGACGAGCCGGCCTTCCCGGTCGTAGGCATTGCCGTTCGCCATGTCGCTCGGCTGCCGGAAAGTGCCGATGCCCCCGGCCTCGGTCCACACGCGCATGATGTTGCCCGGCATGTCGGAAAAGACCACCGTCTTCTCGCGCGGATGCCAGACCGGCCCCTCGGTGAAATCGAAGCCGCTGCCGATCTGTTCCGGCGCCGCTTCCGGGTCGATAACCTCGAGAAAACCGTCATTCAGGACTTCGTGGACCATCGGAGCCTCCCGCCTCGCCCGCGCCGGAAAAGCCTACCACAACCGCCAGGGATCGACGGGAAGCGCCGGACGGAGGCCCGCGAGTATGGCGGCATAGTCCGGCTCTTCCGGGCCGAGAACGCCCCGGCGGATGAGGAAGTCGATGATGACGAGATTGCAGTTGAACTTGAAGCGCGCGGTGTCCTGCACGGTTTCGGCGAGCCGCGCCGCCGGCCAGAACTCGAAATGCGCGACCTCGCCGTCGCTGTTGCGCGGCTGGAAGCCGGCGGGAAGTTCGAGATCGTAGACATAGAGGATGTCGGGGCGCAAACCCGCTTCGGTCTCCAGGCAATAGGTGACCGCGCCGGCTGGCCGGGCGGTCCGGGCGAGCGCAGCGGGGATGCCGGCCTCCTCGCCCGCTTCCTTGACGACATTCTCCATCAGCGAAAGGCCGGCCGGCTGCCCCCCGGCGACCATATTGTCGAGCATACCGGGATAGCTGTGGCGGCCGGCGGCGCGCTCGGCGATCCAGACATGCAGCCCGTCGGGGCGCCGCACATAGCCGTTGACATGCACGCCGACCGCAGTGAAGCCGAAGGCCTGCACGGCCGAGCGGTCGATCAGGAGGAGCGGCGGTTCCCCCATCCCCGCGCCGACCTCCAGCAGCTCGCCGCTCACCCGGCGCAGCAGGCCGCGTCCGTGCCAGTCGCGGACGATTTCGGCGAGCGCGGCGCTCCGCCGTTCGGGGGTGTCGAGGCCGGACGCGAAACCGACCGAGCGGGCGCCGACGGCAAAGACCTCCGGACGCTCGGCGAGCCGCCCCGTCAGGCTGCGGCGGACCCAGCCGACGCGTTTCTCCCCGACCTCGAACGGCAGGAAACCGGACAGGTCGTGCCGGTTGCATTCCGCGATACGGTCCAGCCAGCCCATGCGTTCGCGGCCGGTCAGGCCGAGACGCCGGCCATCGCGCAGAGCTTCGCCCAGAGCGGGGCCGGCACCGGCGAAACGGAGAGCCGCGACTGGCGCACGAGCGGGAGGTCGGCGAAATCGGGGTCCGCCTTGATCTCCGCGAGCGTCACCGGGCGGGCCGCGCTCTCGACGGCGCGCACATCGACCATGCCGAATCGCCCGGAGGCGTCGGTCGGGTCCGGGTAGTATTCCTTCGCCACCTCGACCGTGCCGACGATCGCCCGCTCGCCGACCGAGTGGTAGAAGAAGCCCCGGTCCCCGATCCGCATCGCCTTCATGTTGTTGGCGGCCTGGTAATTGCGCACGCCGTCCCACTCCGCCGTGCCGGCCTCCAGCTGGTCCTGCCACGACCACGCGCCGGGCTCGCTCTTGAAAAGCCAGTAATTCATGGGGCGGTTTCCTCTTCCTTTCCGGTCATTCGCGGCCGGTGGGCCGGGCCAGCAGCCGTTTCATCGCAGAGTCGATATCGGCGCGCCCGGCGACAATATCGGCGACGGCCCGTGCAATGGGCAACTCCACCCCGGCGCGCGCCGCGCGGAGAAGCGCGGGCTCTGCCGTCAGCGCACCCTCGGCGAGCGCGGCGGCCGGCGGCTCGCCTGCGCCCAGCGCCACGCCGTAGGCATAGTTGCGGGAGGTGGGGCCGGCCGCGCTCAGCATCAGGTCTCCGAGGCCCGCCAGCCCGGCGACCGTCTCGGCCTCGCCGCCCTCGGCGATGACGAGGCGGCGGATTTCGGCGAGACCCCGCGTGACCAGCGCGGCGCGGGCGTTCTCGCCGAGCCGGCGTCCCTCGGTAATCCCGGCGGCGATGGCGATGACGTTCTTCAGCGCCCCGCAAAGCTGCACCCCGACGACATCGCGGCTTTCATAGACGCGGAAGCCGCTCGCGGCGAAGGCGGCTTGCGGCCCTCCGGCGAGCACGGCCGCCGTCGGCAGGCCCGCTGCCACTTCGGCCGCGAAATTGGGGCCGGACAGCGCGCCCGCGGCGAAACCGGGTTCCAGCACCTCGCTCATCAGCCGGCCCGTGCCGCGCTCCAGGCCCTTGGCGGCGATCACCAGCGCGCCCCGGACCTTTCCGGGGTCCAGCCGGGCGGCCGTTTCGGCCATGGCCTGGGCCGGCACCGCGAGCACGACGACATCGGCGGCGGCGGCATCCTCGAACCGGTCCGGTCCGTCGACCCGGCTCCAGAGCGTGACGGCGTGTCCGGCGCGCCCGGCCGTTTTCGCCAGCGCGCGCCCCCAGGCGCCGGCTCCCAGAATGCCGACCTTCACGGCCGGCCCCTCACGATGCGAGCGGCCAGCGCGGCCGGGGCCGGAAGTCGAGGCCGTCGCGCCCGCCGAGGCGCAGCCGTTCCAGCCCCGCCCAGGCGATCATGGCGGCATTGTCGGTGCAGAGGCGCGGCGGCGGGGCGGTGAATTCGAGACCGTGCTCCGCCGCTACCTGTTGCAGGCGCGCCCTGAGGCTCCGGTTCGCGGCCACCCCGCCCGCGGCGACGAGCGTACGGCCGGCCGGGCAGTCCCTCCGGAACATGGCGGCGGCATTGGCCGTGCGCTCGGCCAGCGTATCGGCGGCGGCGGCCTGGAAGGAAGCGGCAAGGTCCGCGATGTCCTTCTCGTCCGGTGCGGGCAGCGCCTCGACGGCGCGGCGCAGCGCCGTCTTGAGGCCGGAAAAGGAGAAGCCCGCCCCCGGCCGTCCGGCGAGCGGGCGCGGCAGGCGGAACCGCGCCGGATCGCCCCCCTCCGCCGCCTTCTCGACCGCCGGCCCGCCCGGATAACCCAGCCCGAGCAGCCGCGCCGCCTTGTCGAAGGCCTCGCCCAGCGCGTCGTCCTCGGTCTCGCCATAGAGCCGGTAGCGCCCGACGCCCTCCACCGCCAGCAATTGCGTGTGCCCGCCGGACACCAGCAGCAGGAGCCAGGGAAAGTCGAGGCCGTCCGTGAGGCGCGCGGTGAGCGCATGCGCCTCCAGATGGTTGACGGCAAGGAAAGGCCGCCCGCAGGCCAGCGCCAGGGCTTTTGCCGTGGTCGCCCCGACCAGCAGGCCGCCGATCAGGCCGGGCCCTGCGGCCGCGGCAATGCCGTCCAGGTCGGCGAAACCGAGGTCCGCCTCCGCCATCGTCTCCGAGATGAGCCGGTCGAGATGGTCGAGATGGGCGCGGGCCGCGATTTCGGGCACGACGCCGCCATAGGGCGCGTGTTCGCGGGTCTGGGACAGCAGGCGCTCGGCAAGGATGCGCCGGTCGGCGTCCACGACGGCTGCCGCCGTCTCGTCGCAGCTCGTTTCTATGCCAAGAACCCGCATCGCGGCTGGACGATACAGGCGCCGCCTGCCTGTGCAATGACCGATTGCGCCCGTCGGCCCGAACGGGTAACTCGCTGCCCATGGTGAAAATCCGTCTCGGCACGCGCGGCAGCCGGCTCGCTCTCCGGCAGACGGAGCAAGCCGCCGCCGCCTTGCGGGCGCGCGAGCCGGACCTCGATGTCGAGATCGCCGTCATCCGCACGACCGGCGACCGGATACGCGACCGCCGGCTGGCGGATATCGGCGGCAAGGGCCTGTTCGCGAAGGAAATCGAAGCGGCGCTCGCCGAGGGGCGGATCGACGCCGCCGTCCACTCCGTGAAGGACCTGGAGACGGTGCTGCCGGAAGGCTTCGTCCTTGCCGCGATGCTGGAGCGGGCCGACCCCCGCGACGGGCTGGCGGGTAGCGCGCGGACGCTGGCCGGGCTGCCGCCGGGCGCGCGCGTCGGCACGGCCTCGCTCCGCCGGCAGGCGCAGATGCTCGCCCTGCGTCCGGACCTCGAACCCGCGCTCATCCGCGGCAATGTCGAAACCCGGCTGGGACGGGTGCGCGCCGGCGAGTTCGACGCGACCTTCCTGGCGATGGCCGGCCTCGACCGGCTCGGCCTGACGGAGAGCGCGGCGCCCATCGCGGCGGAGGAGATGCTGCCGGCGGCGGGCCAGGGTGCGGTCGGTATCGAGTGCCGCGCCGGGGATGCGGGGCTGCGCGAGCGCCTGGCCGCCATCGACCACGGGCCGACCTCGACTTGCGTAGCGGCGGAGCGCGCCCTGCTCGCCGCGCTCGACGGGTCCTGCCGGACGCCGATAGCCGCATATGCCTGCCTCCGGGACGGCGAACTCGCGCTTCGGGGCCGCCTGCTGACGCCCGACGGCAGGGAGATGCGGGAAGTCCGCCGTTCCGGCTCTGCCGGAGACGCCCCGGCAATCGGCCGGGATGCCGGGGAAGCGCTCCGGGCGGATGCGCCGCCGGGGGCGCTCGACCGGTGATTCAGGCCCTCGTCACCCGGCCCCGTCCGGATGCCCGCCGCACGGCCGATGCGCTGGCCGCCCGTGGCGTCGCCGCCCTCGTGGAACCGATGCTCGAAATCGAGTTCCTGCCGACGCCTGTCCTCGACCTGTCAGGCGTGCAGGCGCTGCTGTTCACCAGCGCGAACGGCGTGCGCGCCTTCGCGGCTGCGTCGCCGGAGCGCGCACTGCCGGCGTTCGCGGCGGGAGACGCAACGGCCCGGGCGGCGCGCACCGCGGGTTTCCGGCAGGTCGAGAGCGCGGCGGGCGATGTCCGCGCGCTGGCGGGTCTGGCGGCGGCGCGCTCGGACCCGTCGGCCGGTCCCCTGCTTCATGCCTCGGGCGAGGTCGCGGCGGGAGACCTCGCCGGCGGCCTGGAGGAAGCGGGCTTCGCGGTGCGGCGGGAGAGGCTTTACCGCGCCCGCGCCGCCGAGGCGTTCAGCACCGCCCTGACGGGCGAATTGACCGCCGGCCGCGTGCGCCTCGCCCTGTTTTTCTCTCCCCGGACGGCGGCGGTCTTTGCTAGATTGGCGCGGCGGAGCGGCGTCGGCGGCAGCTGCCGCCTGATTCGCGCCTGCGTCCTCAGCGAGGCCGTGGGCCGGGCTCTGGAAGGCGTTGCCTGGCGCGAGATCCGCGTCGCCGGCCGGCCGGATCACGAGGCGATGATGGCGGAAGTGGACCTTATGCTGGAGACATCAGCCGCGGCGGGCGAAAGCCGCGGAACGACCGAAGGGCCGCGATGACGGACAGGCCGCAGGACGAGCCCGCCCTCGAGGCGGAGCCGATAGAGGTCGAAGCGGTCCCGAACGACGCCCCGGCAGCCGATCCGGATGAGACCGCGGCCGCCCGCCGCCGCCGGCGCGGACGGTTGTTCCTGCTGCTCTGGCTCCTGCCGGTCGTCCTCATCCTGGCCCTGGGCTATCTGGTCGCCGGTCAGCCGGAGCGCCTTGCGGCCTTCCTCGCCGGCAAGCCGCCGGACATGGCGACCGCGGCGGACATCGAGCGCCTTGCCGTCCGGATGGCGAAAATCGAGGCCGAATCGGCCGACAGGACACAGGCGGACGCCCAATCCACGGCCATAAACGCCAACGGGGAAAAGATCGAGGCGATGGCCCGAGGCGTCGCCGCCCTGCGCGACTCCCTGCAGGCGTCCGAGCAACGTCTGGTCGTTCGCCTGGAAGCGCTGGAAGAACGGATCGCGAGGCTCGAGCAAGCGGAGCCGGGTGTGGCTCCGGCGGTCGCTGCGCAGATTGCGGCGCACGAAGAACGGCTCGCCGGCTTGGAAGCGCGGCCGGAGCGCGAGGACGCGGCTGCAAGCGCGGCCGACCCGGATCTCGCCTCCCTCAAGGGCGCGGTAGCGGCGTTGCAGGCGCGTCTGGAGGGATTGGAGGCAGCCCCCGGAACGGAGGGTCTGGAAGCGAGGGTGGAGGCGACGGACCGCGCCGCGGCCGAAGCCGGCGCCGCGGCAGACAGGGCGCTCGGGGAACTGGCTGCGCTTCGCGACGCTATCGGCAACCTGGCCCCTCCGGGCGAGGCGGGCGAGACGGTAAAGCTCGCCGTGGCGCGCCTCAGATTCGCCGTCGACTCGGGCGCTCCGTTCAAGGACGAGCTGGAGGCGCTGCAAGCCGCGGGCGGGCCGGGTCTCGGCGCCTGGACGGCCCATGCCGAACGGGGTCTGCCGACGGCGGAGACGCTGGCGCGCCGATTCAGGGAGCTGGCCCGCGCCCGCACCGTGCGGCCGGAAGGGGCAACCGGGACGCCCTGGATCGACGACGTGATCGGGCGGCTCTCCGATGTCGTGAGCGTCCGCCGGGTTTCCAAGGACCTGCCGGGCGACGGCGCGGACGCGGCTCTCGGGCGGGCCGAAGCGCATGTCGAGGAGGGCGATCTGGCGGTCGCCGTCGCGGAACTCGGCGGCGGCCTGCCGCCGCCTTTCGAGGGCTGGCGACTCACCGCCCGCGACCGGCTGGCCGCGGACGCCGAACTGGAGGCGTTGACCGCCAGGGACGGCAGATGATCCGCCTGCTCTGGACGCTGCTCAAGATCGGGCTCGTCGTTGCCGCGGCTGTCTTGCTGGCGCAAATGCCCGGCGATACCACGCTCCGGCTCGACGATTTGGGGCTGGTCATCGAGGCCCGGACAGGAGCGATCCTGGTCGCGCTTCTGTTTTTCGGCCTGCTGGCGGCGTTCGTTTACCGGTTCTGGCTCGCGCTCCGCCGCGCGCCGCAGGCGATGCGGTTCGGGCGGGCCGGGCGTCGCCGCGAACGCGGATACCGGGCGCTGAGCCTCGGCATGGTGGCGGTCGCGGCGGGCGCCGCGGACGAAGCCAAACGCCGGGCCCGCGAGGCCGACCGGGCGCTCGACGGTGCGCCGCTGACCCTGCTGCTTGCGGCGCAGGCGGCGCAGTTGGACGGCGACGACGGCGCGGCCCGGCGCTTCTTTCAGGCGATGGTGGACGAGCCGGAGACCAGCCTGCTCGGCCTGCGCGGCCTGATGGCGCAGGCGAACCGCACGGGCGACCGGGAGGAGGCGCTCGCAATCGCGGCCCGCGCGCAGAAGGAACGGCCCGGCACGCCCTGGGTCCTGGAGGCGCTGTTCGACCTCCGGACGGCGAACGGCGACTGGGACGGCGCGTCAGCGGCGCTGGAGGCGCTGGCCGGCCGGAAACTCGTGCGCGGCGAAGACCTGCGGCGCAGGCGCGCCGTCATCGCCGTGGAACGGTCCCGTCTTGCGGAGGAGCGCGGAGATACCGCTTCTGCCCTGAGTCAAGCCCGCACTGCCTGGAAGCTCGATTCCGCCCTGCCCGCGGCAACGGCCCGCGTTGCGCGCCTGGAGGCCGCCGCCGGCCATCGCAGCCGGGCCGAGAAGCTCCTTCGCGACGGATGGACGAAGGCCCCCCACCCGCTGCTGGGCGACACGCTGGAAGAGTTGTGGAGCCGGCTTGCGCCGTCCGTGCGCTTCACCCAGGGCCAGCGCCTGCTGAAGGGCGACTCCGCCCGGCCGGAGACACGCTCGCTGCTTGCCGATCTGGCGCTGGCGGCCGGGCAGCGGGCGGAAGCCCGCAAGCTGGTTGAGCCCCTGGCCGGCGAGGGAGCGTCAGCGCGCACCTGCCGCCAGATGGCCAGCATCGCGGTTGGGGAAGGCGACACGGAAGCCGCCAGAAACTGGCTGGCGCGGGCGCGGCAGGCGTCGGGGGATCCGACCTGGTTCTGCCGGGCCTGCAACGCCATGAGCGCCGAATGGAGCGGCGCCTGTCCCCAATGCGGAGTTTTCGATAGTCTGGCATGGCGGCCGCCGGCCCCGCCGGCGCCCGGCCAGGCAGCCGCGATCGCCGCGATCGAACAGGAGCTCGAGACGGAGACTGTGGCGGCCGTTGCAGCTCCGACCGGAACGGAAGCGCCCAGGGAGGCTTGAACACCCATGCCGATCGTCAATTCCATCGCCGCCGACCACGAGCAACTGACCGAGTGGCGGCGCGATTTCCACATGCATCCCGAGCTCGGTTACGAGGAACACCGTACTTCTGACCTCGTTGCGGAGCGGCTGGAGAGCTGGGGCGTCGAGGTCACGCGGAATATTGCCGGCACGGGTCTGGTCGGCGTCATCCGGGGTAACGGCTCGTCCGGGCGCTCCATCGGCCTGCGCGCGGATATGGACTGCCTGGCGATGGACGAGGAGAACGAATCCGCATGGAAGTCCGTCAATCCGGGGCGGATGCATGCCTGCGGCCATGACGGCCACACGACCATGCTGCTCGGCGCGGCCAAATATCTTGCCGAGACGCGCAATTTCGACGGCACGGTGCATGTCATCTTCCAGCCGGCGGAGGAAGGCGGCGCCGGCGGCCTCAAGATGGTCGAGGAAGGGCTGTTCGACCGCTTCCCCTGCGACGAGGTTTATGGCCTGCACAACGCCCCGATGCTGCCGGCCGGAACCATCGGCGTCGTCCCGGGCCCGATGATGGCGGCGGCCGACCGGTTCGAGCTGACCATCCAGGGCAAGGGCGGACACGCCGCCATGCCCCATCTCTCCGTCGATCCGGTCGCCATCGGGGCGCAGATCGTCACGACCTGGCAGACGCTGGTGTCGCGCACCGCCGACCCGATCGAGTCGGCGGTCATCAGCACGACGATGTTCCACGCCGGCACGGCCTTCAATGTGATCCCGGATACCGCCTCGCTGTGCGGCACGGTGCGGACCTTCGATCCCGGGACGCGCGACGCGATGGAAGCCGGCATGGCCCGCATCGCCGAGGCCGTGGCGGCGGCGATGGGCGGTCAGGCCGACTTCGACTACGACCGCGGCTATCCGCCGACGGTCAACCATGAGCGGGAGACCGGGTTCGCCGCCGCGGCCGCAGCGGCCACAGTCGGCGAGGCCAGGGTGGACCAGACCGTTCCTCCCGTCATGGGCGGCGAGGACTTCTCCTACATGCTGCTGGAAAGGCCGGGCGCCTATATCTGGCTCGGCGGCGGCGTGACCGGTGAGGACCCCGGCCTGCATCATCCGCGCTACGACTTCAACGACGATGTGCTGCCCGTCGGGTCGAGCTATTTCGCCAACCTCGTCGAGATGCGGCTGGCCCGCTGAGTCCCCGGGGACCGGAGGTAAGGAGACGCCATGAAACGTTCGGGTAAAATCGCTCTGGTAATGATGGGAACCTCGGCGCTGACCTTGACGGCGTGCGAGGAGCCGAAGACCGACGCGGCGATCTTCGAGACCGTCGAGCAATGCGTCGCCGAGCAGGGGCTGACATCCGACCAGTGCTATGGCGAGTTCGATGCGGCAAAGGCGCAACATGCCGAGGTTGCGCCCAAATATGCGTCCAGGGCCGACTGCGAGGCCGACTTCGGCGCGGAAGGCTGCGAGGTTTCTCCGTACAGGACCAACGCAGGCGGCAGTGTGTTCATGCCGCTCATGGCGGGGTTCATGATGGGGCAGATGATGGGCGGGCGGGCCTACACGCAGCCGCTCTACCGTTCCCGGGACGACAGCAAGTCCTTCCGCACGGCGGACAACCGCACGGTCGGCAACAAGATCGGCCGCACGCAGGTCGCTGAGCGCGCCGCCGCCCGGCCGGCCCAGAAACTCTATACGCAGCAGCGCGGCGGATTCGGCGCGCGGGCGCGGGCTACGGGTTTCGGCGGCGGCGGTTGATGGAGCGCCGGGCGGTCAGGCCGCGCGAGAACTGGCAGCGGGTGGCCGCCGAGCACGGCTTTACCTTCCATACGCCGGACGGCGAACGCTACTGGGACGAGAGCCACGCCTACCGCTTCACCCTTCGCGAGATCGAGGACGGTCTCGAAGACCCGGTGGAAGAGCTGGAGCAGATGTGCTTCGAGGTCGTCGAGCGGGCGGTCGCGGACGAGGAGGTCCTGTGCCGTCTGGCGATCCCGGAGATGTTCTGGGGTTATATCGCCGAAAGCTGGCGCAACCGGGAACGCAATCTCTACGGCCGGATGGACTTCTGCTATGACGGGCAGGGTCCGGCAAAGCTCTACGAATACAATGCCGACACACCGACGGCGCTGTACGAGAGCGCGATCTTCCAGTGGGTCTGGCTCGAACAGGCGATGGAGCAGGGCCTCATTCCGGAAGGGTCCGACCAGTTCAACTCGCTTCACGAACGGCTGATCGACGCCTTCGGCCGGCTGGGCGTCGAGGGGCCGCTGCATCTCGCCTGCGCGCGCGACACCGACGAGGACCTCGGAACCGTCGAATATCTGGAGGACTGCGCCCGCCAGGCCGGCCTCGCCACGCAGAGGATGTTCATCGAGGATATCGGCCTTGCGGACGACGGCAGCTTCACCGATCTCGACGACGCGCCGGTCCGCTGGCTGTTCAAGCTCTATCCCTGGGAATGGCTGATGGAAGAGGAGTTCGGCAGCCGCATTCCCCGTTCCGGCACCCGGTTCATCGAGCCCGGCTGGAAGGCGGTGCTATCCAACAAGGGCCTGCTGGCGCTGCTGTGGGAAATGTTCGAGGGCCATCCGAACCTGCTGCCGACCTACTTCGAGGACGATCCGGGGGCGGCGGCTCTGGGCGGACGCTACGTCCGCAAGCCGCTCCTTTCCCGGGAGGGAGCGAACATCGTCTTCGTGGCGAACGGCCGAACGGTAATGGGCCCCGATGGTCCCTACGGCGCGGAAGGCTTCGTGCGCCAGGCATACGCGCCGCTGCCGACCTTCGACGGCCGGCGGCCGATGTGCGGAGTCTGGCTGGTGGCGAGCGAGCCGGCCGGCATGTGCGTCCGCGAGGACGAAGGCGCCGTCACCACCGACGACGCCTGTTTCGTCCCGCATTTCATCCTGGATTGAGGCGCGCGACGCTCAACCCAGGTCGGCGAGCACCTCGTCCGGATGGTCGGCGGGCGTCACCGCATCGTAGCGCCTGACGACCGTGCCGTCCGGTCCGACCAGCACCGAGATGCGCTTCGGCCGCTCGGCCCCGGCATCCGCCGCCGCGCCGTAGGCCACCGACATCGCCCTGTCGGCGTCGCTCAGCAGGTCGAACGGAAAGGCGAACTTGTCGCGGAACGCCCTGTTGTCTTCCGGGGTGTCGAAGCTGCATCCGACGATGGTCGTATTCTTCGCGTCGAAGTCCTGGATTCTATCACGGAACCCGTTGCCTTCGATGGTTCAACCGCGCGTGTCGGCCTTCGGATACCACCAGATCAGCACATTGCGCCCGGCGAAGTCCTCCAGGCCGACGGGCGCGCCGTCCTGGTTGACGACCCGGAACGCCGGGGCGGGTTTGCCCGTCTCTGCCATGGGCATGGTTCTCCTTCTGCGTCGGATACCGGAATTGGAACGGGTGCGGAAAGCGCGTGTCAGGTCAGCGGCGGCTTGCCGGCATCGGAGGCCTTCCGCGCCAGAATCTCGTAATGGTCCCATTTGAGCGGATGTTCTTCGAGCGTCTCCGGGTCCCACATGCTGCGCTCGACGCCCAGCACATCACTGCCATAGACATGCAGGCCGACCGCTGGCTCGCTGCCCAGGCACTCCGCCACATGCGCGGCGTCGGCCGGCATGGTCAGGATCGAACCCGGCTCGAGCACGGCCTCGTTGGCGTATTCGAGGCCGCCGCCGCCGCGCCGGTAGATCGTGTTCTTTTCCGAGCCGGACAGCACCAGGATCGCCGCCCAGGAGCCATGGTCGTGCGGCGGCGTCCGCCGTCCGGAGGGGAACGCCACCTTGAGAACGCTGAGCTCCGGCGTGCGGTAGAAGGCCTGGTTGGCGTTGCCGTCAGTGCCGGGAATGAAGTCGAGCGCCGCCGCAATCTCGTCGATGCGCTCGCGCCAGTCGTTCAGCACGCGGCGGACATTCTGGAGCGCATGCGGGCCTTCCGCGGCTTCCTTGAGGGCGAAGACGATATCCGAGGCGTGCATCGGGCGCTCCTCCGGTCCGGTTCCGACGAAAATGGTGGCCCATTTCTCCGCCGCTGTATAGTGCGGCGGGACCGGAGGGAGAGGGACCGCCATGATCGAAGCCATCGTCGACATCGAGACGCGCGCGGGCGCAATGGAGACTTTCGTCTGTCGGCCCGAGCGCGGCGGGCCGTTCCCGCCGGTGCTGATGCTGATGGACGCGCCCGGCATCCGCGAGGAACTGTACCTGATGGCCCGCCGGCTCGCGTCGGTCGGCTATTTCGTGCTGCTGCCGAACCTCTATTACCGCGCCGGGCGGGAGACCAAATACGGCCCGGACGTGCTGACGGCCGGCAGCGCCGACCACAGCGCCATGCGGGCGGTCCGTACGGCCATGACGATCCCTCCGGTCATGGAGGATGTGGGCGACATGCTGGGCTGGCTCGACGGGCAGGTGGACGCCGCGCCGGGCCCGGTGGGTACGCACGGCTACTGCATGAGCGGCCCTTACACGCTGGCGGCTGCGGCCCGCTACCCGGACCGGATCGCGGCGGCCGCGTCGTTCTACGGCACCTGGCTCGTGTCGGACGCCGAGGAGAGCCCGCATCTCTCGCTCGGGAACGCGAAGGGCGAACTCTATATCGCCTGCGCCGAGCATGACGACCTCGCGCCGCCGGACATGGTGGCCGAGCTCAGGGCGCTGTTCGACGCTTCGGGAAATCCGGGCGAACTGGAGATCTATCCGGGGGTGCATCACGGCTTCGCCTTCCCCGAGCGGTGGTGCTACGACCTGCCGGCTGCGGAGCGGCACTGGGAGCGCCTTTTCGCGCTCTACCGGCGCCGCCTGGGCTGAAGGAAGGCAAGCCGCCGGCGGAATTTTTTGACTTCCGGTTTGCCCTGGAACTGTCTAGCGTTCGCGCGACAGTGACGAATCGGCAAGGGGGGAGGATGCCAGACGGCATAAATGGAGGGCCGGACGACGGCCCGGCCCTGTCGGTTGAAGGGGTGAGCAAGAATTTCGGCGGCGTCCGCGCCGTCGCCGGTGTCTCAACCGCCGTCAGGAAAGGCGAGATCTTCGCCATCATCGGCCCCAATGGCGCGGGCAAGACCACATTGCTGAACATGGTGTCGGGCTTCTACAAGCCTGACGAAGGCGCGATCCTGTTCCGGGACAGGGACATCGGCCGGTTGAAGCCGAACGAGATCGCCGAGCTCGGCATTGCCCGGACCTTCCAGAACATCGCCCTCTTCCGCGGGCTCACGGTGCTGGACAACCTGATGCTCGGCCGCCATGTGCGGCTCAAGTCCGGCGTGTTCTCGTCGCTGCTCTACTGGGGTCCGGCGCAGAAGGAGGAAATCCGCCACCGCCGCCGCTGCGAGGAGATTATCGATTTCCTGAAGCTCTCCGATCTGCGCAAGACGCCGGCCGGCGCGCTCGCCTACGGCCTCCAGAAGCGCGTGGAACTCGGCCGGGCGCTCGCCTCGGACCCGACCCTGCTGTTGCTGGACGAGCCGATGGCGGGCATGAACCAGGAGGAGAAGGAGGACATGGTCCGCTATGTCCTCGACGTCTCCATCGAATGGGGCACGACCATCGTGCTGATCGAGCACGACATGGGCGTGGTGATGGACATCTCGGACCGTGTCGCCGTACTGGACATGGGCGAGAAGATTTCCGAAGGCACGCCGGACGAAGTCCGCGCGGATCCGAAGGTGATCCAGGCCTATCTCGGCACCGCGCATTAGGGAGGGCGAGGTCATGGCCGATGCAAGAACCGTTCCGGCGCTGCTGCTCGGCAATGTCGAGACGCGGCCGCAGAAGCCGGCTATCCGCGAGAAACTCTACGGCATCTGGGAGACCTGGGACTGGCAGGGCTACGCCGACAATGTGCGCGCCTGCGCCCTCGGCCTCAGGGCGCGGGGCTTCGGCAAGGGCGACAAGCTCGCCGTGATCGGCGACAACCGCCCGCATCTCTACTGGGCGCAACTGGCCGCGATGTGTCTCGGCGGCTCGGCGGTGCCGGTCTACCAGGATTCGATCGCGCGCGAGCTCGCCTTCGTCCTGAATCATGCCGAGGCCAAGGTCGTCGTCGCCGAAGACCAGGAACAGGCGGACAAGATCCTTTCGATCCGCGAGGACATGCCGGCGCTGGAACTGCTCGTCTATTCCGATCCCCGCGGCATGCTGGACTATGACGAGGATATTCTGGTCGCGTTTTCGGACCTGCAGGACGAAGGCCGGGCGGCGGAGGGCGATTTCGAGGCGCTCTGCCGGGAAGTAGCGCCCGGGGATATCGGCCTCATCTGCTACACGTCGGGCACGACCGGACAGCCCAAGGGCGTGCTGCTGAGCCACGAGAACCTCGTTCGCACGGCCGAGATCTATTGCAAGGCGGAGGATGTGCGCGAGGGCGACGACTATCTCGCCTACCTGCCGATGGCC
The DNA here is from genome assembly GCA_022825195.1 of Alphaproteobacteria bacterium. Lineage (GTDB taxonomy): Bacteria > Pseudomonadota > Alphaproteobacteria > Bin95 > Bin95 > Bin95. The sequence goes on from JAJDYL010000222.1 coordinate 16,028, forward strand.
TGGGTCGGCGATTCGCTCTATGGCCTGTGCGCCGCACTGATGGTGGGTTCGACCATCAATTGCCCCGAGAGCCCGGAGACCCTGCGCCGAGACCTGCGAGAACTCAGCCCCATGGGCATCATCGCGCCGCCACGCATGTGGGAGACGATGCTCTCCGACATCCTGGTGCGCGCCAACGACTCGTCCGCCCTGAAACGCCGGGTGTTCGCATATTTCCGCAATGTCGCCGAACAGGTGGAGACCTGCCGGGTCGAGGACCGGGACATCCCCTCCGGCCTCCGCCTGCGGTACCGGCTCGGCGAGTTCCTGGTCTATGGTCCCGTGCGGGACCAGCTCGGCTTCCGGCGCACCCGCTGGGCGCTGACCGGCGGCGCGCCGCTCGGTCCCGATACCTTCCGCTTTTTCCGGTCTTTCGGCGTGAACCTGAAGCAGGTTTACGGCTCGACCGAGGTCACCGGCGTGATTTCGGTGCAGCCGGACGGCCAGGCCAATCCGGACACGGTCGGGCCGGTTTGCGACGGGGTCACGGTGCGCATCGCCGACACCGGCGAGATACTCGTCAAGAGTCCCGGCGTGTTCAACGGCTACTACAAGGCCGAGGAAGCCACGCAGGAGGCGTTCGACGAGGAGGGCTGGTTCCGCACCGGCGATGCCGGCCTGATGGACGACCGCGGCCATATCGTCGTGATCGACAGGGCCAAGGATGTGGGCCAGCTTTCGGACGGCTCCGCCTATGCGCCGCAATTCGTCGAGAACAAGCTCAAATTCTCGCCCTATATCAGCGAGGCGGTGTCGTTCGGCGACAAGCGCCCGTTCATCTGCGCGATGATCGCCATCGACCTCAACACGGTCGGTAACTGGGCGGAGCGGCAGGCGCTTGCCTACACCAACTACATGGACCTCAGCCAAAAGCCGGAAATCTACGAACTCGTGCGCAGCGAGATCGAACGGATCAACCGCGGTCTGCCGGAAGCGAGCCGGGTGAAGCGCTTCCTGCTGCTCGGAAAGGACCTCGATGCGGACGATGCGGAGATCACGCGCACCCGCAAGCTGCGCCGGTCCTTCATCGCCGACAAGTACGCCGATGTGATCGAGGCGTTCTATTCCGGCGGCACCTCCGTCGAGCTGCGCACCGCCGTCACCTTCGAGGACGGCCGCGAAGCCTTTATCGACAATCGCATGCAGATCCAAGACGCGGCCTGAGAGGAGCGTATCCCCATGGCAGACTTCCACTGGGGCTTTTTCCTGGAGCTGGTGGTCTCCGGCGTCCTGATCGGCCTGATGTATTCGCTGATCGCGCTGGGCTTCGTGCTGATCTACAAGTCCACGGACGCGATCAACTTCGCCCAGGGCGAGTTCGTCATGATCGCGGGCATCATCGTCGGCGCCTGCATGGCTTCCTACGGCCTGCCGCTCTGGCTGGCGATCGCGCTCTCGGTCGGCTTCATGGTGGTCTTCAATGTCGGGCTGGAGCGCACGGTACTGCGCCCGATGATCGGACGGCCCATCGTCGCGATCATCATGGCGACCATCGGGCTTGCGGCGCTGCTGCGGGGCGCGGGGCCGTTCTTCTTCGGCAGCGGCACGCGGGCGCTTAACCTGCCCATCGACGACGCGCCGATCATCATCGGCGACCATTTCATCTACCTCAACCCGATCCACCTGCTCGGCGCCGTCGCGGCAGTGCTGTTCCTGCTCGGCTTCGGCTGGTTCTTCCTGAAGAGCCGCAAGGGCGTGGCGATGCGCGCGGTCGCCGACAGCCACCAGGTCTCCATGGCTATGGGTATCAATGTGCAGCGCTACTTCGCGCTCGCCTGGGTGATGGCAGGCGTCGTGGCGGCGCTGGGCGGCGTCATATGGGGCAGCCTGCTCGGCGTCGACACGCAGCTCGCGGTCATCGGCCTCAAGGTGTTCCCGGTGGTGATCCTGGGCGGGCTCGACTCGATCGTCGGCGTCATCGTCGGCGGCATCATCGTCGGCGTCGTCGAGAACCTGGCCGCCGGCTATCTCGACCCGATGGTGGGCGGCGGCACCAAGGACTTCACGCCCTACGTGCTCATGATCCTGATGCTGATGTTCAAGCCCTACGGGCTCTTCGGCAAGCCGATCATCGAGAGGATCTGATCCCCCATGTTCCATCGCGAGAGCGGTTACTACAAGACGACCTACAAGGGGGACATGGCCCTCTATCCGCTGCCCGTGGGGCGGTGGTCGGTCGCGCTTATCGGCGTCCTCTTCCTCGTCATCGTGCCCCTGTTCCTCGACCCCTACTATCTCTCGATCCTCTGCCTGATCGCCATCGCCATCGTCGGCGCGCTCGGGCTGAACATCCTGCTGGGCTACACGGGCCAGATTTCCATCGGCCATGCCGCCTTCATGTCCGTGGGCGCCTATACCGCCGCCAACCTGATCACCAAGCTGGACTGGCCGTTCTGGCTGGCGGTGCCGTCGGGCGGCATCATGGCAGCGGCCATCGGCGTGCTGGTCGGCATTCCGTCGCTGCGCATCAAGGGCCTCTACCTCGCCATCGCCACCCTGGCCGCGCAGTTCATCATCGAGTGGGTCATCAACCACACGCCGGCGATCTCCGGCGGCGTGCAGGCGTCCATCGAGGTGCCGCGCCCCGTCGTGTTCGGCGAGACGCTGGACAGGGAGATCGAGCTCTACTACTTCCTGATGGCGTTTGCCGTCATCGCCATCGTGGCGACGATGAACCTCGTGCGCTCGCGCGTCGGACGCGCCTTCATCGCCATCCGCGACCAGGACATCGCGGCCGAGATCATCGGCATCAACGTCTTCCGCTACAAGCTCTACGCCTTCGCCATCTCGTCCTTCTACGCCGGCGTGGCGGGCGTGCTCTACACTTACTATCTCAGCATTGCCAACTACGAGCAGTTCCTGATCGTCGTTTCCATCGACTATCTGGCGATGGTCATCATCGGCGGGCTGGGATCGGTGCTGGGCTCGGTCTTCGGCGCCATATTCGTCACCTTGCTGCCGGTCGTAATCCGCATCTTCATGGACACGTTCGGCGCCTTCTTCTTCGACCCGGTGATCCTCGCCCAGGTGACGGCGCAGTTCCGCCTCATCCTGTTCGGCGCGCTGATCATGTTCTTCCTGGTGGTGGAGCCCGAGGGCCTCAACCGCCTGTGGCTCAATATCCGGAACTACTTCCGGATATGGCCTTTCTCCTACTAGCCCTCGAAACGCGAAGGGAGGACGTGGAATGAGACGTCTCGACAAACTGCTCTTCGGCGCGGGTCTCGCACTGGCCGCGGCGGGGGCGGCGACATCGGCCGGCGCGGCTGAGATCGTCATCGGCCTGCAATGCGACCGCACCGGGCCGACTCAGATCGTTGGCACTCACCTGTGCCCCGGCTACCACGACTATGTCAGCCTCGTGAACTCCAGGGGCGGGATCGAGGGGCACACGATCAAGACCATCGAGGTTGACCACGAATACAAGGTCCCGGCGGGTGTCGAGGCCTATGCGCTGCACAAGAAGGAAGGCGCGGTCCTGATCTCCCTCTACGGCACGCCGCACACTCAGGCGCTTACGCAGAAGCTGACCGAGGACAAGATCCCCGGCACGTCTCCGGGCTTCGGCACCGCGGCGGCCGCCAATGGCGAGAACTTCCCCTACATCTTCCCGATCGCGGCTTCCTACTGGAGCCAGGCGGCGGCGGGGCTCGAATATGCCCGCACACAGCTCGGCGGAGACCTCAAGGGCAAGAAGATCGCCTACATCTACTATGACAACCCGGCAGGGCGCGAACCGCTCCCGGTGCTCCACAAGCTGCGCGACGAGCTCGGCTTCGAGTTGACGGAGTTCGCGGTGCCGCCTCCCGGCATCGAGATGTCCGCGCAGGTGCTCGACATCACGCGCCGCTACCGCGCCGACTTCGTACTGTCCCACCTGTTCGGGCGGGCGCCGTCCGTGTCGATGAAGGAGTTCAAGCGCGCCGGCTACCCGCTCGAGAAGGTGCTGGGCTTCGTATGGGCCGCCAGCGAGGCGGACATCGCGGCAGCGGGCGGCTTCGACCGTGTCGAAGGCTATTCGGCGATGCAGTTCGCGGGCGTCGGCAGCGACTACCCGGTGCTCGACGAGATCCGCGCCATGTACGAGGCGGACGGCAAGGACGTGCCGGAGGTGATGGCCTCGACGGTCTATTACAACCGCGGCGTCTTCGTCGCGGCGATCCACCTCAAGGCCATCGAGAACGCGATCAAGGCCAAGGGCTCCGCCGACATCACCGGCGAGGATGTGAAGAACGGCTTCGAGCAGATCAGCGGCTTCACGCTCGGCGGCCTGGTTCCGCCTCTCGAAATCACCGGCTTCGACCATGAAGGCGGCGGCTGGGTGCAAGTCTTCCAGGTCAAGGACGCCAAATTCGTGCCCGTGACCGACTGGTTCCAGGGCTACCGGGGCGCAGTCGTGGAACTGCTGAAAGAAGATGCGAGCCGCCAGTAGGGCTTGCGCGAACGGTTTCGGCGGAGCCTTCGGGCTCCGCCGCTTCGTTCATTTTCAAACGGACGGCCCGGATATGGAGCGATGCTGAATCTCAACAATATCGAGGTCGTTTACGACAATGTGATCCTGGTGCTGAAAGGCTGCTCGATCGAGGTGCCCGAAGGCCGGATTACCACCGTGCTGGGAGCCAACGGCGCCGGCAAGACCACGACGCTCAAGGCCATTTCCGGCCTGCTGAAGCCGGAGCGCGGCGCGGTCACGCGCGGCTCCATCGACCTCGACGGCGAGCGCATCGACCAGTTCGAAGCCCACGAGATCGTGAAGAAGGGCATCGTGCAGGTCTTCGAGGGGCGGCGCGTCTTCGTCAACCTGTCCGCCGACGAGAACCTCATCGCCGGCGGCCATATCCAGCCGGGCTCTGTCGTGAAGGAGCGCATGGACCTCGTCTATGGCTATTTCCCGCGCGTTGCGGAGCGCCGGCATGTGCAGGCGGGCTACCTGTCCGGCGGCGAGCAGCAGATGCTGGCCATCGGCCGGGCGCTCATGTCGGACCCCCGGATCGTCCTGCTGGACGAGCCGTCGCTGGGCCTCGCACCGATGATCGTCGAAGAAATCTTCGGCATCATCGGCAAGCTCAACAAGGAGCAGGGCGTGACGGTGCTGCTGGTGGAGCAGAACGCGGCACTGGCGCTCGCTATCGCCGACCACGGCTATGTGATGGAGAACGGCGCCATCGTCATGGACGGGCCGGCGTCGGAACTCAGCGAGAATGCCGACATCAAGGAGTTCTATCTCGGCATCAGCGAGCATGGCGAAAAGCGGTCCTACCGCGATGTAAAGCATTATCGCCGCCGGAAACGCTGGCTGAACTGACCGCCGGCGGGGGAGAGCTTCCTGCCCAGGGATCCCGATTATTTCAGGGACAAGACCATCCTGATCACCGGCACCGGCAGCCGGTATGAGTCACATGCCGGGCTGACTCAACCCGAAGAATCCGCCGTAGCTGCCTAGCCTGCCAGACAATCCTGGAGGGACGGCGGAGCGTCTTCCGAACCTCGTCCATCGACGTGCCCGGCATGTCGAATTTCTGTAAGCGGGGCGGACGGGGCACCTTCCAACTGAGGTTCTGATCTGAGATTTCACCTCTGCGAAGCAAGCAGGAGGTAAGAGTCTGAATGCAGACCTCAATTTCGACTCTCAGGAGTGTGGAAGTGCTGCCGGCGCCTGG
>JAJDYL010000178.1 GCA_022825195.1 Alphaproteobacteria bacterium
TTCAACAGGTCGTGCAAAACGCTATTGTGATGGCGCATGGCATTGAGCCTCCTTCGTGTCCAAAACGTTCGCAAGCGCTTGGACGCCAGTAGAATCAATGCCATGCAACCCGTCCACAAAAATAAACCGGACAGCAGTGGACCTGTTCCGGGCATGACGGGATGAGCGGCCGGGCGGCCAACCGGAAACCGGCCCAACTTCGGAATCGGGACACTGGCCCGTCATGACGATGAACAGGCTGACCCACCTGCTCGAACCCGTTGCGCTCGGAATCCTCCTGGTCGGCGGGCTGGGCCTGATCATCTCCACATTTCTCGGCACCGCCGACGTGGTCGGCACGCAGATGTTCGGCGTGCCGGTGCCCGGCGCCACCGAGATCACCGAGAGCACGATGGTGCTCATCGTGTTCGGCGCGCTGACCTACACCCAGATCCGGCGCAGCCACATCCGGGTCGAACTGCTCTACATGCGCGCCGGCGCGCGCGGGCAGGCGGCGATGGACGTGTTCGCGAGCCTCATGGCGGTGCTGTTCTTCTCGCTGCTGCTCTGGCAGGCGACCCACGAGGCGCTGTTCAGCATCAAGATCGACGAGGCGACATTCGGCCTGGTGCGCATGCCGCTCTGGCCGGCGCGCATCGTGCTGGCGGCCGGCACGGCGTTGCTCATCCTCCAGCTGCTGCTCGACCTGGTCGCGGACCTGGACCGGCTCGTCAAGGGCGGCGAAGCGCTGTCCGTGCAGGAAATCATCGAGCGCGACATCGGCGTGCTCGACAACATTCCGGCGCCGTCGGAGGCCATCGACGCCTTCGAGGACGAAGAGGACCGCTAGCCCGTGCTCGACCCCGCGACCGTCGGCGTCCTCGTCGCCATCGCGCTCGCCGCGATGCTGGGCTCGGGCGTGCATATCGGCGTGGCGCTCGGCCTCGCCGGGGTGTGGGGCACCTTCCTCGCCATCGGGCCGGACGCCGCCTGGGCGCAGCTTGCGACCATCCCGTTCAGCACCACCAACTCCTTCACGCTGGCGGTCATTCCGCTGTTCATCCTGATGGGCTCGCTGGCGACCCAGGCGGGGCTCACGACCGACCTCTACCGCGCCGCCTACAACTGGCTCGGGCGGCTGCCCGGCGGGCTCGCCATGGCGACGACGCTCGCCTCGGCCGCCTTCGGCGCGGCCAGCGGGTCCACCGTCGTCAACGCCGCCGTCTTCACCAAGATGGCGCTGCCGCAGATGACCTCCTTCGGCTACGACCGCCGCCTCAGCGCCGGCTGCATCGCCGCCTCCGGCACGCTCGCCTCGCTCATCCCGCCGAGCATCCTGATGGTCATCTACGCCATCCTGACCGAGCAGTCGGTGGCGCTGCTGCTGGTGGCGGGGCTGGTGCCGGGCCTGCTGTCCGCGGCGCTTTACATGGCCGGCATCTACGCCATCGCGAAGCGGTTCCCCGACATGGCGCCGCGCTCCGAAATCCGGGTGTCCTGGGCCCGGCGCTGGCGCTCGCTCTATGGCGTGTGGGGCATCGCCTTCCTGTTCCTGCTGGTGATCGGCGGCATCTATACGGGCTTCTTCGTGCCCACCTACGCCGGCGCCATCGGCGCGTTCGGCGCGTTCCTGATCGTGGTCTTCAAGCGCCGCCTCAACGCCCGCACCGCCGTCGATACCTTCAAGGACGCCGGCATCACCACCTCGTCGATCTTCATCATCGTGATCGGCGGCATCATCTTCGCGCGCTACCTGACCTATACCGGCATCGTCAACGACATCACCGACGCGCTGCTGGCGCTGGAGCTCGGCAAATACACCTACCTGTTCGCCTTCGCCGCCATCTATCTCGTGCTCGGCATGCTGATCGACCCGATCGCGATCATGGTCATCACCCTGCCGGTCATGTACCCGATCCTGACCAAGGCGGGCTTCGACCCGATCTGGCTCGGCGTCATCGCGATCAAGCTCGCGGAGGTGTCGCTCATCACGCCGCCGGTCGGCCTCAACGTCTATGTCGTGCGCAGCGCCTCGCCGATCCCGCTGAAGCTGGAGGAGGTGTTCGCGGGCGTGATGCCGTTCCTCGCCATCGACATCCTGACCCTGCTGCTGCTGATCGCGATCCCGGAGATCAGCCTGTTCCTGCCCTCGCTGATGCGCTGACGGCCGCCGGCGCGGCATCCATGCGGTCCTCGCCGGCGTCGTAGTAGCGCCCGCGGTGGAACATGCCGGAAGGCCGCGGCATGGCGGCGCGGCGGGCCAGCGTGGCTTCGCGGTCCACCCCGCCGCCGGCCAGCACGACGCCATAGTCGCGCGCGGCGGCCTCTTCGGACACGAAGCCGTCCAGCACGTCCGCCAGCACGTCCCCGGCCGGGCGGTCCGCCGGACTGCCCCAGCCCCCGCCGCCGGGGGTGACGATGCGCACCAGGTCGCCTTTCGCCAGGCGCGTCCCGTCGCTCATGGTCGCGATGTCCCACGGCTCGGGGCCGTCGGGATTGACGATCACCCGGCCCGGCGCGCCCGCCAGCCCGCCATGGACCCCGAAAGCCGGCTGGCGGCAATTGTCGAGCCGGATGCCGAACCGGGCCTCGTCCGACAGCACGCGCACGTCCCGCACGATGCCGCAGCCGCCGCGCCAGCGCCCGGCGCCGCCGCTGTCCCGGTGGATGCCGAACGCCTCGATCTCGACGCCGAATTCCATCTCGGCGAACTCGATCGGGTAGTTCTCCTGGGCGACGTAATAGACGGCGTCGATGCCGTCGGCGAAGGTGCGGGCGCCGAAGCCGACCGACAGGCCCTCGATGCAGAGCGGCTCGGTCCCGTCGGCGTTCCTGCCGCGCAGATAGTAGAGCACGTAAACGGAGGGCGCCGCCGAGGCCCGGCCGCCGGTCGCCTGCGCCAGCGTGCCGAACAGCGCGCTCGTGACCCGGATCATGGTGTGCGAGCGCAGGCCCAGCGGCGCGGGGAACCGGGGCGCGACCAGCGTGCCCGGCTTCTTGACGACGCTCTCGACCGCGCGCTCGAAACCGCCGTTCATGCCGATTCCGGGCCGGTCCATGCACATCCAGAGGCCCAGCATGAATTTCGGCACCGAATCGTCCATGAGGAAGTTGATCGGCCCGTCGGCCTGGCGGTCGGACGCCGAGAAATCCATCTCGAGCGCCCCGTTCGCCTTCCGCAACACCACATCGACGAAATAGGACCGGTCGGTCACGGCATCGGAGTCGATGCGGTCGCGGAACGCATATTCGCCGTCGGGAATGCGGGCGGCGACCTCGCTGCGGAGCGCGCCCTCGGTTTCCGTCAGCATGGCCTCGAACGCGGCCTCGACCACCTCGACGCCGTGGCGCTCGACCGTCTCCGTCAGGCGCCGCGCGCCCAGCTGGCAGGCGGCCATGATCGCCTTCAGATCGCCGCGCAGCATGTCCGGGAAGCGCGAATTGCGCATGAAGATGCGCACGACCTCCCGGTTCTCCACCCCTTCGCGCATGACCCGCACGGGCGGGATCATGATGCCTTCCTGGAACACGGACACGGCGTGCGGGCTGATCGAGCCGGGAACCGAGCCGCCGATATCCCAGAGATGGCCCCACGCCTCCGCGAAGGCGAACAGCCGGCCCTCGTGGAAGACGGGCATGACGAAGACCATGTCCGGCAGATGGCTGACGGCGCCGCCGACCCCGTAGACATCGTTGTACCAGTAGAGGTCGCCGGGCCGCATGGTCTCGGCCGGATATTCCTCCAGGATCGCATCGACGAGATTGCCGGCGAGCGTGAGCGAGGTGGAGACCACGAGCTCGCCGTCGCGGTTCAGGAAGGCGGTGAAGTAGTCCTTCTTCTCGCGGATGAAGGGCGACATGGCGGCGCGCGCGATCAGCGCCTCCATCTCGGAGCGGGCCGCATTGAGCGCGCCCTTGATGAGTTCCAGCGTGAAGCGGTTGGGAGCCGCCGGGGATTCGGGTGTCACGGGCCGCCCTCCGAGATGAGCAGATTGCCGTAGCGGTCGGTGAGCGCGGTCTGGCCGGGGAGCAGCACGGTCGTCGAGTCGAGCTGGTCCACGATGGCGGGCCCCTCGACCGCATGGCCGGCAAGCAGGCTCTCGCGGCGGTAGGTGGGCGCCGGCCGGAGCGCATGGCCGTCGAAGCAGGCCAGGCGCTCGCCCGACGGCTCGGGGCGTTCGGAGGAAGCGGCGGGCAGTTCCGGCAGGGCGAACCTGTCGGTCAGGCCGGCCGCCTCGACCCGCTGGTTGACGATCTCGACCGGCCCGTCGGGTTCGCAAAATGTGTAGAGCCGGTCGTGCAGCGCGTGGAAGTCGGCGACGAGCGCGGCCAGGGCGTTTCCGGTAATCGGGCCGCCGCAGGGGACGGTCAGCTCCACGCCCTGCTTCTCGTAGCGCATGTCGGCCGAGCGGCGGAACCGGCGGCGCTCCGGCGGGACGCCGTTGGCCTCGAGGCGGCGGTCGGCCTCATGCGTCAGCTCCGCGAATACCGCCTCCGTGGCCGCGGCGTCGAAGGCGCCCGCGCGCTGCAGCCGCGTCACGGCGAAGTCGTATCTGAGGTCCGTCGCCAGCAGGCCGATGGCGCAGAGAATGCCCGGAAAGCGCGGCACCAGCAGGCGCGACGCCCTGAGTTCGCGCATGAGCTCCGCGCCGTGGACCGGGCCGGCGCCGCCGAATGCCGCGAGCGCGAAATCGCGCGGGTCGAGGCCGCGCTCGACCGACATCACCTTCAACGCCCCGGTCATGTTGGCGTTGACCAGGTCGACAATCCCGCGCGCGGCGGCAATGAGGTCCATGCCGAGCGGTTCCGCGACATGCCGGGCGATTGCCGTCTCCGCCGCCGCCGGCGCCAGCGCCACTTCGCCGTCGAGCAGCGCCGGCGGGATGCGGCCGAGCACGAGATTGGCGTCGGACACGGTGGGGCGTTCGCCGCCCTTGCCGTAGCAGGCCGGTCCCGGATCGGCGCCGGCGCTCTCGGGCCCGACGCGGATCGCGCCCTGCTCCGTCACCGTGGCGACGGACCCGCCGCCCGCGCCGATGGTGTGAATGTCGATCATCGGGAAGGCGAGCGGGTGTTCGCCGACCCGGCCCGCGGTCGAGAGCGCGGGCTGGCCGTTGCGCACCAGCGCGACATCGGCGCTGGTGCCGCCCATGTCGATGGTCAGCAGGTCGTCGATCCCGGCGGCCCGCCCGAGCCAGGCCGCCCCGAGCGCGCCGGCGGCGGGGCCGGAGAGCGCGAGATGCACCGCGCCGCGGGCGGCCTCCTCCGGCAGGCAGGCGCCGCCGTTCGACTTCATCAGCAACAGCGGCGCCTCGACGGCGCGGCCGGCAAGCCCGGCGGAGAGCCGGCCGATATAGCGCCTGACCACCGGCTGGACCGAGGCGTTCAGCGCCGTGGCCACGGTGCGCTCATACTCCCGGAAGACGGGAAGGACATCGACCGAGAGCGCGATTTCGACATCCGGCAGGCCGGCGCGCAGGATCTCGCCGACCCGGCGTTCGTGGGCCCGGTTGGCGTAGGAATGCAGCAGGACCACCGCGACCGCGCCGAGGCCGGCGCCCCGGATGGCCTCCGCCGCCGCCTCCACCGCCGCCTCGTCCAGGGGCGCCGCTTCGGTCCCGTCCAGGCGGATCCGGCCCGGCACCTCGAAGATGTAGCGGGCCGGGACGGGCCGCCGGGGCTTGACCCAGGAGAAGAGGTTGGCCGCGCGCGGGATTTCCGCCCGCCCGATCTCCAGCACATGGCGGAACCCCTTCGTGGTGACGAGGCCGGTGCGGGCGCCCTTTCCTTCCAGAATCGCGTTGGTGACGATGGTCGAGCCATGCAGCACGGTCGCCACGTCCGCCGGATCGACGCCCGACCGGTCCAGCATCCGGTCCACGCCGCCGAAGAACCCGTCGGCGGGTGCGCTCGGCACGGACGGCGACTTGGCGACATGAAGCGCGCCGCCCGCGCGGTCCGCCAGGATGACGTCGGTGAAGGTGCCCCCGACATCGAGGCTGAGCGCATGGCGCGCGATCATGGGGCGCCCGTCACCGGCAGCGCCTGGCCCGTGATCCAGCCGGCCCGGTCGGACGCCAGGAACAGCACCGCATGGGCGATGTCCTCCGGCAGTCCGAGCCGGCGCATGGCGATGCCCTCGACGATGGCGGCCCGCTCCTCCGGGCTCCGCGCCTCCCATTGCCGGACATAGTCGGGCGAGGTCTGCGGCATGAGGCCGGGCGCGACCGCGTTGACGGTGATCCCGAACGGCCCGAGTTCGGAGGCGAGCTGGCGCGCCAGGCCGATCTGCGCCGTCTTCGCCGTGCCGTAGGAGTGGATGCCGGTGCGCGACACGCGCAGGCCCGCCCCGGACGAGATCAGCACGATCCGCCCCTGCCCCTTCGCCTTCATGCCCGGCGTCACGGCGCGGGCGACATGGAACGCGCCATCGACATTCACCGCCTGGATGGCGCGCCAGTCCTCGTCGGTGACCTCCTCCAGCGGGCCGGCCATGCGGCCGCGCACGCCGCCGGCGGCGTGGACGGCGATATCGACCGGACCGATCCGGGCCACCAGCGCATCGACGGCCGCGGAGTCGGTGACATCCAGGCCATGGGCCTCGACCGGAGACCCGGCCGTTGCGGCGGTTTCGCGGACCAGTCCGCTTTCGATGTCGGCAGCGTGAACCTCGGCGCGCTCGGCGGCGAAGGCATGGACGATGGCGCGCCCGATGCCGCGCGCCGCGCCGGTCACGAGGACGCGCTTGCCGGGGAAGGCGATCTCCATGCGATCAGCCCCGCGCCGTATCGAGCTGCGGGAATTCCGCCCTGAGCGCGTCGAAGGCGGCGCGCACCTCCGAGCCGTCGCCCCGGCGCGCCGCCGGGTCGAGCATCTCGATCGTGTCGAAGATGCGGTGCTTGGCGTAGAAGCGCCAATTGACGGGCAGCACCGCCAGGCACTCGGTCAGGGCATCGTAGTTGGCGTCCGTCCAGACGGCTTCGAAGGCCGACCGCTCGGGGCCCAGATCGTAGAAGCCGTTCGCCTTCCCGTTCGGCCGGGCGGCCCGCAGCGCCCCGGTCGCCGGGATGTCCACCGCGCCGCCGGCGATGACCACGCCGTAGGCCTCGCGCGCATGCTCCGTCGAGACCCAGCCGCGCCGCCAGTCCAGCAGCACCGCGTCGGGGTCGCGCCGGAAGGGATCGCCCCAGCCGCCTGCGCCGCCGCAGGTGACATGGATGACGTCGCCGGGGCCGATGGTGAGGATGTCGGTGTTGCGGAGGTCCACCTCGCGGTTGGTCCCCGGATTCCTGATGAATTTCGACGCCGCGCCCGGACGGCCGCCCTCGATGCCCCAGCCGGTAAAGACCGTCCGGTCCCGGTTGCGCGCCGTGACGCGGGTGTTCGGCGAAAACGCCTGGAACACGAGCTCCGTGCCCAGTCCGCCGCGATGCAGGCCCGGCCCGGCGGAGTCGCGGGCGAGCCCGAAGCGAAGCACCTTGATGCCGGCTTCCGCCTCGTTCACCTCGGTCGGCGTGTTCTTCAGGAATCCCTGGTTGGCGCCCGAGCCGTCCGGTCCGTCCTCCATCGCGCGCCCGCCGCCGCCGCCGCTCATCGGGCTGATCGCGGCCATGATCCGCCGGCCCGTGCGGTTGTCTATCGTGTTGACATTCATGATCGGACCGCCGGAACCGGGCGCGCCCGCCATGCGGTCCGGGGCCGCCTGGGCGAAGGCGCCGAAGGTGAGCCCGTGCAGGCGGTAGCAGCTGAGCGTGCGCATGCCGACCGCCGCCGGGAAGACGGGATTGACCATGGTTCCCGAAGGCAGGATGCAGCGGCAGACGCGCGCGACGCCGGAGTTCAGATACAGCGACCTGTCTAGCGAATAGAGCACATAGGTCATGCCCACCAGCAGCAGTACATGGCGCTCGTCGCCGCCCGTCGGCATGTTGAGCGACGATTCCAGCTGCGGGTCGGACCCGGTGAAATCGAATATGAGCTCGTCATCGCGGATTATCACGGTGAGCTTCATGCGGCAGGGCCGTCCGTCGACCGAGTCCTCGTCCATATAGTCCGCGAAGGGATAGGTGCCGTTGGGCAGGGTGCGCACGATGGCGCGCGCCTGCGCCTCGGCATAGTCCAGCAGGTCCGCCACGCCCTCGCGGAAGGTGTCCCGGCCGAAGCGGGCGATCATCTCGTGCACCTTGCGCTCGCCGGTGTTGCAGGCGGCGATCTGGGCTTTCAGGTCACCCCAGTTCTGGTCGGGCGCGCGGACATTGGCGAGGAAGATGTCGAGCACCTGGCGGTTGAGCGCGCCCTCCTCCAGGATCTTGACGGGCGGGATGCGCACGCCCTCCTGGTGGATTTCCGAAAGGGTGCGCGAGAGCGACGCCGGCACCGCGCCGCCGACATCGGTGTTGTGGATATGGCCGACGGAGAAGGCCACGATTTCCCCCTCGTGGAAAACGGGCTTCCAGATGTGCATGTCCGGCGAGTGCGTGCTGACGAAGCCCGAATAGGGGTCGTTCGTCATCGCGATGTCGCCCGGCCGGTAGTCGTCGATCATGCCGATGGCGCGGCCGTAATTGAGGCCGACGAACCATGTGGCGCCCAGTTCCGTGGGCGTGGCGAAGGTTTCCCCGTCCGGCGTCGTCAGGCCGGTGGTGAAGTCCTCGGTTTCCTTGACGAAGGTCGAATGCGCCGTGCGGTACAGCGTGTAGGCCATGCTTTCCGCGGCCGCGCGCGTGTGGTTCTTCAGGATTTCCAGCGTGACCTTGTCTATGGGCATTCAGCCCTCCCTGGTGAGGATCAGGTTGCTCCGGAGGTCCACTTCGGCCGCGAAGCCGGGAGGAATGACGGTCGTGCAGTCGTCCTGCGAGACGACCGCGGGGCCGGAGAAGTGCTGGCCGGGCAGCAGATCGGCCCGGACATACAGGGACGCCTCGCGGACGGCGCCGTCCAGGAACACCGCCGCACGGCCCCTGGGCGCCGCCGGCCCCGGAGCGGCGGCCGCGTCCGCAAGGGCGGGCTTCGGCACCGCGCCGCTCACCGTCAACCGCAGATTGACCGCCTGCACCGGCGCCTCCGCATCGGCATGGTCGTAGACGCGCTCATGTTCGTCGTGGAAGGCGTCCGCCAGCGCGGACGCCCGGCCGGCCCGGATATCCGCCCGGTCGATGACGGTCTCGATCTCGTAGGACTGGCCCAGATAGCGCATGTCGGCCGACCAGCCGAGATACGCTTCGCCCTCGAAGCCCTGCTCCTCCCGGAGCCAGGCGAGCGCCTGGGCTTCAAGTTCCGCTGCCAGCTCCTCCAGCGCCGCCAGGCCGCCCGCGTCCAGATCGACGAAGGCCGTGCGGATGAAGTCGTTGCGGATATCGGCGATCAGCCCGCCATAGGCCGACAGGACGCCGGGCGTCGGCGGCACGATCACCCGCGCGATGCCGAGTTCCCGCGCGAACAGGACGCCCAGCATCGGCCCGGCCCCGCCGAAGGCCAGCAGCGCGAAGGCGCGCGGATCGGCGCCCCTGCGGGACATCAGCTTGGCCACCTCCAGATACATGCCGGAGACCGCGACATCGACAATGCTCTCGGCCGCCTCGGAGAGCCCGAGCGACAGGCGCGCCGCGATCGCGCCGACCGCGCGCTCGGCTGCGGCCCGGTCCAGCCTGACGGCGCCGTATCCGAGCTCGTCCGCGCCGAGCAGCCCCATCGTGACGAAGGCGTCGGTGACGGTCGGGCGTTCGCCGCCCTTGCCGTAGCAGGCGGGGCCGGGCGCGGAGCCCGCGCTTTCGGGGCCGACCTTGAGCACGCCGAAATCGTCCACCCAGGCGATGGAGCCGCCGCCCGCGCCGATGGAGGTCACGGACACCGTCGGGACATAGATCGGGAACTCGCCCACCAGCTCGCCCGTGCCGAAGGCCGGCTTGCCGCCCTGGACGACCGCCACATCCGCCGAGGTGCCGCCCACATCGAAACTCAGCACGTCCGGCGCGCCGATCCGGGCCGCCGCATCGGCCGCGCCGATGGCCCCGGATGCGGTTCCCGACAACAGCATGGCGATGGGGTCGGTCTTGCCGAGTTCCGCCGCCATGATCCCGCCGTTCGACTTGGTAATCATCGGCTCGGCCGGGACGCCGGCTGCCGAGAGCGCCGCCTGGAGCGAGCCGATATAGGCGGCCACGCGGCGCTGCACGTAACCGGCCACGGTGGCCGTCACGGTGCGCTCATATTCCCGGATTACCGGCCAGACGTCCGAGGAGAGCGTCACGGCCATCTCCGGCGCAGCCTCCAGGATCGCGTCGCGGACCGCGCGCTCGTTCGCCGGGTTCGCGTAGGCGTGCAGCAGCGCCACGACGATCGTGTCCGCGCCGGCCGCCTTCGCCGCCGCCACCGCGCGGCGGACATCGGCGGGATCGACGGGCGTTTCGACGGAGCCGTCCTTCAGCACGCGCTCGGCGATGCCATAGACCCGCTCGCGGGGCGCGAGGGGCGCAGGACGGCGGGAGAATATGTCGTAGGGGTCCGGCGTCTTGAGCCGCGCGACCTCCAGCACATCCTCGAATTCCCGCGTGGTGAACAGCGCGAGCGCCGCGCCGCGGCGCTGGATCACGGTGTTCACGCCCACCGTGGTGCCGTGCGTGAAGAAGCCGATGCCGGCGGCGGGCTGTCCATAGCGCCGGTCGAGCTCGGCAATGCCCTGCATCACTTCCTCGCCCGGCGCCTCCGGCGTGGAGAGGATTTTCAGCGTGCGCAATTCGCCGGCCGCTTCGTCGAAGACGCAGAAATCGGTGAAGGTCCCGCCGATGTCGACGGCGACCCGGCATCTCGTTTCCAGTTCCGGCACAACCCCTCCTGCAATCCGGACAGGGAGACCCTGCGCGCGGAGCGGGCCCCTCTCCGGAACAGCTTACCACGCCATTTCCGCCATGGAGGCCCGGGCGGCGGGGCCGCCGGATTCGCTTATCCGTCTGCGGCTGTTTCGCCGCCTATGACGCCTGCCCGCCGCCCCGGCCTATCCGGCCCGCCTCCCGTCCGTCATGCCTCGCCCCGCCTGCCTCCGACGGCTGCGCCCGCTGCAACGGCCGTACTGGGCCCCGGATCGGGGTCCAAGGTGACAAAAGAATGGTCCGGGGCGACGGTGGAGCGCCGTGCGGGCTCCCGGTGACATTTCATGACAGGCGGCGGGGGTCCGCCTCAGGCCCGCGTGACGGCCAGCCATTCCTTCACCCGCGCTTCCGGGTCGGGGTTGAGCGTGATGTCGGTGACGGCGGAGAGGATGTCGGCGCCGGCCTCCAGCACGCCGGGCGCGCGCTCCACCGTCAGGCCGCCGATGGCGACCAGCGGCAGCGCGCCGACGCGCCGCTTCCACTCGCCGACCCGCGCCAGCCCCTGCGGGCCGAAGCGCATCGCCTTCAGGATCGTCGGATAGACCGGGCCGAGCGCGACATAGTCGGGTCCGGTCGCCAGCGCGCGGTCGAGTTCCGCATCGTCATGGGTGCTGACGCCGAGGCCGAGGCCGGCGGCGCGGACGGCGCCCAGATCGGCCCCGTCCAGGTCCTCCTGGCCGAGATGGACGAAATCGCAGCCCTCCTCGATGGCGAGCCGCCAGTAGTCGTTGACGATGAGCCGGCAGCCGTGCGCCGCGCAGACCGCCTTCGCCGCACGAATCTCGGCGCGCAGTCCGGCCTCGGCGCGGTCCTTGATGCGCAATTGCACCAGGCGGATGCCGTGCGGCACCAGCCGTTCCAGCCATGCCGCGCTGTCGAAGATCGGGTAGAACGGGTCAAGCATCGCCCAGCACGGCCCGCCCGATGACGGGCGTGGAGGGCCGGGCCATGTCGCGCGGCTCCATCGGGTCGGCCTCCCGCGCCGCGCGGCCGGCTTCGACCGCCTGCGCGAAGGCCGCGGCCATCCGGGCCGGGTCGCCCGCCTTCGCCACCGCCGTGTTCAGCAGCACGGCGTCGTAGCCGAGCTCCATCGCGGCGGCTGCATGGCTCGGCAGGCCGATGCCGGCGTCCACCACCAGCGGCACATCGGGGAAGTGCGCGCGCATGGCCCGCAGCGCGAAGACATTGTTGAGGCCGCGCCCGCTGCCGATGGGCGCGCCCCAGGGCATCAGCACCTCGCAGCCGGCCTGGAGCAGCCGCTCCGCCACCACAAGGTCCCCAGTCGTGTAGGGGAAGACCCGGAAGCCGGACTCCGAGAGGATGCGCGCCGCCTCGACCAGGCCGAACACGTCCGGCTGGAGCGTGTCGTCCTCGCCGATCACCTCCAGCTTGATCCAGTCGGTCTCGAACACCTCGCGGGCCATCTCCGCCGTCGTCACCGCCTCGCGGACGCTGTGGCAGCCGGCCGTGTTGGGCAGCACGCGCACGCCGAGCGAGCGGATCAGTTCCCAGAAGCCCTGGCCCGCGCGCGCCGCACCGGATTCGCGCCGGAGCGACACGGTGACGACCTCCGCGCCGGACGCGCGGATCGCCTCGCCCAGCACCGCCGGGGAGGGATATTGCGCCGTGCCCAGGAACAGGCGCGACGAAGGCTCGAAGCCGTAGAAATCCAAGGCCGGTCAGCCTCCCTGCATCGGCGCCACGATCTCCACCGCGTCGCCGTCGGAAAGCGGCGTATCCGCCCGCAGGCCCTTCGGCAGGAAGGTTCCGTTGAGCGCCGTCGCCACCACGGCCCCGTTATAGCCCTTTTCGTCGAGAAGGTCGGCAAGCGTCGCGGCCTCCGTGGCCGCGGGCTCGCCGTTGAGCTCGATGCTGACCGTCATGGCGCCGTTCCTTCGCCGAACACGATGTCCGCTGCCCGGACCGCCATCGCCGGGGCCAGCAGGAAACCGTGGCGGTAGAGGCCGTTTACATGGAGCCGCCGGCCGTCGCGGACAAGCCGGGGCAGGTTGTCGGGGAAGGCCGGACGCGCGTCGGTGCCGATCTCGACGACCTCGGCCTCGCCGAAGGCCGGGTGCAGCGCATAGACGGCGCTCAGCAGCTCCACCATGGACCGCGCCGTGATGCGCCGGCGCTCGTCGTTCTCGATGGTAGTCGCGCCCAGCATGTAGACCCCGTCGCCGCGCGGCACCAGGTAGATCGGGATGCGCGGGTGGATGAGACGCACCGTCCGCCTAAGCGCCACCTCCGGGCTGCGGATGTAGAGCATCTCGCCCTTCACGCCGCGCAGCTCCGGCAGGCGGTCCATCGCGGCCAGCCCCCGGCAATCGACGGTCCACTCGGCGTCGGGAACGGCCTCCGTGCCGTAGCGGACCTCGACCCCGGCCGCCTCCAGGCTCCCGACCAGCGCCGAAAGCGCCCGGCGCGGGTCCAGATGGGCCTCCTCGCGGAACAACAGCGCCCGCTGGAAGCGCCCTTCCAGCGCCGGCTCCAGCTCGTCGATGCCCTCCCGGTCGAGCCAGTCGTAGTTCTCCGTGCGCCGGGCGAACCGGCGGAGTTCGCCGCTGTCGCGCGCCGGCGCGATCACGAGGCTGCCGCGCCGGACCACGCCCGGCACCCGCGCGGCCCAGAAGTCCGCCGCGCCCATGCCGAGCGCCACCACTTCCGCCTCGGCGTTCTCCCGCTCGCACCAGGGCGCCAGCATGCCGCCGGCATACCAGGAGCACTGGTCCGGCCCGAGGCCGGGGCTGCGGTCCACGACCGAGACCGCCGCGCCCCGCTCCGCCAGCACGCTGGCGACCGTCAGGCCCGCAACGCCCGCGCCGATGACCGCGACGCTCGTCATTCCGCGCGGTATCTGGCCGCGAAGGCCTCGTCGATGGTGACGCCGAGGCCCGGCCGGTCCGGAATCTCCAGCATCCCGTCCACGACGGTGAAGTCCTCTTCCGCCAGCTCGTGCAGCATCGGGTTGGCGCCGAGCGAATATTCGACGATGAAGCCGCTGGTGGCCGCCGCCAGCACGTGCAGGCCGGCGGCGAAGGTGCAGGCGCCGCCCCAGAGATGCGGGGCGAAGCGGATCTGGTGCGCCGCCGCCAGCGCCTCGATGCGGATGCCCTCGGTGATGCCGCCGGCGATGGAGAGGTCCGGCTGGAAGATGTCCGCCGCGCGCAGCAGCGCCAGGTCGCGGAAGGCGAAGCGGGTGAACTCGCTCTCGCCGCTGGCGATGGGAATGTCGGTCGAGGCCCGGACTTCCGCCTGGCCCGCCTTGTCGTCGGCGGTCACCGGCTCCTCCAGCCAGCCGATATGGCAGTCGGCCACCGCGCGGCAGAAGCGCTTGGCCTCCGCCACGGCGAAGGTGCCGTGGGCGTCGCAGAGAATGTCGATATCGGGCCCGAGCCCCTCGCGGGCCGCCTTCACCCGCTCGATGGAGTGGGCGAGCGTGCCGTCGCCGGAGCCGACGCGCATCTTGACGGCCCTGAAGCCGCCCCGGTCGAGGAAACCCTGCAACTCGGCGACGATGCCCGCGGTCGGCGCCCAGCCGCCCGAGGCATAGGCCGGCATGGCGGCATGGCGGCGCCCGCCGATCAGCTGCCAGACCGGCCGGCCCAGCTCCTTGCCGAGAATGTCCCAGAGCGCCATGTCAATGCCGGAAATCGCCGAGACGGTGAGCCCGCGCCGGCCGAGCACCGGGAAGACATGGCCGCGCGCGATCGCATAGTGCGCGCGGCTGCCATTGTACATCACGTCCCAGAGGCGGGAGATGTCGCGCGGGTCCTCGCCGATGAGGAGCGGCCCGAGTTCCCGCTCGACGCAGGCCGCGAGCGCCAGATTGTTGCCGGCCGAGCCCACCGCCGCCTTCGCCTCGCCGAAGCCGGTGATGCCGGCGTCGGTCTCCACGCGCACCAGGGTCGAGTCGAAGGCGCGCGTCACGCCGAAATCGCTGCGGTGCTGCCGCTCCTCCGGAATCGGCACATGCAGCCAGTCCGCGCTGACGCCCGTGATTTTCATGGGTTCGCCCCTCCGGTCTCCGCCGCATAGGTTTCGCAGAGCGAAGCGGCTTCGTCGAGTGTCTCCGCCACGCCGAACACATAGCGGTCGGGCCTGAGCAGCGCCGCCGCGAGGCCGTGCGCGTCCAGCCACTCCGCCCCGGCCGCGACCGCCGGCACGCCGCAACTCTCCACCGCCGCCGGCTCGCGCAGCAGCAGCACCGGGCCCGGCCCCGCCGCATCGTCGAGGCGGCGTCCGTCGGCGAGCCGCGGCTGCGGCCCCGGCCGGCCGGCGAGCGCGCTCCCGCCCCGGTGCAGCCCCGGCCCGAGGCGCGGGCGGATCGATTCCATCCGGTCGGTGCTCTCCCCCCGCGCGGCCGCCGCGCTCACCATGTCCGCCGTCCCGGTCGCATTCAGCAGCCGGCCCATCCGCACCGCAAGCTCCACATAGTCGCGCACATGGGGCATGCGCTCGCTGGCATAGCTGTCCAGCAGGGCCTCCGGCGCGCCCTGTCGCAGGACGGCCGCCAGCTTCCAGGCGAGGTTGGCCGCGTCGCGGATGCCGGCGCACATGCCCTGCCCCATGAAGGGCGGCGTCTGGTGCGCGGCGTCGCCGGCGATGAACAGCCGGCCCCGCCGCCAGCGGCGCGCGACCGTGGCGTGGAAGGTGTAGATGACGGCGCGCTCGATCTCCGCGTCCTCGGGGCCGATCCAGCGGGCCAGCAGCCGCCAGACCGTTCCGGGATCGTCGCCCTCGCCTTCCTCGACCCGGATTTCCCAGCGCCGGCGGTTGCCGGTGGTGCGCACATAGGTCGCGGGCCTCACCGGGTCGCAGAACTGGCGGGTGTAGTCGCCGAGGTCGGGGCGCGGGCGTTTCAGAACCAGGTCAATCACCAGCCAGCGCTCGTGGAAGCCCAGGTCCGCGCTGCCGCCGCCTATGGCAGCCCGCACGCCCGACCGCGCCCCGTCGCAGCCGACGACATAGCGCGCATCCAGCGCCTCGGGGTCCGCGACCTCATGGCCGAGCCGGACCCGAACGCCGGAGAACCGCCCCAGCCCGGCGCGCAGCACGCCCTCCAGGGTCGGCTGGTGGAAGCGGTAGCTCTCGTGCCAGCCCTGCGGCCCCTCTTCCATCCGCCGCGACCAGTCGAGCATGACGCGCCCGCCGCCGTCCACGAACAGCGTGCCGGGCGAGACATGCGTGCCCGCCGCGATTTCCCCGGCGAGGCCGGCGGCCTGGAAGACGCGCATCGCCTCGTCGTCGAAATGCACCGCGCGCGGCAGCGCGTAGGCCGTCCGGTCGCGCTCGAAGACATCGACCCGGAGGCCGAGGCGGCCCAGCAGGTTGGCGAGCGTGGCGCCCACGGGGCCCAGTCCGACGATGGCGATGTCTGCGCTGCTCATGCTTGTCCGGCGGCGGCGGGACCGGCAGACTCGCACAACTGCCCCTCGAAGGAGAAATCGGCCGATGGCGAAGCTGCGCGAAATGATTGCGGGACCGGAGCCGGTGGTGGCGCCGCTGGTGCTGAACCCGCTGATGGCGAAGCTGGCGGAGAATGCCGGCTTCCGCGCGCTCTATCTCGGCGGCGGCGCGACCGGCTACATGAAGGTGTATCTGGAAGCCACCCTCACGCTGACCGAGATGTGCCAGACGGCCATCGAGATCGGGTCGGTGACGTCCCTGCCGCTCATCTTCGACGCCGCCGCCGGCTTCGGCGACCCGATGCACATGCGCCGCACCATCGCCATGAGCGAGGCGGCCGGCTTCCAGGCCATCGAGATCGAGGACCAGTGGCTGCCGAAGCGCGCCCACCACCATGTCGGGCTGGAGCATATGGTGGAGAAGGAGATCATGGCGGCGAAGGTCGCCGAAGCGGTGCGGGCCCGGCGCGGCGAGGACCTGCTGATCGTCGCGCGCACCAATGCGGTCAGGGCCTCCAACATGGACGATGCGCTCGCGCGCGCCGAAGCCTACCGCGCCGCCGGCGCCGACCTGCTGCTGCTCTCGCCGCGCAATGCCGAGGAGGCGCGCTTCGTCGCCGAGCGCCTCGGCGGGCCGCTCATGTATCTCGCGAGCCCCGGCGGCATGGCCGATATCGGCCTGAGCGCGCAGGAAATGGCGGACATGGGCTGGAAGATCATCGCCGACCCGCAGACGCAGTTCCTCGCCTTCTACGAGCGGTCGAAGGCGCTCTACCGCGAAATGGCGGCCTCCTTCGCCTCCACGGCCCACACGCCCGAAGGCTGGCGCGCGCTCCAGGACGAGCTGCACGAGGACATCGACCTGGAGGTGCTGCTGGATATCGAGCGGCGCACGGTGGAGAGGGGGTAGGGCGGGGCTGCCGCCATACGGCGAACCCGCTGCTTCCGAATCCAGGCTAAATCAAAATCTGACTTTCAACTGGCCCGACATCGTCTTCGACCGTGCGCCGGCCGCCGAACCTACGCCGCCGGCTGGAGCAGGGTGACGATCAGCGCGCCCTGCGCCGCCAGAAGCACCGCGACGATACCGATCATGCGCCAGGTCAGGCGCGTCTCGAGAGCGGCCAGGTCCGCCTTCGTAGCCAGCGAGTCGCGGCCCGCGCCGGCGGCGTCCCGGGCGGTTGCGACAATGGCCTTCGCCTTCTCCGGCTCGATGCCGGCGTCCTGCAGGGCTTCGGCGGCAGCCAAGGTATCGAAAGCGACGATCATCCCTGAAATCTGGGCCGCCGGCCGACCCTGCGTCAAACGCATTGTCGATTACCGGTCCTTGTCAGATTGATAATTCCTATTCCCTGCTCCCGTCAGCCGCCGGCGGCCCCGCCCCGGATCAGCGTTCCCGAGCGCGCTCCCGTCGGCTCGCCGCCCCGCAGGGTGACCGCGCCGCCCACCACCGTGGCCGCGATGCCGTCGGCCTTCTGCACCAGGCGGCGCGCCCCGCCGGGCAGGTCGGTCTCGACCGTCGGCAGGCAGGGGTTTATGCCGTCCTCGTCGAAGACGACGATGTCGGCGGCCATGCCGGTGCGCAGCAGGCCGCGGTCGCGCATGTCCCAGGCGGCGGCGTTCTCGAAGGTGAGCATCCGCACCGCCTCTTCCAGGGTGAAGGCCTCCTTCTCGCGCACCCAGTAGCTCAGCAGGTGCGTCTGCAGCGAGGAGCCCATCTCCTGGCAGACATGGGCGCCGGAGTCCGAGAAGGTCGCGAGCGTGCGCGGGTTCTTCAGCATCTCGCGCACTTCCAGCGGCTTCTCGTTGACCAGCGGCTGGACGAACATCAGGTCCTCGTTTTCCGCCATCAGGTCGAGCATGACCTCGACCGGGTTCCGCCCGGAGCCCTCGGCCAGATCCGCGACGCTCGGGTCGTCCCACTTCACGTCGAACATCGGGAACAGGTTGGCGTAGTCCGGCTTGCGCGGGTCCGTGGTGGCCGCGCCGCCGCCCTGGAACTCGGTGCCCTTGGGCTTCATCCCGGCTTCGGCGGCGACCAGCCCGGCGCGCACCTCCGGGTCGCGGAAACGGGCCTTCTGCTCCTCGACCGGCAGGTTGCGGATCTCGTTCCAGACCGGCAGCGCATCGAAGGGCAGGTAGGACTTCATCGAGAACAGCGCGTTGATCGACCGCGTGGTGGCCTGCCCGAACACGCGCCCGCCCGCGGCCGCGACCCGGTCCATCCACTCGAACTGGTAGGTGTAGGGGTTGGGGTTGTCGCCCTGGCTCGACGAGAGCGCGCCCAGCATGAGCGGGCGGCGGCTGGAGACGGCGATCCGGCCGAGCTCCTCGTAGCACGCCTTCTGCGCCTCGCCGCCGGACACGTCCGGCCCGACCTGGAAGATGCCGGCATTGAGCTCGGCCATCGCGTTCACCAGATGCGCGATCTCCGACCAGGCCGCGATGCGGCTCGCGACCGGCCCGCCGTCCGGGCGGATATGGGTGTTGGCCCGCGAGGAGGAGAAGCCCATCGCGCCGACGCGAAGCGCCTCCTGCACCAGTTGCGCCATGAGCTTCAGGTCGTCCTCATCCGCCTCCCGGTCGAGCGCGCGGTCGCCCATGGCATACATGCGCAGCGCCGAATGGCCGATATAGGCGGCGTAGTTGATGCTCTTCGGGAACGAATCGACGGCGTCCATATATTCCGGGAAGGTCTCCCAGCGCCAGTCGATGCCGGCGACCATGGCGTCCTTGGGAATGTCCTCGACCGCTTCCAGGCACTCGGCGTACCACTCCCGCGCCTCCGGCGTGCAGGGCGCCAGCGCAAAGCCGCAATTGCCCATCACCACCGTGGTCACGCCATGCCAGCAGGAGCAGCTTCCGAGCGGGTCCCAGGCCACCTGCGCGTCCATGTGGGTGTGGCCGTCGATGAAGCCGGGCGCCACGATCATGCCCTCGGCGTCGATCACTTCGCCGGCCGGGCTGCTTATGCGGCCGATCTCGGCGATCCGCCCCTCCTTGACGCCGACATCCGCCCGGTAGCGGGGCATGCCGGACCCATCGACCACCGTGCCGCCGCGAATAAGCAAATCCAATGACATCGCGCCTGTCCCGAAAGCTGTTTCTGCCGGCCGAACCGTAACAGCCCCGGAATATTGCGACAATCCGGTCCTGCGCGCCCGCCGGGCCTGTCAGTCGCCGTCCACCTTCAGCACGATGGCGGCTGCGCTGTCGCCTGCCGCGCAGCCGGTGAAGAGGCCGTAACCGCCGCCCCTGAGCGCCAGTTCCTCGATCAGCTCCAGCACGAGGCGCATGCCTGTCGGCCCCTGCGGATGGCCGAAGACGAGGGAGGAGCCGTAATTGTTCATCCTTTCGGCCTCGAACCCCGTCGCTTCGGCGAAATAGAGGTCGTTGACGGCGAAGGGGTTGTGCGTCTTGACGGCGTCGATCCCGTCGATCCCGAGCCCGGCATCGGCGAGCGCCGCTTCGGCCGCCGCGACCGGCGCCATGCCCATATAGGCTGTCTCCGCGCGGCCCTCGCCGTATGAGAGGAGCTGCACCGAAACGCCGTCGTCGGCGCCGAGTTCGCCCGCCTGGTCCGCCGTCGTCAGCAGCAGGCCGGCATTGCCGTCCGCCGGATGGGTCTGCGCCGCGGCGGTGACGGTGCCGTTCCCCAGCACCGGCTCCAGCGCCCGCACGCTTTCGGCCGTGCGCTCGCGGACGCCCTCGTCGCGGGCGACGGTCTGCGCCCGCCGCTTCCCCCCGACCGCGACATCGACCATGTAGCGGCGCTGGAAGGCGCAATCACCGGCGAGCGCCATGCCGTATTGCTCCTGCCGGCGGAGCGCCAGGTCGTCCTGCGCCCGGCGCGAATATCCGAAGCGCGCGGCAATGTTCTCGGCCGTCCGGATCATGGCCACATTGGCGTGGGGGTCCTCATTGAAATTGTCCCATACCCAGTGCTCGGTGACGCCGCGGCCTCCGGGCCCCGAAGGATCGGGATAGTAGAGCGTGGGCCCGTTGCTGACCCGGTCCGCGGCCAGCGCCAGCACCCGTTCGCCGCCGCCGAGCTCCACGGCGGCGGCCCCCGAGGCGATGACGCGGGCCGAGGTGGCGCAGGCCTGCGACAGGGTCGGCCCCGTCACCCGCTCCGCACCGATCAGCGCGCCGATCCAGGGCGCGCCCCAGAAGCTCTTGTGCTGCGGCACCGTCATGCCGAAATGGATGCCGTCCAGGCTCTCCGGTTCGCATCCCGCCGCCTCCAGGGCAGCGGAGGCGCAGGAGGCGGCAAGCCGTATCGGATGCTCGCCGCTCAGGCTGCCCTGCCAGCGGCAGAAGGGCGTGCTCCAGTAGCCGCCGTAAGGGATATGGACCTTCTCGAATCGCATCGCCGCACCTCAGGAAATGTTGCGCTCCACGAGCTTCGCCTTCATCTCGGTGCGCGGCAGCACACCGCGCGGAACCAGTTCGACCCTGGCCCGGACGATGAGCTTCGCCCTGAGCGCCTGTTCGATCCGCGCCGCCAGGCCGTCGCCCGCCGCGCTGCCCGCCTCCACCCGGACCCGGAGCGGCGGGACGACCTTCGGCCCCTCGCCGTCCACCCGGATCAGCATTTCGCCGGTCGTCTCCGGCCGGAACCCGGCAACCACGTCCCTGACCGCCGACGGCCAGACATTGACGCCGCGCAGGATCAGCATGTCATCCGTGCGCCCGATGCAGCGCAGCCGCGGCCCGGTGCGCCCGCACGCGCAGGGCCCGGTCTTCACGGTGACGCGGTCGCGGGTGCGGAAGCGCAGCATCGGATTGCACTCGCGGTCGATATGGGTGAAGACCAGTTCGCCCTCGATTTCGGGCCGGTCCGGCGGGATGACGGCGCCCGTCTCCGGATCGACGATCTCCATGACGAGATAGTCCGGCACCATGAAATGGCACCCGTCCTGCGCCTCGCACTCGGCGCTGTGGATGGTGATGAGGTCCGCAATGCCGACCGCTTCCGTGCAGCGCGCGCCCCAGCTTTCCTCGATTTGCGCCCGTATCGCGGGGACGCCGCCGCCGGGCTCGGCGCCGACCATGACGCGCCTTATGCCGAGTGCGGCCGGATCGACGCCCATCTCCTCCCGCGCCAGTTCGGCGAGGTAAAGGGCGTAGGAGGGCGTCGTCGCGAGTACGTCCGCCTTCATCGACCGGATGGACGCGATGAGCCGGTCGGACGCGCCCGTGCCGATGGGAAGCAGGGTTGCGCCGACGGCCTCCACCGCCGCGGCCACCGGCAGGCCGCCGACGAAGAAACCGATGCTGAGCCCCATCGCGAACACGCTCTCCGGCCGAAGCCCCTGCGCCCAGTAGCTGCGCGCGATGCATTCGGCCCAGCGCCCTGCGTCATGGGCGGTCAGGCCGATGAAGGACGGCGTTCCGGTCGTGCCCGAGGACGCATGCACGCGCACGACGTCCTGCATCGGGGCCGCCGCGTGGCTGCCGAGCGGCGGGCGGCGCCTCTGGCTTTCCCTGAGTTCGCTCTTTTCGGTGAAGGGCAGCCCGGCCAGATCGGCGAGCGTGCGGATATCGCCCGGTTCCGCCCCCGCCTCGGCGAGCTTCGCGGCATGAAAGGGGGAGTTCGCCTTCAGATAGTCGAGCTGCCGGCCGAGCTTCGCCTGCTGCATGGCGGCGATGCCGTCCGCCGACATCGTCTCGACCGCGGCATCGAAATAGGCGCTCCCGGCCTGCCGCATCGCCCCTCTCCCGCCAAATGCGCCTTATACCAGCGGCATCGACTTCAGACTCATGGGAAAATTGCAGCCCATATCGTCGCCCCGGCCCCCGAGCCGGGGCGACGGTGGGGATAGCTCCGCCATGGATTCCGATCAACGACCGCCGGTATTTTGCGGCAGCTTCAGCTCCGGCGGGCCGAGCGCAAGGCCTGGATTCAACCGGGTTCCGAAAGGTTCGGTGGAATCGGGACCCGGATCGACGCCCGACGCCCCGCCCCCCTTTCCGCCATACCCCATATCGTCATGCCCGGACTTGATCCACTGCTGTCCGGTTTGAATTTTGCGGACAGGGCGCATGGCCCGGATTCAACGGGGTTCCGTAGGGTCCCGCCGGATCGGGACACGGATCGGCGCCCGGCGTCCCGACCCTCTTCCCGTCATGCCCTTTCCCGTCATGCCCGGACTTGTTCCGGGCATCCATGCGGCCGCTTGGCCGGAGGGAAACGGTTGAGGGAGATGCCCGGAACAAGTCCACTGCTGTCCGGTTTATTTTTGTGGACGGGTTGCATGGCATTGATTCTACTGGCGTC
>JAJDYL010000146.1 GCA_022825195.1 Alphaproteobacteria bacterium
CGCCGCCCCAGGGGCCGCCGCCTCCGCCGCCCCCTCCCCAGGGACCGCCGCCGCCGCCGCCGCCCCACGGGCCGCCGCCGCCTCCGCCTTGATTCTGCCAGGGCATGGGCCTACCTCTCGTTGCCGTTCAGCGCGCGTCCGCCGATTTCCCGCATGGCGCCTTATAGAACAGGGCGTCCGGCGTTGGAATGGGGCCGCGCATTCCGAGACCCGCGCGGAGGTGCTGGCGCGCCCATGACCGGACCGACCGAAACGGATATCCGCACCGCCGCCCAGCGCGTGGCGCGCATCGCCCGCGTGGGCGGCGTCGCAACCAAGGGCGGCGCGGTCCAGGTGTCGCTGGAGGTGGACCCCGGCCAGGCCGAGGACGCCGGGTCCGAGCGCCGCGCCGTCGAGGCCGCGCTTGCCGCCCTGCCCGGCGTAACCAGCGCCACCGTGGTGCTGACGGCCGAGCGCGCGGCGGCGCCGGCCCCGGAACGTCCGCCGGCCGGCAATGCATCCGGGCGAACCTCGGGGCGCATCGAGCTGCCGGGCGTGAAGAGCATCGTGGCCGTGGCCTCCGGCAAGGGCGGGGTCGGCAAGTCGACCGTGGCCGTCAATCTCGCCGTCGCGCTGGCCCGGCAGGGCCTCGCCGTCGGCCTCATGGACAGCGACATTTTCGGCCCCTCGCTCCCGCGCATGATGGGCATTGCCGGCAAGCCTGCGCTCGACGGCGAGAAAACGCTTCTGCCGATGAGCAAATGGGGCGTGGCCTGCATGTCGATCGGCTTCCTGATCTCGGAAGAGACAGCGATGATCTGGCGTGGGCCGATGGTGATGAGCGCGGTCCAGCAACTCATCGGCGACGTCGCCTGGGGCGAGCTCGACATCCTGCTGATAGACATGCCGCCGGGCACGGGCGACGCGCAGCTGACGCTCTCCCAGCGCGTGCCGCTCACCGGCGCGGTCATCGTCTCGACGCCGCAGGACATCGCGCTGCTGGATGCAAGGCGCGGCATCTCCATGTTCCGCAAGGTCGAGGTGCCGGTGCTGGGCGTGGTCGAGAACATGTCGGTATTCGTCTGCCCGCATTGCGGCGAGGGCACGCATATCTTCGGGTCGGGCGGCGCGCGGGCGGAGGCGGAGAAACTCGGCGCGCCCTTCCTCGGCGAGGCGCCGCTCGAGCTGGACCTCCGCGTGCGCTGCGACGCCGGCCTCCCCGCGGCCGCCGACGACGCCTCCCCTTCCGGCCGCGCCTTCCGGGAGATCGCCGCCCGCCTCTGGCGGGAAGTGGAAGCCCGACGCGCGACAGGCCCCGCAGCGCCGCTCATCGTGATGGAGTAAGAGACGGAGCGGATTGCTGGCAAAGGCATCGCCTTGCATTTTTGCGGTACGGGCTGCGGCCCGCATCGAACGGTGATACCGTGCAGGGTCATGATCGTTCGGTCCGTTCGCCACCGGGGCTTGCGCCGGCTGCTCGAAGACGACAGTCCCCGGTTCCTGCGACAGGACCTGGCCGGTCGCCTGCGCAACATCCTGACCGCGTTGGTTCTGGCGGAGAATATGGATGAATTCATCGCCCATGCGCCGCCCGGATGGCGCGTTCACCGGCTCTCCGGCGAACGGCGGGACGATTGGAGCGTGTCGGCATCGGGCAATTGGCGGATTACATTCGCGGAATCGAATGGCGCCATCGACCGGCTGAATCTGGAGGACTATCATTGATGACCGCGGACGCCATCAAGATAAAGATGACCCCCTCCCATCCGGGCTCATTCATTCGTTCTGAAGTGATGGACGAACTGGGCCTGACCGTGACGAGGACAGCGGAGATTCTGGGCGTTCGCCGGGCAACGCTCTCGGCTCTCCTGAACGGCAAGGCCGCGTTGTCGCCGGAAATGGCGCTGCGTATCGAAAAAGCTTTCGACCTCAGCATGGACATGCTGCTCCGTATGCAGGCTTGGCATGACGCCGCAAGAATGCGCGCCTGTGCGGACAGGATTGCCGTCCGGCGCTACGAACCGGCTTGAATTCGACGAGACGGCCCGGTCCTTCTTCTACGGCGGGCCTTGCATCTGTATGCTCCCCGCCGGGTACCCAGTCCGCAGGATGCGACGGAGGAACGAGACTGTGATCGAGCGCTTCGGAAGCCTGTTTGCCGGGCATATCGACCTGGACGACATGGGCCAGGACGCCACGCCGGCGAACGACCGGCGCTACAGCAATGACGAACTGGCCACCGTGTTCGCCAAGACCGAGGCGATGGCCGTCGCCATGGACGAGCTCGGCTACGACGCCTTCTGGCTGGCCGAGCACCATTTCCAGCACGAAGGCTATGAGTGCATCCCGAACCTGCCGCTGTTCTTCGTGCATCTGGCCGCCAGGACGAAGCGGCTGCGCTTCGGCTGCGGCTTCAACGTCACCACCATGTGGCATCCGCTCCGCCTCGCGGAGGACTTCGCCACCGCCGACATCCTGACCGGGGGCCGGGTGATCTTCGGCGTCGGGCGCGGCTACCACACCCGCGAGGTCGAGACGCTGGGCGGCATCCTGATGGACGGCGACGCCAACCGCGAC
>JAJDYL010000068.1 GCA_022825195.1 Alphaproteobacteria bacterium
TCGGGCTCGCCGCCGCCGCCTGGATCGGGCTCGGCGCACTGGTCGAGTGGGCGGAGCGCCTGCGCCTCGGCCGCGCGCCCGCCGCGGAGGCCTGGCGGCGCGCCCGCTCCATGCCGCGCGCCGCCTGGGGCGCCGGCCTCGCGCATCTGGGCGTTGCCGTCGTCGTCGCCGGCATCACCGCCTCGCAATGCTTCCAGTCCGAACTCATCCTGGCGATGAAGCCCGGCGACAGCGCCCGGATCGCCGGCTACACGATCCGGTTCGACGGCGTCGCCCGCGTCGCGGGGCCGAACTACCGCGCCGAGCGCGCGACGCTCGCGGTTCTCCGGGACGGCGCAGCGGTGGCGGCGCTGTCGCCCGAACGGCGCTTCTATCCGGTCGAGCGCCAGCACACGACGGAAGCGGCGATCCGCACGACGTTCCTGGCCGACCTCTACGCGGTGATCGGCGAGGCCGACCCGGAGGCGGGGCGCACGGTGCGCCTCTACCACAACCCGCTGGTGCCGTGGATCTGGATCGGCGCCATCGTCATGGCTTGCGGCGCGCTGATTTCGCTCACCGACCGCCGCCTGAGGCTCGCGGCGTCCAGGCGCCGGCGGCAGCCGGCGATGGCCTGATGCGCCGCCTGCTGTTCCTCCTGCCGGTGGCGATATTCGCCGCACTTGCCGCCTGGCTCTATGCCGGGCTCGGCGGCGACCCGGCGCGGATTCCCTCCCCGCTGGTCGGGCGGCCCGCGCCGGCCTTCGCGGCGGAGGGCCTCGCGACCGCGGACCTCGAAGGCCCGGCGCTGGTCAATATCTTCGCCTCCTGGTGCGTGCCCTGCCGTGCGGAGCACCCCCTGCTGACCCGTCTGGCGGCCGACGGCGTCGCCATCTACGGCATCGCCTACAAGGACAGGCCCGAGGCCGCGCACGCATTCCTGGCCGAACTCGGCAATCCCTACCGCAAGGTCGGCCTGGACGAGGACGGCCGGGCAGGACTCGAGTGGGGCGTGACCGGCGTGCCGGAAACCTTCGTGCTCGATGGCGAAAGCACCGTGGTCTTCAAGCATACCGGACCCCTGACGCCCGACGCGGTGCGCCGCGACCTGCTGCCGGCGCTCGGGCGATGAGGCGGCCCGCAGCGATGCTGGCGCTGCTGCTGGGGCTGCTCTCCGCTCCCGCCATGGCGGCCCTCGACGCCAGCGAGATGCTCGCGGACCCGGCCCTGGAGGCGCGCGCCCGCGCCCTCGCCAGGGAGCTGCGCTGCGTCGTCTGCCAGAACCAGTCGATCGACGATTCCGCCGCCGACCTCGCGAAGGACCTGCGCCGGTCGCTCCGCGCGAGGCTGCTGGCCGGGGACAGCGACGAGGAGGCGATCGCCTACCTCACGCACCGCTACGGCGACTATGTGCTGCTCGATCCGCCGCTGAAGCCGGCGACCTGGGCGCTCTGGTTCGCGCCGGCCGGCTTCGCCGCCCTCGCGCTGCTGCTGGCCGTGCGTTACTTCCGGCGGCGGGAGTGAGCGGCGAACTCTGGCTCTGGGCCGCGGCCGGCGCACTGGCGGCGGGGGCGGCCGTGCTTGTGCTGCGGCCGCTTGCAAGGACGGGCATGGGCGCGCTGCCGGCGGCGCTGCTTGCCGCGGCGCCCGCCGCGCTCGCCTTTGCGCTCTATCTCTGGATCGGCCGGCCGGACCTCCCCGACATGCCCCTCGGCGAACGGGGCGCGGAAGCCGCCCAGCATGCGGAACTGCTCCGCCTCGCCACCCGTCTCGAGGCGCATCTCGAAACCTCGCCGGATGACGCGCGGGGCTGGCGGGTGCTTGCCGGGGCCTGGCGCGGCCTCGGGCGGGTGGAGGAAACCGCGGACGCGCTCGCCCGGGCGGTACAGGCGGAAGGCGGGCCGCACGCCGCCCCGGCGGGCCTTCTGGCGGACTACGGCGAAGCGCAGGTCACGGCGTCGGGAAACCTCGTCACGCCGGAGGCGCTCGCCGCTTTCCGGGCGGCGCTCAGGCAGGAGGCCGGACACCCGAAGGCATGGCACTACCTGGCGCTGGAGCGGCAGCAATCCGGCGACGAGGCCGGCGCGCTCGCGCTCTGGCGCGGCCTGGAGGCGACCGCGGCGCCCGACGCGCCCTGGCTCGGCGCGGTGCGGAGCCGCATCGACGCGCTGGTGCAGCGCCTGGGCCCCGCCGCGGCCGGTATCGCGCCGGCGGCGCCCCGGCCGGCGTCACCTGACGGATAGCCTCCTGGCGAGCGCCTGGAGGTAGCGCCGGTCCATGTCGGAGAGCCCGTCTTCGGCGGCGTCCCGGCGGATTTCCTGGAGTTCTTCCCTGAGGGCGCGGGAGGTGCCCTTGCGCTCCAGCAGCCGCTGCAGCAGCTGCATTTCGTCGGAGCCGTCGCCTTCGAGCGGCGGGCCGTCTTTCGCACCCTCCTCGTCGGCTTCGTCGGCTTCTTCGGCGTCGTAATCGTCCGCGGCGAAATCCTCGTCCGGCGGGTCCTCCGGGGCGATGAGCTCGTCCCAGTCGAGACCGCCGTCGGAGACCCGCGCCGCGAGTTCCCGCGCCGCCTGCAGCGCCTCGGCATCGTCCTCCGCGCCCAGCCGTTCCAGACGTTCGAGCAGGTACAGGCGTTCCGATTCGTTCATTCCCGATACCCGTTCAGTGTCGGTTCGGCGTCTTCAGGAACGCCCGGCGGTCGGCGGAATGCACCGCGACATGCACCAGCTCCCCGTCGCGATAGACATCCAGCGGCACTTCCACGCCGGCCGGCCCCAGCGCCCACACCGCGCGGTAGAAGTCCGACAGCCCGCCCACCGGCTCGCCGGCGACGCCCAGCACCAGGTCGCCGACCTTGAGCCCGGCATCGTCCGCCGGCCCGTCGTCGGTCAGGCCGGCGATCACCACCCGGTCCTCCACCTCGGCGCCGAACATGCCGAGCCAGGGGCGCGGCGGGCGCGCGGCGCGGCCCGTCGCCGTCATGTCCTCGAAGATCGGATGCAGCAATTCGACGGGCACGAACATGTTGCCGGGCCGGGTCTGCTCTCCCGGCAGGCTGTCCTGCACATAGAGCGAGCCGACGGCCACCAGCACGCCCCGGCGGGAAATCAGCGCCGCGCCGCTCCAGCGGGGATGCGGCGGCGAGGTGAACACCGCCTCGTCCAGCAGATATTCCCAATAGCCGGCGAATTCCCGCTTGGAGACCACCGAGACCACCATGGCGAAGTCGAGGCCGCCGCCCGCCGCCGCGACGGCCTCGTCGCCGACGCGC
This sequence comes from Alphaproteobacteria bacterium, assembly GCA_022825195.1. Classification (GTDB taxonomy): domain Bacteria; phylum Pseudomonadota; class Alphaproteobacteria; order Bin95; family Bin95; genus Bin95. The sequence continues at coordinate 3,248 of JAJDYL010000068.1, forward strand.
AGGTCGTCCACGCTGCCGAGCGTCATCGGGCGGCGGTCCAGAGGGCTGTCGGCGCGGAGCAGGCCGAGGCCGGTCACCTGGTCGTAGCCGACGACGCGGGCGGAGAACTGCGTGTCCTCCACATCGCTCAATGTCACCTCGTCGGCCTCGGTCGCCAGATAGCCGATCGTGAGCAGATGGCCCCTGTCGTCGATCAGGATGGCATTGCCCTCGCGCTCCTGCCCGAGCGTCGAGGCGGTGAAGGCGTCCTCGGGAATGTCGGCGTGGTAGCCGAACACCGCTCCCAGCGCCTCGTCCAGATCGAAGGCCCATTTGTCCGGGTCCGGTCGCAGCTTCGCCGGCACGCCGCTCTCGGTCGTCTGCAGGCCCTTGAAGCGGTGGCCGTTGGCCCGGGAAACACCCGCCATCGTGAGATTCCAATCGGATCGATGGCGACAGGCTAGCCCGGATTTCTCCCCGATGTCACGGCCTGCGTCGCGTCCCGTCCTTCGATCCGGAGGAAGCGGGGTCTTGCGGGGCGAAACGGCGCGGGAGTTGGTGTATAACGCCGTCGAGGCCCGGGGCGGGCGGCGTTGCGCCGGCCGCGCGGGGTCGAAAGGAGCCGCATGCCGCCATGCCGATAGACGGAGGCGCATTCGACTGGTCCGGCCTGGATTCGCCGGCGCGGTTCATCAACCGCGAAGTGTCCTGGCTGGCGTTCAACGCACGGGTGCTCGAAGAGGCCTCGAACCCGGCCCACCCGCTCCTGGAGCGTTTGCGCTTCCTGTCGATCTCGGCCCAGAACCTCGACGAGTTCTACATGGTGCGCGTCGCCGGGCTGAAGGGCCAGGAGGCCGCCGGCGTGCTGACGCCGAGCGACGACGGCCTGACCCCCGCGCAACAGCTGGAGGCCATCGACAGGCGCGCGCGGCGCCTCGTTGACGGCCAGCAGGCATGCTGGCGGCGCCTCCTGCCGGAACTCCGCCGGGCCGGCATCGACCTGGTGAACGTCCGCCGGCTGTCGAAGGAAGACCGGGCGTGGCTCGAAGCCTATTTCATGAGCGACATATTCCCGGTTCTGACGCCGCTCACGGTCGATCCGGCGCACCCCTTCCCGTTCATTCCGAATTCCGGCTTCGGCCTCGCGGCGGACCTGCACAACCCCAGGGACGGGCGCGATTTCGAGGCCCTGGTGCCGATACCCGGCATGCTGGACCGGTTCGTCGCCCTGCCCGGCCCGGCCCGCCGCCTCCTGGCCATCGAGGACCTGGTAGCGCTCTTCCTCGGCCATCTCTTCCCGAGGTTCGAGCTGCGCGGCGCGGGGTCCTACCGCGTCATTCGCGACAGCGAGATGGAGATCGAGGAGGAAGCCGAGGACCTGGTCCGGCTCTTCGAATCCGCGTTGCGGCGGCGGCGGCGCGGCAATGTCGTGCAGCTTTCGATCGATTCCAGGATGCCCCAGGCGCTTGCGGTCGCGCTGACGAGGCGGCTCGGCGCCGAGATCGGCGACGTGTTCACCCTCGAAGGGCCGGTCGGCCTCGGCGACATGGACCAGTTGATCGACGGGCGCCGGCCCGACCTGCTGTTCAAGCCCTTCGAAGCGCGCTTTCCGGAGCGCATCCGCGATTTCGGCGGCGACTGCTTCGCCGCCATCCGCGCCAAGGACATCGTCGTCCACCACCCCTATGAGAGCTTCGACGTCGTGGTGCGGTTCCTGCGCCAGGCGGCGCGCGACCCCGATGTGGTGGCGATCAAGCAGACGCTCTACCGCACCTCGGAGGATTCCCCCATCGTCGCCGCGCTCATCGAGGCGGCGGAGGCGGGCAAGTCGGTGACGGCGCTGGTCGAACTCAAGGCCCGGTTCGACGAGGAGGCCAATATCCGCTGGGCCCGCAACCTGGAACGCGCCGGCGCGCTCGTGGTCTACGGCTTCATCGACCTCAAGACCCACTGCAAGCTCTCGCTGGTCGTCCGCCGGGAGGCCGACGGGCTGCGGAGCTACGCCCATTACGGCACGGGCAACTACCACCCGGTCAATGCGCGCATCTACACGGACCTCTCCTTCTTCACCACCGACCGCCACCTCTGCAACGACGCCACGCGGCTGTTCAACTACACGACCGGCTATGCGGAACCGGAACGGTTCGACAGGATCGCGGTCTCGCCGCTGACGCTCGCGCCCAGGCTGCTGGAACTCATCGAAGAGGAAATCGGCCATGCCGAGGCCGGCCGGCCCGCGCAGATCTGGGCCAAGATGAACGCGCTCGTCGATGCCGAAGTCGTGGACGCGCTCTACCGCGCATCGGCCGCCGGCGTCGAGATCGATCTCATCGTGCGCGGCATCTGCTGCCTGCGGCCGGGCGTTCCCGGCCTGTCGGAGAACATCCGGGTCAAGAGCATCGTCGGACGCTTCCTCGAACATGCGCGCATCGCCTGCTTCGGGGCCGGCCACGGCCTGCCGTCGCCGCGCGCCAGGATTTTCATCAGCTCGGCCGACTGGATGCCGCGCAACCTCCACCGCCGGGTCGAGGCGTTCGTGCCGATCGAGAACCAGACCGTCCACCGCCAGATTCTGGACCAGATCATGGTCGCCAATCTCAACGATACGGCGCAGAGCTGGCTTCTCGGTCCGGACGGCAGCTACACCCGCGCCGAGGCGGGCGCAAACCCGTTCTCCGCGCACCGGTATTTCATGACGAACCCGAGCCTCTCCGGGCGCGGCAGCGCCCTGGAGCGTTCGGCGAAGAAGCCCCAACCCCTGCCCGCTCCCGCTTAGGCCAACGGGCGCGCCGCATGTTGCAGAAGACGCGGGCCGCCAGACGGGTCGGCATTGTCGATATCGGCTCCAACTCGGTGCGGCTGGTCGTCTACGGCAACCCGGCGGACAGCTTCCGCCCGCTCTTCAACGACAAGACCACCTGCCAGCTGGGCGCCGACCTCAACCGCACCGGCAAGCTGAACCCGGACGGCTGCAGGCTCGCGGAGCAGGCGTTCCAGCGGTTCATCAACATTGCCGCCCTGCTGGAGGTGGACCGGTTCGAGGCCTACGCGACCGCCGCTATCCGGGACGCCAGCGACGGCGGCGCCTTCGCCCAGTATCTGGAGCGGTCGAGCGGCCTGAAGGTCGATGTGTTGAGCGGCGCGGAAGAGGCGCTCGCAGGCGCGCGCGGCGTCCTGGAGGCGATCCCCGATGCGGCCGGCGTCGTCGCCGACCTCGGCGGCGGCAGCCTCGAGCTGGTGCGCGTCGGGAACGGGCGCACCGCCGATGTCGACAGCTTTCCGCTGGGCGTGCTGCGTCTTGCCGACACCGGAAGCCGCGAGGACCTCGCCCGGCATGTCGCCGCAAGCCTGGACGGCGCCGGGTGGCTGCAGCCGTCCGACCCGCCGGGAAGCCTGTACTGCATCGGCGGGTCCTGGCGGGCCTGGGCGCGGCTGCACCTGGGCCACAGCGGCCACCCGCTGGACATCATCCACCAATATGCGGTGCCGGCCGGGGAGGCGCGAACCTTTTGCGGCATCTTGACCCGGATGAGCGCCGGCAGCCTCGCCGATCTCACGGCGGTGTCGAGCCGGCGCCGCCCGCACCTCCCGGCCGCGGCCGAGATCATGCTGCAGCTGATCCACCGGATCGCTCCCGAACGGGTGGTCTTCTCCAGCGCCGGACTGCGCGAAGGCCTGATGCTGCACCGCCGGCGAAAGAAGCCCGGCAAGCGCGACCCCCTGCTCGCCGTCTGCACGCGCATCGGCCGCAGCGGCGCCCGGCAGCGCATGACCCCCGGTTCCCTCATGGCCTGGGTCCAGGCGCTCGGCCTCGACCTGCCGCCTGCCGAGGAGCGGATCGCAAAGGCAGCCTGCCGCCTGGTCGATATCGCCGGCATGGAGCATCCGTCCTACCGGGCCGAGCATGCCTTCATGCGGGCGTTCCGCCTGCCCGCGGTCGCCATCGAACACGCCGAGCGCGCTTTCCTCGCCCTCGTGCTGGCAGCGCGCTATGACGGCCGCATCGATCAGGACTGGACGACACCGGCGCGGGCCCTCACCGAGGAGAAGGCCCGCGACCGGGCGCTCGCGATCGGCCTGGCGCTCCGGCTCGCCATGACGCTCGCCCCCGGCGTCGAAGGGGCGCGGCTGACCCGCGAAGCCGGGACTCTGACGCTGTTCGTGCAGCGGGACTTCATCAGCCCGGAAGTGGCGCGCCGACTGGACGCGCTTGCCGCGGCCGTCGATCTCACCCCGGATTTACGGGAGCTCTGACACCACGACCCGGCCGCGCTTCACCGTGAGCGCCAGTTCGCCCCGCAGCAGGCGCTGGGCGTCCGCGCCGAACAGTTCCCTGCGCCAGCCCCGCATCAGCGGCCCGTCCTCCGCGCCGCCCGCCAGGTCTTCCAGCTCCTCGCTGCTGGCGACGAGCTTCTGCGCCACGCCCTCATGCTCCACCCGCGCCTTCAGCAGCACCCGTAACAGCTCCATGGCCGGACCGACCCCCTTCGGGCGCTCCCTCTGCGGCGCGGGCCTGGGACGGTCTTCGGGCGCCACGGCCTTGCCCTCGGCCACGGCCGCCAGCAGGCCCGGTCCCAGCCGTCCGGTCGCCATGCCCCGCGCGACGCCCCGGCAATGGGCAAGCGCTTCGGCATCCGCAGGCGCCTGCGCCGCGACATCGAGCAGGGCGTCGTCGCGCAGGACGCGGTTGCGCGGCAGGTCGAGCCGCTGCGCCTCGCGCTCGCGCCATGCCGCAACGGCCTGCACCACCGCAAGGTATGCCGGGTCCGTGCTCCGGGTCTTCAGCCGCTTCCACGCCCGGTCGGGATCGAGCTGGTAGGTCTCCGGATCCAGCAGTACGGCCTCCTCCTCCACCACCCAGTCGGCGCGGTCGTTGCGGCGGAGTTCCGCCATGAGGCCCTCATAGACCGCGCGCAGCCAGGTCACGTCGGCGAGCGCATAGTCGATCTGGCGGTCCGGCAGGGGCCGGCGCGCCCAGTCGGCGAAGCGGGCGCGCTTGTCGAGCCGCCGGCCGGAGAAATGCTTCACCAGCGTGTCGTAGGCCGCCTGGTCGCCGAAGCCGCAGACCATGGCGCCCACCTGCGTGTCGAGCAGCGGCTCCGGGATGACGCCGCCCATGTGGAAGAAGATTTCAATGTCCTGGCGGGCAGCGTGCATGACCTTGGGCACGGGCGAGGCCAGCAGCCGCCAGACGGGCGCCAGGTCGAGGCCGGGCGCCAGCGCATCGACCGCCCGCGCCGTCTCCGCATCCGCAAGCTGGACCAGGCAGAGCTTCGGCCAATAGGTCGCATCGCGCATGAACTCGGTATCGACCGTCACATAGTCCGCTTCCTGCAACCGGGCGCAGAACGCGTCGAGGTCCGCCTGGGCCTCGATGAGGCGCGGGTCGGGGGTCGGCAATGTCGAGGAGGGCATGAACCGGCTCATAAGCCGCGTCTCGCGGCTTGACAAGCGAGGCCCGCTCATTCCATTCCCGCGCCACCTTCGCGAGACGAGCCCGAATTCCATGCACCCCTACCGCACACACGATTGCGGCGCGCTCCGCCGCGCCGATGTCGGCCGCACCGTCCGCCTCTCGGGCTGGGTCCACCGCAAGCGCGACCATGGCAGCCTCCTGTTCGTGGACCTGCGGGACCGCTACGGCCTGACGCAATGCGTGATCGATTCGAGCCGGGCGGAAACCTTCGCGGTGCTGGACGCGGCGCGCAACGAGACGGTGCTTACCGTCACCGGCGAATGTGTGGAGCGCGACGCCGAGACGGTCAATCCGGCGCTGCCGACCGGCGAGGTGGAGGTCTCCATCCGCGAGATCGCCGTGCTGGGCGCGGCCGAACCGCTGCCGCTGCAGGTGAACAGCGACGAGGACTATGGCGAGGAGGTGCGGCTGCGCTACCGCTTCCTGGATCTCCGCCGCGACAAGATGCAGCGCAATATCGCGCTCCGCTCGGACATCATCGCCTCGATCCGCCGGCGGATGATCGAGCAGGATTTTCGCGAGTTCCAGACACCCATCCTGACGGCGGAAAGCCCGGAGGGCGCGCGCGATTTCCTGGTGCCGTCACGGCTGCATCCCGGCAATTTCTATGCCCTCCCACAGGCGCCGCAGCAGTTCAAGCAATTGCTGATGATCGCGGGCTTCGACCGCTATTTCCAGATCGCGCCCTGCTTCCGCGACGAGGACGCGCGCGCCGACCGCTCGCCGGGCGAGTTCTACCAGCTCGATTTCGAGATGGCGTTCGTGACCCAGGAGGACGTGTTCGCCGCCATCGAGCCGGTGCTGGCCGGCGTGTTCGAGGAATTCGCCGACGGCCGCAGCGTCTCGCCGCCGCCCTTCCCGCGCATCGGCTTCGACGAGGCCATGCTGAAATACGGCAGCGACAAGCCGGACCTGCGCAATCCGATCGAAATTGCAGAGGCGACGGAGATATTCCGGGGCTCGGGCTTCTCGATCTTCGAGCGCGGCATCGAGCAGGGTGGCGTGGTGCGCGCCATTCCGGCGCCCGGCGGGGCGGCACAGCCGCGCAGCTATTTCGACCGGATGCAGGACTGGGCCCGCGAGCGGGGCGCGGGCGGCCTCGCCTATGTCACGCTCGACGAGAACGGCGCGCGCGGACCCATCTCAAGGTTTCTGGACGAGGGGCGCGTCGCGGCGCTGCGCGAGGCGACCGGCGCGGGGCCCGGCGACGCAGTGTTCTTCGCCGCGGACAAGCCGGACAAGGCCGCGGAGCTTGCCGGCGCGGCGCGCACGAAGCTCGGCGACGACCTCGACCTGCTGGAGAAGGGCGCGTTCCGCTTCTGCTGGATCGTCGATTTCCCGATGTACGAGCGGGACGCGGCCACGGGGCGGGTCGGTTTCAGCCACAACCCCTTCTCCATGCCGCAGGGCGGGCTGGAAGCTCTGGAAAGCATGGACCCGCTGGAGATCAAGGCGTTCCAGTACGACATCGTCTGCAACGGCGTCGAACTCTCCTCCGGAGCGATCCGCAACCACGACCCGGCGATCATGTACAAGGCGTTCGAGATCGCCGGCTACGGGCCGGAGGTCGTCGAGGCGCGGTTCGGCGGCATGCTGTCGGCGCTCAAATTCGGCGCGCCGCCGCATGGCGGCTCGGCCCCCGGCATCGACCGCATCGTGATGCTGCTGGCCGACGAGCCCAATATCCGCGAGGTGATCGCCTTCCCGATGAACCAGCAGGGCCAGGACCTGATGATGGGCGCCCCCGCGCCCGTCGAGGCCGCCCGGCTGAAGGAGCTGTCAGTGCGCCTGGACCTGCCGAAGAAGCGTTAGCAGGTTCCGAACGCAGTATGCGGTCGTGCCGGATCGGAAGGAACGGCGTGCAGCCGCTATCGTCCAAGGACGATGTCGAGGCCGGCAAACAGTAGATCGATCTTCGCTGGCGAGATCCGGCCTGTGCGTTCTTCGAGCAGCGTCCGGTCGAGAGCGACGACCTGCGATACGTTCGCGACAGAGTCTTTCGGCAAGCCCGTCATTCGCGCAGTTAATACCAGCGGTCATTGATCGGAACCGATGCCGCCGCCGTCTTTCCTTGTCCCTGCACTCTTTTTTGTCACCCCGGCCTCCGAGCCGGGGTCCAGTCCCGGCCTCGCGGCAGGCCCCGGCAGTTGGGTCTGATACCAACGGCCTCGACTTGGAACTCATGTCTTCTTCTCGTCATGCCCGGACTTGTTCCACTGCTGTCCGGTTTATTTTTGTGGACGGGTTGCATGGCATTGATTCTACTGGCGTCCAAGCGCTTGCGAACGTTTTGGACACGAAGGAGGCTCAATGCCATGC
>JAJDYL010000046.1 GCA_022825195.1 Alphaproteobacteria bacterium
CCGCCGCCGGCGGCGCGCGGCTGGCGGATGACGATGTCGATGTCGCGTCCAAGCGCGGTCAGCAGACGGAACAGGCGCTCCAGCGAATACTCGCGGAAATCCCCCCGGAGCAGCCGGGAGACGTCGGGCTGGGAGAGCCCGAGCAGTCGCGCGGCCTCGGTCTGGGTGATGCCGCGCGCGCGGACGATATCGTCGATGCGGCCGACGAGCTCGGCCTTGACCAGGTGCGCGTCGGCATCGGTAAGGCCGAGATCGGCGAAGACATTGCCGCTACCGCGCTCCACGGGGATGTCGTCGGGTTCCATGTCTTCAGATGCCTCCACGATGGGGGTCACGGTAGTGCCGCTCGGCGGCCCGAAGGCGCCGCCGCACGAGGTCGAGCTCCTGCTTCGGCGTCGCGATGCCCCGCCGGGCCTTCTTCTGGAAGGCGTGCAGGACATAGACGGCGGTCTCGAACCGGGCCGTGTAGACGGCGCGGAAGGTGTCGCCGTCGTGGCGCGCCACGATCTCCACGACGCCCGGGCCGAACCCCTTGAGCGGCCTGGCGTCGCGGTGCTGCCGTCCGAGCTGGGCGCGGTAGATCGCGAAGCCCATGCGGTCCTGCACAGGGCCGGGAAAACGCTTCAGGTCCGTCTTGCTCGAACCGATCCATTCGACTGGCTTCGGCAATTGCACTGTCGACTCCGGACTATAGGGGTTTCGCCATAGGCGGACAAGCCGGGCGGCGCATCAGTGCTCGGTGGCATCGCCCGGCTCGGGGGTCTCGGCCTGCATCGAGACGGCAGCCATGGCGGTCCAGTCCTCGCGGTCGTATCCGAGCCTCCGGTTGAGTTTGTCGCAGATGCTGAGCGCATCGTCCAGATTGAGCGAGATGAGCGCGGTCGGGACATGCCCGGCCAGGCCCTCGATCACGATTCGGATCTGCTGCACGTCTGTCTCGACGTCGTAGGCGGGCACGAAGCAGAAGTTGGGGCAGTCCGGCAGGGTCTGCGCGGTCATGGCGGCGTTCTCCTTTGTCGGGAAGGCGGGCCGGCGCGTCGGAAGTGTCTATCCCGCCCGCGCCGGCAACGGAAGCGCCGGTCCCGTCGATGACGGCGGGCCGGCAACATGTGTGGTGGGGCTCGCCACTGGCGGCGGCCGGGCCGGCCATACGGGTGCTGGCCGGCCGGCGGCACGGGCAGAGTCAGGCGGCGAGCGGCCAGCGGTCGAGGATGCGCTCCAGTGCGGCGGCATTGGGCGCGAATATCCGGGCGCGGAACGAGACGATCTCGACCGTGCATCCCATGCGCCGGAGCGCCGGCAGGTCGGTGTCCGCCGGTCCCTCGATCTCGATACGGTCGCGGCCCATCAGGCGGCGGCGCGCGAGTCGCCAGCCGTTGGCGAGGGAAAGCGCGTTGCCGCGCTCCATCACCGCCGCGAAGGCCTCCGCGCCGGTCATGGCGGGGCCGCCGTCGAGGCCGAACCCGGCGCGCACCGACTGCACCTGCTCGGCGTCGAGCACGCGCCCGATGAGCGATTCGCCCGTCGCCTGTCCCGGACTCGATCCGGGATCGCTGGTGAGCCGCCGGACCCGCATGTTCTCGGCCGGCAGGCGGTCCCAGACCGGCAGCAGCAGGCCGGAGGCGAGCCAGAAGCGGGACTCGCGGTGGGACGGCAGCTCGCGAATCTCATGGTCCCAGAGCATGCGCCAGTGGCCCTCGTCGGTGCGCCCCCAGTTGGACGCAACGAACTCCGCCTGCGCCATGCGGTCCCGGGTGGCGGGCCGGATCAGTTGCACGCGCTCCTGCACTCCGCCGTCGTCGAGCATACGCGACGGGGCCGGCAGCAGGACGGCGGCGCGCTTGGAACGGGTGTTGACTACCAGCCGCGGCTGTCCGTCCGGACCGGGATCGCGGTTCCCGATCTCCAGTGCTGACTCTGCGGTAAGCGGCACGAGCCTGTCGCGGCGGACGATCTCCACCAGTTCGGTCGCGGCGCCGGTGCCGGGATGCTCGTAGAGCGTCTCGCGGCCGGCGACGGTGAGCGAGTCGGCGGTCACGGTCTCGACCCCGACCTCGTAGCTGCCGGCCTCGATCGCCTGCTCGATATTGGCGGCGATGCGCTCCTCCAACTCGGCGAACAATTGGTTCTGTTCCGCGATGGGCAGCGCCAGCAGCCGGTTGAGGAACTTCGGCATGGGCGGCAGCTCGTCCTTGAGACCGCCCTCGTGGACGATCTTGAGGCCGGTCGATTCCTGGAACCGCTCCGCGTTCCAGCCCTCGATGCGCCCCCGCCAGAGCGCGCTGTAGAACTGCCGCAATGCCGCCCTGGCATAGTCGGATTCGAGGTTGTCGCTCTCGCGGAACAGCGCCGCATCGCTGCCGCCCATGGCGGTCTGGCTGTCGCGCTGGCCCCGGGTGATGGCGCCGAGGCTGTCGAGCCGCCGCGCGATGGTGGCGATGAACCGCCGCTCGCCCTTCACGTCGGTGGTGACCGGCCGGAACAGCGGCGCGGACGCCTGGTGCGTGCGGTGGGTCCTGCCCAGCCCCTGGATCGCCTGGTCGGCGCGCCAGCCCGGCTCCAGCAGATAGTGGATACGGCGCTCGGTATTGGCGCAGGACAGATCCGCGTGGTAGCTGCGCCCGGTTCCGCCCGCCATGCTGAACACCAGGATGCGCTTCTCGCCGTCCATGAAGGCGGCGGTCTCGGCAAGATTGGCAGAAGCCGGCCGGCTGCGCAGCGCAAGCCGTTCGCCCTTCCCGTCCACGATGCGCAAGACCCGCCGCGACCGGCCCGTGACCTCGGCGACGGCCTCGTGTCCGAACTTCTGCACGATCTGGTCGAGCGCCGTCGGAACCGGCGGCAGCGCCGCAAGCTTCTCGATCAGGGCGTCGCGCTGTTCCTCGGCTTCCTTGCAGACGATGGGGTTGCCGTCGGCATCGGTCGCCGGCCGGCTCATCAGGTTGCCGTCGTCGTCTGTGAACGGCTCCTGCAACTGCACCGGGAAGGCGTGCATCAGGAAGGACAGGATGCCGTCCCGCGGGGTGAGGTCGATATTGAGGTCGTCCCACTCCGAGGCGGGGATCTCGGCGATGCGCCGCTCCATCAGCGCCTCGCCGGTCGAGACCAGCTGGACGACGGCCGAGCGCCCGGCGTCGAGGTCGGCCTCGACGGCGCGGATCAGGCTCGGGCACTTCATGCCGGTCAGCAGATGGCCGAAAAAGCGCTGCTTCGTTCCCTCGAAAGCAGACAGGGCCGCCGACTTGGCGTTCTTGTTCAAGGTGTCCTCGCCCTGGACGATGCCCGTGGCTTCGAGGGCGGCCTCGATGTTGGCGTGGATCACCTTGAAGGCGCCGGCATAGGCGTCGTAGATGCGCCGCTGCTCGGGCGTGAGCGGGTGTTCGAGGATGTCGACCTCGATCCCGTCATAGGCGAGCGCCCTCGCCTGGTAGAGCCCGAGCGCTTTCAGATCGCGGGCGACCACCTCCATGGGCGACGCCGCCGGCCTCCATGGCGGAGACGAACTCGACGCGCTTCTCGAACGGCGTCTCGCCGGCGCCCCACAATCCGAGCCTGCCCGCATACGCCAATCCCGGAACCGTGGTCGCGCCGGTCGCCGACACATAGGCGATGCGCGCGTCCGGCAGCGCGTTCTGCAGGCGTAGCCCGGCGCGGCCCTGCTGGGACGGCTTGGTCTCGCCGCGCTCGGACTTGGACCCTGCCGCGTTCGCCATCGCGTGCGCCTCGTCGAAGACGATCACACCGTCGAAGGCATGCCGGTCCTCCTCGTCGAGCGATCCCGCCAGCCACTCTACGATCTGCTCCAGCCGCGACGGCTTGCCCTGGCGGGACGGCGAGCGCAGCGTGGCGTAGGTCGCGAAGAGGATTCCGGCGTCGAGGGGGATCTCCATCCCCTGGCGGAAGTTGCCGAGCGGGATGACGTCGCTCTCCAGCCCGCCGAGCGCGGTCCAGTCGCGACGCGCGTCCTCCAGCAGCTTGTCGGACTGGCTGAGCCAGAGCGCCTTCTTCCGTCCGCGCAGGCGGTTGTCGAGGATGATCGCGGCGACCTGGCGGCCCTTGCCGCAGCCGGTGCCGTCGCCCAGCATCCAGCCCCGGCGGAACCTCACCGGCTCGGACAGGGTCTCGCCCTGCTGCGTGACGAGGGAGGTGTCGACCTCCTCCCCGTCGTCCTCACCGTCCTTCGGGCAGCGGTGGACGGTCTCCCACTGGGATCCGATGCGGTACTCCGCGGCGAGATGGCGCGAATGTGCCTCCCCCGCCAGCACGACGCTCTCGAGCTGGGCATCGGACAGCATGCCGTCCGTCACCACCCGCTCGGGCAGCATGGGGCGCCAGGCCGGCACGGGATGGGGCACGGCGGCCATGGCGACGGACTGCACCAGCGGCGTCGGATGCTCGACTGCGCCCGGCACGCGGACGATGCCCGGCCGCCAGGGGGCGTAGGGGCCGACATCGTTGGCAGGAGCATCAGCCGAGGCCTCGACCGGCGCGGTCTCGACGACCAGCTCCGATACCGGCCCCCAGTCATGGGATCGGCGGGTCTCGGGGGTCGATGCGGACTTGGGACCCCGCTTCGCCGCGACCGGCTTGCCGAACAGGTCGCGCGCGGGAGCGGAAGGGACCGGGGCGGGCACGATCGGCTGGCGCGGCGGCATCCGCGCGATGACGGCATCGAGCAGCTCGGAGGCGTTCGCCGCGCGTGCCGTTCCGTCCACCCCGGAACCCGTCCGGGGCAAGCCATCCACGTCGGGTCCGTGGCCGCGTTCCAGCACGGTGAGGCGGGTGTCGAATCCGGTGCCGCGGCGAGCGTAGGCGCGTCCGTCGATGGCCATGGTGAAGATGCAGCGGGCCGGGGGATCGAGGCGGGCGACGGTGTCGCCCGGCGCGCAATGGGCCGAGGTGATCGTCACCAGCCGCCCGCCCGGCGGCAGCATCGAGGCGGCCGAGCGGACATGGCGGAGGTCGGCGTCTCGGGTAATGCGGTCGACGCCGGGCGTCGCCGAGAACGGCGGGTTCATCAGCACGACGGTGGGTCGGACGTCGCGCAGCCGGTCGGCGATGGTCTCGGCGTTGAACGCGGTGACCACAGCCTCGGGGAAGAGCTGCGTCAGCAACCGCGCCCTGACGCGAGCGTATTCGTTGAGATGGAGATTGCCGGCGGCGGTGTTGCCGAGCGCGCACTGCGCCATCACCGCCAGCATGCCGGTGCCGGCGGACGGCTCCAGCACGACATCGCCCGGCCGGATCGCGGCGGCCCGGAGCGCGGCGTAGGCGAGCGGCAGCGGTGTCGAGAACTGCTGGAGCCGGACCTGTTGCTCCGAGCGCCTGGTGTGGGAGGGCTCCAGCGCGGCGACGGCCTCCAGCATCGCCAGCATGCGGCGCGTGCCGTCAATACCGGCGCCCGCATTGCGCCGCATGCCCCGGCCGTAGCGCTGCATGAAGATCACCACGGCAGCTTCGGCGGCCTCGTAGGCGTCCTTCCAGACCCAGCCGCCCTCGGCGTCGGTGGCGCCGAATGCCTCCGTCATGGCGTCGCGCAGCGTCGCGGCGTCGAGGGGCCGGCCCGCCTCCAGCACCGGCAGCAGGGTTTGGGCCGCGGCGAACAGGGCATCCCCCGCGACCGGACGGGCCGGCTCGGCCGGCGGGTCGATGGGGACGACGGGAGGAAGCGGACGCGCGAGGGCGTCCGGCGCCTGCGGGGCGTCGAGCATTGGGCGGTCTCCGTGCTGGATGGGCGGCGGGCAGGCCGGCGGCGCGGAACGGGACTCCCGCCCCGGCCCCACCGGACTGCCCTCGGCCGGCTGGCCGGACTCCCGCCGGCGCAACGCGCGCCGGAGAAACCCGGCGCGGGCGCGGCCGGCGGATGCGTTCAGGAAGGTGTGGGGGCGCCTGGGGAGGCCGTGCTGTTCAGGGCCGGCTCAGGCGGGGCGGGTCAGCGCAAGGCGCGGGCGATATGGCCCGCGTAGACGCCGACGGCCCGCCAGTAGCAGGCCATGGGGCCCTTGTGCCGGCGCCACTGGTGCTGGGCGCGGTGCTGCGCGTCCTTGCGGAGGTCGAGCAGTGCCTCTCGGAGCGCGTGGCGGGCTGAAGGCGGCAAGGCCTGGAAACGCGCGAGCCAGGCGTGCTTCAGGTCGGCGTCGGCGCGGCGGATGATGGAGCGCGACATGGGGCTAACCGAAGAGCCGGTGGGCGCGCTCTTCGGCGATCGCCTCGCGGTTCATCGCGGCCTGCTCGGCCCTGTCCCCGGCCGTGAGGCCGTCGGCGTCGGTCGGCAGCCAGGACGTCGAGCCGCAATCGGGGCACCAGAGGATATTGTGCTCGGGTCCGCGGTCGCCGCAGTCGGTGCATTTCCAGCCCATGGCGGTCTCCTTCCGGTGTGAATTGGCCTCCTCCAAACGTCTCTCTCCCCATGGGAGCGCGCGGACGCCCGGGCGGACGGGAGGAACCACCGCCCGGGCGTAGCGCGAGATGCCGGATCACCTCCTTTCGCTGTGGAGCCAGCGGGGCGTGATGCCGTCGCCGGGCAAGGTCGGACGGCCGGCGCGCATCCTCCCGCGCCGACCCCGCCGGACCGTCCCCGACCGGCTGACCGGACTCCGGCCGGCGCAGGGCGCGCCGGGGAGGCCCGGCGCGAGCGCGGCCGGCTGATGCGTGCGGGAAGGTGCGGGGGCGCCTGCGAGGCCTGCGCCGTTCAGGGCCGGCTCGGGCGGGCGGGTCAGGGGAAGAATTCGCCCGCTGCCGTAAATGACCAGGAATTTGCCGCGATTGTCTCGTCGATGGCCTCGTCCGAGGTCAGGTGCTCATACTCGGCGCGGAGCTGGCGGTAGAGCCAGCGCGCGAGATCGCGCATGGCCTCGGTGATGGTGTCCTCGGCATCGTCCGTCGGCGGCTGCCAGGTCGCGCTGTCGCGCTCGACCTCGATGGACATGGTGTATTCGTGGCAATAGCGGCCCTGTTGCCGGATGGTTGCATGGACCTGAAAGAAATTCCGCTTCTGGACGGCCTGCAGGGCGTCCGCGATGCGGTGCAGCTCGTCATCCCTGGGCGCATGGGCGCGTATGCCCTTGGCGGCGCCCTTGGTGTGACAGTAATGTCCGGCGAAGCTCGCGCCGTCTCCCTGCGACCAGAACCCGCTCCAGAACAAGTGCGGCTTGTCCCGCGTTCCGCCGCCATAGAGGCGCACGGGGCTGGTGCGCAGCGTCACGCCGAGGATGCCGCAGATCGTCTGGAAATCCTCGTAGACGAAGTCGTACCACTCGTAGTCGAGGCAGGATTCGCGATACCAGGCGCGGGCCTTCTCCTTCGCCGCGTCCGAAAGCTCGTCGATCGTGTAGACCGTGATCTCGATGACCCGGGGCATGGTCAGCACTCCTGCGGGCCGGGCCCGGCGGCGTCTTCGCGGATGTCGTAGCGGCTGCCGGGGAAGTGCTTCATCGCCCGCTCGACATAGGCTTCCGCCTCCTCTCGGCCGTCGAACCGGCTGTCCATGGCGGCGCCGATGCCGAGAGTGAACATCCGGGACCTGACCAGGAACCTGCCGGTAACCGGGGCCTCCTTGCCGTGGGAGACGGGCCGGGGCGAAGCCGGGCGGGACGGTTCGGCGCCGGCCTGAGCCTGTCGATCCGGGCTATGGGCCTGTCCGCTTTCCGGTGCCGGGCTGAGGCGGGCGGCGCCGGGGGCGGCGCGCACGAACCGGACCGCCTCGCGGATGCGCCGCCTTGCGACCCGGTCGCAGTCGGGGTCGGCGCGGAACCACGGGCGGGGTTTGCGCGAAACCCAGGCACCCGAGTCCGCAACGAAGCCGTCGCCGTAGGCCACGAAATGGTTGCTCGCCGAAATCGCCCAGGTTCCGGCCGGCGCGGGGTCGAGGAACGTGCCGAGCGTCATGGCGCGCTCGTCGAAGGGAACGCCGGCGAAGATCCGCTCCCAGGCCTCCTCGCTGCGCGCGAACCGGCGGTCGCGGAGCTTCGGATGGCGGATCGCGTAATCGGGCGTCCAGCCGAACTCGGCGAGCGCGGCGGCGAGCTCGTCCATGAAGACGCCGTTGACCGAGGGCCGGTCGAACAGGCGGCGGATGGTGGCGGCGGCCTCGTGGGTCGGCACGCCGGCGATCGCGGAAATCGCGGCGGGGCCGCACTTCGTGGCGCGGCCGGTGATGCGGTGGAGCATGGGCGGTCTCCGGGTTGGAAAGGCGTTGCGGGAGTCCGGCGCGCGGCGGGTCCTCCCGCGCCGGCCCGCCGGCCTGCCCGGTTCCCGCTGGCCGGACTCCGGGCGGCGAAAGGCGTGAAGAAGGAGAAGGTGCGCGGACGCGGGCGGCGGAAGGCCCGGGCCGCAGGCCGGGATCACCAGCGCTGCGCGTCGAGGTGGCGCAGCGCGGCGGCGGTGAGCTCGCGGATGTCCTCCCAGGAACGCTCGTCGGAATCGTTCCACTCGATGAGGCTGTTGAGGTGCGGCTCGAAGTCAGCCGCGTCCTGTTCCCGGGCGCTGGTGTCGATGCCGGCGAGCCGGGTGTAGACGGCGCACATGGTCTCGGAGGCCTCGCCGGTATGGGACGGGTCGTAGTGGAGCACCGAACCGGTATGGATCCGGATGGCCGCGCCGAGGCAGAAGCAGCGCGGGCTCTCCGGCGTGGCAAGGCGGAAGGCGGGACGGTGGCGGACCTCGTCGTTGTCGACGACGTGGAAGCCGCCGTCGAATTCGATCATGTCGCCGTCGTCGTCGCGGCCCCATCCTCCCTGGTGCCAGCGCTTCGGGAGGTCGAAGGTCTCGTGGACACGGCGGGCGATTTCGAGCTGCTGCTCGGGGCTGAGAATCGGCATGGTCGTTGCTCCCGTGAATGGGTGCGGCGGGTGGAGAGGGGCCGAAGCGCGCTCAGTCGTCTTCGGGCCACATGATGGTGATGACCGGCTCATCCTGGTCGCCGGCGCCGATCGCCACGATGGGGCAGTGCCTGCGGGGCGGCCGGTTGCTGTCGCGGAGGTCCTTGCGGATGTCGCGCACCAATACGGACATGGTCACGCGGTCGCTGTTGGAGGCGCGGACCGCGTAGTAGTGCGCCATCCAGAGCACGTCCCAGAGGCGCCCCCGCTCGTCCTGGAAGCCCTGGTATCCCTCGGGCAGGGCGACGAGGGAGTCCCACACCCCGCGCGTGACCGCGACGGGAATCTTGAACCCTGCCTCGCGCGCGGTCTCGGAGACATCGACGAGGATGCCGTCCTCGATCGCCTGGGCGCGGGTGTAGGAGAAGATCACGGGGCCGAATGGGGAGGCGGCGGCGGGATCGGGCATGGTCGGGCTCCTTGCGGGCGAGAGCGGGAAGCGGTGGCTGCGGGCCGCTCAGAGAAGCCCCAGCGCCTGGAAGCTGACCGCGTTGCACGGGGTGACGATCAGATGGTCGAGCAGCGTCACCTCGATGGTCTTCAGCGCGTCGCGGATGCGGTTCGTCATGTCGATGTCCGCCCTGGACGGGCTCGGGTCCGAGCTGGGGTGGTTGTGGACCGCGATGACCGCGCTCGCCTGAAGCTCCAGCGCGCGCACGCAGATTTCGCGGGGATAGACCGGGGCGTGGCAGACGGAGCCTTTCTGGAGGCACTCGTCCGTGATGAGCACATTCTTCCGGTTCAAGTACAGAATCCTGAACTCCTCGACCTCGCGGTGTCCTGCGAGGGTGCGGCAGTACTCGATCACCTTGTCGTAGCTGCCGAGCGACGGGCGCACGGTTTCGGGGACTTCGGCCTTCGCCATGCGGATGCCGAGCGCCTCGGCGGCCTTGAGGGCGCCGACGGCGTCTTCCGACAGGCCGGGCACGCTGCGCAGCCGGTCCGGCCGTGCGGCGAGCGCGCGCGGCGCCGTGCCGAAGATCTGGAGCAAGCTGCCGGCAAGCGCACCGGCATCGTCCACGGACGGGCGCGCGGAGAGCAGCAGCTCCAGCAGTTCCCGGTCGTCCGCGGCTTCGGGCCCGGCGCGCAGGAAGCGGCGCTGAAGCCGGCGGCGGCCCGCGGCCTGCCGGGCGGACGCGGGACCGGCGGGCAGGTCGTAGAGCGGCATCTCGTCGAAACCCGTTGTGGAATCGGGCATGGCGGCCTCCTGCACAGGGTCGAACGGGAGCGGGGTGGACGTGGGGTCAGTGCGGCTTGCCGGTGTCCGGCGCCGGGTCGGACGGGCCGAGATCGACCGCGACGCAGCCGTCGTGCACGATGATCGTCACGGTGCGGCGGTCCGGCATCAGCCAGAGCAGGTCGGTCCAGACGGCCTTGGCGATGGCGCGCTTCTGCGCTTCGTCGCCGGACCGGGGCGGCGGCGCCGCGACGCCGGCGATGTCGGGGACTGCGGCAGGTTTCATGGGCTGAGCTCCTGTTGCTCGATGCGGGACGTGCAGGACCGGGACGCTCCCGCGCCCCGGCCCGCCTCGTCCGGACGAATGCCGGCCTCCGCTCCGGGCGGAACGGAAACGGACATCGGTGTGGAAGGATCGGTGGCGGCGAACGGCCGGTGGCCGGATCAGGCGTCGAGGATGCGCACCCTGGCGCTGCCGCCCTCGACCTCGACCCGGGGCTTGCCGTCGGGTCCGACGGAGACCGTCACCAGCGGCTTGTTGGCGGGCGGATGGGGCGGGTCGCGCATCTCCGCGGCGATCGTGCCGGCCTCGGTCTCGAAGCGAACCGTCACCCTGCCGCCGGAGACCCGGACGGCGCCAGGCGGGACGGGTCCGGCCAGGGTCACGACCGGCGGCTCGCCATGCTCGGAAAAGCGGCCCGGGACGGGAAGCGAGCCTTCGCCCCACGGATCGGCATGGGCGCCCTCGCAGACGCTGTCGACGAACGAGTCGGAACAATGATCCGTGGAGCGCCAGCCCGCGGCATCCTCGTTGGCGGTCTCGATGGCCTTCTCCAGCGCCTCCTCGAGCGTGTCGGCCTCGACGGCGACGGTGTTGCAGTGGTGAGCGTTGTAGCCGACCTGCACGGTCCAGGCCCGGCTCACGGCGCGGCCTCCGCGGCGGCGCCCAGCGTCACGGTCACGTGGGGCCGTCGGATGCGGATGTCGACGGCGCGGTCGCGGGGCGCGTACCAGACCAGCTCGCGCCGCACAGCCTCGGCGATGGACGCACGGCAGGCCTCGTCGTCGGACAGCAACAGGCGGGTCGCCAGGTGCAGCGCGTCCTCCTCGAAGCGGTTTCGTTGCGTTTCCCAACTGTCGGAATCGGCCTCGTCCGACGGGGAGAAGAACCCGGCATTGAGAAGTGCGGCGAGGTCATGCGGCTGGAGGGCGCTGTCTTGCGCGACCAGCGGCATGGCCTCGTCGAGCGAGGACCAGGCCTCGCCGGCGAAGACCAGGTCGGCCGGCACGTCGACGGTGTGAGCCGGACCCGAGGCGGCACGGACTGCAAGCCCGATCAGGATCGCCGTGGGCCGGGCCGGCAGCGGCGCGGCCGGGGCACGCGACGCCTCGGGCAGCGGCCAGGCGTCGAGCGCCATCCAGTCGTCTCCAGCGGCGACCCGGACGGCGATTTCCGTCACCCGGTCGAGCGCGTCGTACCAGCCGTAGCCCTCCAACCTTCGGTCGGTCTCGACCAGCCGCGATGCGATGCCGGCGCGCTCGGCGGCGCGCCAGAGGGCCTGGGCTTCCGGCGGCTCCGGGTCGCAGGCCATGACCAGCGAGTCCGCGCCCGTCGGCGCGAGCTTCGGCGGATCGCGCCAGTCGTTGCAGTCGGCGATGCCAGGCCGCCAGGGCTGCAGCACGGCCGGCGGGGGCCCGATGTCGATGCCGGCCTCGCGCGCCCGGGTCCAGTCCTCGAAAGCCGGGCGCGGAGAGGGATCGGCCGCCATGGCGCGATAGACCGCCGACCGCGCGGCGTCGCGCATGTCCTTGAGGAAGGCGTTCTCGACCGCTTCCTTGCGGGCCGGCAGGACGAGTTCGAGATCGGGGCAATCGCCGACGTCCGCCAGCACGGACCAGGTCGCGCCGTGGACGGTCTCGACGGTCGGCAGCCTCACCGGCAGGGTGAGGCCGAAGAAGTTGAGGTCGGGGTCGTTGTAGCCGCTGCGGCGGCTCTTGAAGACCCCGAAGACGAGGCCGCGCCAGGGCTCGGCATGGGCTGCGCCGTCGAGGAAGGCGCGGCGCGGCAGCTCCTCGGGGCCGGCGGTGTCCCCGTCCGTGCGGTCCTCGAAGATCACCGGCAACGGGAAGTGCCGGGCGGCGTTCTCGGCCGCGTTGCGGATCGCGGGGGCAGCTTCGGTCGCCTCGAACGAAATCGCCGTCCCCCAGGGATACGGCGCCTCGTCGTGGGCCTGCACCACGGCCTCGGCCTCGCCGAGAAAATGCTCGGGCGCCAGTTGGACGCGCCAGCCGGGCACCATCTCCCCGTCCGGCGAACGCGGCCTGGACGACACCGTGCAATTGCGCCGCGCCAGGCTGGCGAAGCCGAAGCCCGCGGCGTCCTCGCGCCGTACCAGCGCGTCGTCCCAGCCGTTCTCGCCGAAGCTCAGCAGCACGGCGGGATCGGCGATGCCCGCGCCGTCGTCGACAATCGTGACGGTGAGCGGCATGTCCTCCGTCGTGGAGGCGGTTTCATCGGGCCGGGCGGTAGGAGCGGAAACCGAGATACGCACCCGCGCGGCGTCGGCGCGGCGGCTGTTCTGCAAGGTCTCGGCGAAGATGTCGGCCAGCGTGGCGGCGTAGATGCGGGTAACCCGTTTCACGGCGGTTTCGTGGATGCGGGCGCGGATCGTTCGGTTCATGGACGGACCTCCATGCAATTGCGGAAACGGAGACGCCCCGCCGCGCCTGCCCCCGGGCTCGGAGACCGGGGACAAGGCGGCGGGGCGTCGTTGCGGGGCTGGCGGGCGTCTAGTGGACGCGGCGCAGGAACTCGGGGATCTCCATCGGGTCCGGGTGGGCGTCATGCCCGTTGACCGGTCCGGTCGCCGCGATGCCGTCCGGCCCGCCCACGACGGACGGGTCGGGACCGGCCCCACCGGTATCGCCGGCATCGGCATCCGGATCCGGTTCGGCCGGTTCGGCGGCGCCGTTGCCGGCACCCGCCGCGCCGTTCGACGTGTCCGGTTCGGGAGCGGCCTCCGGCGCATCCGGCGGCGCAGCTTCGGCACCGGCTGCGGGTTCCCCGGTCTCCGGCTCGGCGGCCGGCGCGGTTCCGGCGGCTTCCGTCGCCGCGTCCCCGGCGTCGCCGACCGTCCGGCCGGTGTCGAACGCCGTGAAGCCCGGCGGGACCCAGGCGAGCGCCCTGGCGT
>JAJDYL010000012.1 GCA_022825195.1 Alphaproteobacteria bacterium
AACATGACCGCGTCGGCTTCGGTATTGTCGTCGCGCTCCTCCTTGGTCCAGCCGAGGCTGACGCCCATCGGGCCCTCGCTGAACGACACGCCGGCGCTCATCACCGTCGACTCGCCCGCCTTGTCCTTCGCCACGGACTGCATGTATTCCGGGACGCGGTTGGCAGCGGCCGCATCGACATTCGCGCCAGTGCCGCCCGGTTTCATGTCCCGGCCCCAGTTGAACTCGGTACCGGAAACCGCGTTGTTCTCGTCGCCGTCGGCATAGTGCGGTACTATGACGCTGATAGCGGCGGTGTTGGTGTCATTGTCGTGGTCGACGTCCTCGGCCACGAGTGCGGTTCCAGCCGTATCGGCAATCAACCGGGCGTCCGTGAAGTCGGTATCCGCGAGCTTGGCGGCGGGAGTGCCGAGATAGTAGTACAGCGGCGTCTTCGTGACCTTGTAGGCGCCTGAATCGGCCATGGCATAGGCGAAGCTGAAGCCGAAGCCGCCAAACCCGACCCGGAGGCCGAAGTTCGTGAAGGTCGAGTCGTCAGCCATGTCCCGCGTCGACTTGCCAAGAACGTAGTGGCTCTCAGCAGCCGCATCGCCGACGTGGGTGACGCCCTTCATCCCGCCGACGTCAACGCCATCCGGTGCCTCAGCAATCGCGACCAGGTTGGTCGCGTCGCAATACTGGTTGCCCACTGAGCTGAACGCCTGGAGGCCGCCGGCCGTGTTCGCCTTCGTCATGCCGCAAAGACCGTTCACGCCGTAATCGTCGACCATCTGCTCGTCGGTCGTGCCGGCATTGTAGTGGCCGACCGAGAGGCTGATCGAGGTGCCGGCCATTTCGCCGGTGTAGTTGGCCGAGGCCGCCCACGAGTCATGGTCGTTGTGGGTGGTGCCGCCCTTCTCGTTCCCGGCGTCGCCCGAATAGGACACGCCGACTTGCAGGCCCTGCATGCGCGGCGAGAAGTAGATGAGGCCCTTCCGGTCGGCCTTCCAGCCGGAGGTGGAGAAGTTGGACACGCCCGGGATCCAGGCGTTCACATCGCCGTGGTTCAGGCCGATGCCGACATCCACCACGCCGAAGTGCATGGCCGAATGAACATCGTCTTCCGCGCCGAGGCGGATATCGCCGAAGCCGCCGCTCACCGAGAGATAGGACTCGTCGATATTGTTGCCGGCATTGCCTTCGACCTGGATCTGGGCCCTGAAGGTCATGCCGTTGTCGGCCTCGATCTTCGCGTCGATGTTGAACTCGGTGTCCGACTGGAAGTCGGTGATGCCGTCATTGTCCGCATGGCCGTCGACATCGGAAACGCCGGCCCACTGCTCCATGTAGCCGGAAACGCCGACGACCCACGCCGGAGGCGGAGCCTCTTCCATCACCTCCTCGGCCATCTCCTCCTTGGGAGCTTCGGCCATTTCGGTGGCTTCGGCCTTCTTGACCTCTTCCTCTTCCTTCTTCGCGTCCGCAGCCAGGGCGGACCCGGCAGCGAACACCGCGGCAAAAGCCACGGCACCGACCGCGGAGGGGATATTTCTCATAATCCCCATTGTGCGATTTTTCCATGTTTTTCAGGGCAGTAGCCTATGCCGAACATGAATATGAAATATCTGCGCTCCTTCGTGGCGATGGTGGAGGAAAAGAGCAGCGCGAAAGCCGCCCGCCGCCTGGGGCTGCCCCGCCAGAGCGTCACCCAGCATGTCGCCGCCGTGGAACGGGCGGTCGGCCGGCGCTTGCTCGAAACGGCCTGGCCGCGCGAACCGCGGCAGGTCGGCCGCACGCAGCTGACCGACTGCGGCCTCGCCTTCTTCCCGAAGGCGGCGCGGGCGGTGCGGGCGCATGACGCGCTGTTCGACGACGGGCCTGCGGAGCCGGACCCGCGCGACGCCCGCCTTGCGGTCCTGCACGGCCTGCTGGAACTGGCCCTCGACGCGGCCCGGAACAATCTGACGGAACCGGAACGCAAGCTGCTCGACGGCCTGCTGCTGGACGCCCGCCTGCAGGGCGGCGGCGTGCCGGCGGGCAGGCTGCGCCGGGGCGACGGACCGGCCGCGGGCTGCCCTGCACGGCCGCCCCAACCTGCCGCGCCGCGCTCCCAACTGCCGCCTCGGCCTCCCCAACCGTCGCCCCGAACCTGATCCGGGGCCCGGCACCGCCGCCGCGGCAGGCCCCCTCCCTTGTCGCCCCGGACCCCGATCCGGGGCCCAGTACGGCCGTGGCAGCGGCCCCGGCGGTCGCGCCTGCTTTCCAACGGCTGCGGCTGCCGCGAGGCCCGAGGCTGGGCCCCGGATCAAGTCCGGGGCGACAGTTGGGGGCGCGGGGTGACAGTTGGGGGCGCGGGGTGACAGTTGGGCGCGCGGGGGCAGGCGGGGGAGCGCCGCCTTCTGCGAGGCGCAACCCGGCGCCGCCGGTGTCAGCCGTCGAGTTCGGCGAGCCGGCGGAGCTCGTCCGTTGCGGCGGCCGGGAACCCGAAGAATTCCAGGTGGGCCGGGATCTGCTCGAAGACCATGTCGATCCCGGCCTGGGTCCGGCATCCCCTGGCGCGGGCCGCAGCGAGGAACGGGGTCTCCTCCCCGGCGAGCACGACATCGCCGACGAAGGCGCCCGGCGCGATGCGGTCCGCGTCCAGCGGCAGGGGGTCGCCGGGCTTCATGCCGACCGGCGTTGCGTTGACGACGATGTCGTGGCCCTGCGGGTCGTTCGATCCGGTCTCGAGCGCGATGTCCGGGTAATGGGTGCGCAGCCGGCCCGCAAGCCGTTCGCAGGCGTCTCCGTCGATGTCGAAAAGGGCGAGGCGCCGCGCGCCGGCCCGTGCGAGCGCGGCCGCGATGGCGGAGCCGACCCCGCCCGACCCCGCCACCAGCGCCGAGGCGCCCTGGACGCTGCGGCCCTTGCCGCGCAGGCCGGCGACGAAGCCCTCGCCGTCGAACATGTCGCCGACCAGCCGGCCGTCCCCGTCCCGCTTCACCGCGTTGCACGACCCGCAGATGCGGGCGGCGAGGCCGGCCTCGTCCAGCAGGCCCGCCGCCGCCACCTTGTGCGGCATGGTGATGAGCGCGCCGGCGCAGTTGCGCAGGCGGAGGAGGAGCGGCAGGAAGGCCGGAAAGTCCGCCGCCTCGCAGCCCATCGGCGCCACGATGCACTCGATGCCCCGGCTCCGGAACCAGGGGTTGTAGATGAGGGGCGCCTTGAAGGTCACTGTCGGCACGCCGAGAAGCGCGATAATCCGTGTCCGTCCGCCGATTCCGGTGTGCATTTCAGGATATCCCCTGCATTTGACTTCTCCCGGCGCCCTCCCGACACTCAGCCCGCCGCCGCGCCAGCAAGACCAGGGAGACCCCGATGCGCCAGGCTCCAGCCCCGGTGACGCGCCGCCATTTCCTCGCCGGCACGGGCGCGGCGGCCGCCGGCCTCTCGATCCTGCCGCAGGCTGTGCTTGCCGGGGAAGAGCCGAAACTCAATTTCTACAATTGGGACACCTATATCGGCGAGACCACGCTTGCGGATTTCGAGGCCCGGACCGGCATAAGCGTCCGGATGGACCTCTATGCCGACAATGACGAGCTGTTCGCGCGGTTGAAGGCGGGCAATCCCGGTTACGACGTGATCGTGCCGACCAACGATTTCGTCGAGCGCATGATCGCGGCCGACATGCTCATGCCGCTCGACCATGCGGCCCTTCCCAACATGGCGAACATCGAGCCCGCCTTCCGGGACGCCGCTTTCGACCCGGGCCGGGGCCATTCCGTCCCCTATATGTGGGGCACGATGGGCATCGGCTACCGCAAGTCCCGCTGCGACGGGGCGCCGGACAGCTGGCGGTGGCTCTACGACTCCGACCGCTATAGCGGCCGCTGCGCGCTGCTGGGCGAGGCGGGCGCGGTGCTGGGCGCGGCCTTCAAATATATGGGCCATCCCCTCAACACGACCGACCCGAAGATCGTCGAGGCGGCCGAAAAGCTGATTGTCGCGCAGAAGCCGCATCTCAGGCTGTTCGCGCCGGACAACGGGCAGGACCTGCTGCTCTCCGGCGAGGTGGACCTGGCGATGGAGTGGAACGGCGACATCCTGCAGGTCATGGCGGAGGACGACGACATCTCCTATGTCGTGCCCCGCGAGGGGTCCATCGTGTGGGAGGATGCGCTTGCGATTCCGCGGGGCGCGCCGCATCCCGAAAACGCGCACGCCTTCATCGATTTCATCCTGGAGGCCGAGGCCGGCGCGGCCATTGCGAAGGCGATCCGCTATGCGACGCCGAATGCCGCCGCGAAGGCGCTGCTGCCGGCCGGCTATACGGAGAATCCCGGCATCTTTCCGCCTGCGGAAACGCTTGCGCTCTGCGAGCCGGCACTCTACCGGGGACAGGAGGCCGCACGGCTCTACGAAGCGGCCTGGACCCGGATCAGGGCCGCTTGACGGAGAGGGCCGGGATTGCCGGGCGCGGGACGGAACGGCTCGACATGAAGCGGGGACCTGGCATGACCGATACCGGAACTCACAAGCGCCGCCTGATCGAAGGCAGGCCGGCCCTCATCGTCATCGACATCCAGCAGTCCGCCTTCGTGGAGAAGGAGGTCCGTTCGATCCCGCACATGCCGGACTATGCCGAACGGGTCGCCCGGACCCGCTTCGCCATAGACCGGGCGCGCGAGGCGGGCATCCCGATCGTCTTCATCCAGGAGATCCACCGCGCCGACCTTGTGGACTTCGGCCGCGAACTCGACGGCAGCGAGGACATCCACTGCCTCGACAACAACCCGGAAACGGCGCTGGCGAAGGAAGTCATCGACTTTCGGGACGGCGACTACCTGGTCCAGAAGCGCCGCTATTCCGCCTTCTACGGCACCGACCTGGAGATCCTGTTGCGGGGGCTCGGGGCCGATACGCTGCTGCTGACGGGCGGGCTGACCGATGTCTGCGTCCACTACACCTTCGTCGACGGGCACCAGGGCGACTATTTCTGCCGCGTGATCGAGGACTGCGTTGCCGGGTCCGGCCAGGAAGCGCATGAAGCCGCGTTGCGGGCGATGGAGTATCTGCAGACCGGCGCCCGGCGCTCGCTCGACGAGGTGCTGGCCGCGATGGAGAGCTACGGCCTGAGCGCCGCCGCCGCAGCGGAATAGCCGGTTCCGGAACCCGCACGGGAGGCGCCCGATGATCGCTGCAACGCTGCTGGCGGCGGTGACGCTGCTCTATGCCGGCTACAACCTTCTCGTCAAACTGTCCGGGACGCATGTTCCGGCGTCCGCCACGACGACGGTGCTGGCGACCGTCTGCCTGCAGGTCGCCGCGCTCGCGACATCGGTGCTGTTCCTCGGCTTTCTGGCCGTGCAGGGCGGCCATGTCTTCTCGCTCGCGCCGAGGGCGTATGTCTGGGCCGCGCTTGCCGGCCTGTGCATCGGCGCTGCGGAGATCGGCTATTTCTACCTCTTCGGCGGCATCGGCCTGGACAGGCCCATGCGGGCGGGGGTTGCCATCCCCGTGATCGTCGCGGGCACCGTCGTCATCGCGGCGGTGGCCTCGGCCGTGGTCTTCGGCGAAGGCTTCGGCTGGCGGCAGTTCGCCGGAACCGCGATGGTCGCGGCCGGGATCGTCCTGATCTTCCTCGAACCCGGTTCCGTTCGCTGAAACATCCGGGCCGGAGTCCGCCGCCATGCTTGTCGAGATATCGCCGGAGCGCCACGGGGTCGCCTTCGACATTGCCTATGCGCGCGCGGACAATGTCACCGGCAAGCCCATCTATGCCCGCCCGGCCGCCTGGCTCGTGCCGGAGGCGGAGGCGGCGCTGGTCCGGGCGGCGGAACTCGCCGGGGCGCAGGGGCTCGGCCTCCTGCTCTTCGACGCCTTCCGGCCGCTGGAGGCGCAATGGGCGCTCTGGCGCGCCGTCCCGGACCCCGCCTATGTCAGCGATCCGCGCCGGGGCGGCATCCACACGCGCGGCGTCGCCGTCGATCTGACGCTCACCGGGCGGGACGGCGCGCCGCTCGACATGGGCACCGGCTTCGACGACCTCACGCCCGCCTCGCATCACGGTTCGACGGCGGTCCCGCCCGGGGCGCAGCGCAACCGCGCCCTGCTGCTGGGCCTGATGAGCGCGGCCGGCTGGGACTTCTACATGCGCGAATGGTGGCACTACCAGCTCTTCCGCCCGCGCCGCTACCCCGCGCTGACGGACGGCGAAGCCGGCACGGCGATGATGCCGGCCGAGCCTCATTTCCCTTGATTGCCGGCGGCAGGCCCGGCAATGTGCCCGGCACGGTCGGCATGGCGCATGGCCGGAGAGGATATTCGTGAGCCCCGAACTGATCGCAATTGTAGCCGTCGGCATTATGCTTGCCGGGATTGTCCTGAGAGGCCAGCGTACCCTCGGCGACCGCATCGACGGCGTGGAGAAGAGCCTTAATGCGCTTATGGACCGGCTTGAGGCCCGCATGGACGGCTTCCAGGAGGAATTGCGGGAAATCCGCGACCGGCTGAGCCGGCTGGAAGGCAAGATGGACTTCCTGGAAGGCTATATCGTGCGCCGGAACGAACATCCCGGCGCGCCCGCCGAATAACGGCTCGCCGGCCGGAAGGAGAAGCCCCGGATGACCGCCTATATCGTCGTTCGCGTGAAGGTGACCGATCCCGAGCAGTACAAGCGCTATACCGCCCGCACGCCGGACTGCGTCGCCTCCTTCGGCGGGCGCTTCATCGTGCGCGGCGGCGAAACGGCGACGCTCGAGGGGCCCGAATTCAGCGGCCGCATGGTCATCATCGAGTTTCCCTCGCTCGAACGGGCGAAGGAATTCTACCATTCGCCGGAATACACGGAGATCAGGGCGCTCCGGGAGCATGCCGGCGTCGCCGAGTTCATCGCCGTGGACGGGGCGGACTGACCCGGACGGGACGATTCCCGCCCCGCCGCCAAAGGCGGTATAAATGGGCCTCCCCGCCGGACGGAACGGAGAGGCTGCCATGACCGATTTCCCGAACCCGTCGCTGCAGGACTGGGAAGCGCTGGCGCAGAAGGACCTGCGCGGCCGCTCGCCTGACGAGCTGGTGCGCGAGACCCCTGAAGGCATCCCGGTGAAGCCGCTCTACACGGCCGCCGACCTGGAGGAGATGGAGCATCTGGGCTCGCTGCCCGGCATCGCGCCCTTCCTGCGCGGGCCCCGCGCCACCATGTACACCAACCGGCCCTGGACCATCCGGCAATATGCGGGCTTCTCGACGGCGGAGGAGTCCAACGCCTTCTACCGCGCCAATCTCGCCGCCGGGCAGAAGGGCCTGTCGGTGGCCTTCGACCTCGCCACCCACCGCGGCTATGACAGCGACCATCCCCGCGTCGCCGGCGATGTCGGCAAGGCGGGTGTGGCCATCGATTCCGTCGAGGACATGAAGCTGCTCTTCGACGGCATCCCGCTCGACGAGATGAGCGTCTCGATGACCATGAACGGCGCGGTGCTGCCGGTGCTGGCGGGCTACATCGTCGCCGCCGAGGAGCAGGGCGTGTCGCAGGCGGACCTGTCCGGCACGATCCAGAACGACATCCTCAAGGAGTTCATGGTCCGCAACACCTATATCTACCCGCCCGAGCCCTCGATGCGCATCGTCGCCGACATCATCGCGCACACGGCCGAGCGCATGCCGCGCTTCAACTCGATCTCCATCAGCGGCTACCACATGCAGGAGGCCGGCGCGACCTGCACGCAGGAGCTGGCCTTCACGCTTGCGGACGGGCTGGACTATGTCCGTGCGGCGCTCTCGCGCGGGCTCGACATCGACGCCTTCGCGCCCCGGCTGTCCTTCTTCTTCTGCATCGGCATGGACTTCTTCATGGAGGTCGCCAAGCTCCGTGCGGCGCGGCTGCTCTGGGCGGAGCTGATGGCGCAGTTCGGGCCGAGGAACCCGATGTCGATGGCGCTGCGCACCCACTGCCAGACCTCGGGCGTGAGCCTCGCCGAGAAAGACCCGTACAACAATGTCGTCCGCACCACGATCGAGGCGCTGGCGGCGACGCTCGGCGGCACCCAGTCGCTGCACACCAATGCGCTGGACGAGGCGATCGCCCTGCCGACGCCCTTCTCCGCCCGGATCGCGCGCAACACCCAGCTCATCCTGGCCGAGGAGGCCGGCATCGCCCGCACCGTCGATCCGCTCGGCGGCAGCTACTATGTGGAGAGCCTGACGCGCTCGCTCGCGGCGGAGGCGATGAAGCTGATCGGCGAGGTCGAGGAACTGGGCGGCATGACGCGCGCGGTCGAGGCCGGGATGCCGAAGCTGCGTATCGAGGAAGCCGCGGCCCGGCGCCAGGCGCGCATCGACCGGGGCGAGGACGTGGTGGTCGGCGTCAACAAGTACCAGCCGACGGAAGAGAGCGAGGTGGAAATCCTCGACATCGACAATGCCAGGGTCCGCGAGATGCAGATGATGCGGCTGGCGGACATCCGCGCCTCGCGCGACGAGGCCGCCTGCCGGGCGGCGCTCGACGCGGTCACGGCGGCGGCGGAGTCCGGCGAAGGCAACCTGCTCGCGCTCTCGGTCGAGGCGATGCGGGCGCGGGCGACGGTGGGCGAGGTCTCGGATGCGATGGAGGCGGTGTGGGGCCGGCACCGGGCGGCGATCCAGTCCGTCTCGGGCGTCTATGCCTCCGCCTATGAGGGCGATGCCGGCTTCGAGAAGATCCGCGCGGATATCGCGCGCTTCGCGGATGCGGAGGGGCGGCGGCCGCGCATGCTGGTCTGCAAGATGGGCCAGGACGGGCACGACCGGGGCGCCAAGGTGATCGCAACCGCCTTCGCCGATATCGGCTTCGACGTGGATGTGGGCGCGCTGTTCCAGACCCCGGCCGAAGCGGCCCGCCAGGCGGTCGAGAACGATGTGCATGTCGTCGGCATATCGACCCAGGCCGCCGGCCACCGCACGCTGGTGCCCGAGCTCATCGACGCGCTGAAGGCGGAGGGCGGCAGCGACATCCTCGTCGTCTGCGGCGGCGTGATCCCCACGCGCGACTATGCGTTCCTGGAACAGGCCGGCGTGTCCGCGGTCTATGGGCCGGGCACCAACATTCCCGCGGCCGCCGCGGAAATCCTGGGCCTTGTGCGCGGCGCGGCGCTCGCGGCCTGAGCGCCGGGGTCCGGCGCCGCAACGCATGGAGGAGAACGACCCTTCCCGCCTCGCGGCGGCGGTGTTTGCGGGCGAACGCCGGGCGCTTGCGCGCGCGATCACGCTGATCGAATCCTCGCGCCCCGACCATCGGGACCGGGCGGATGCGCTCCTGGAAATGCTGCTGCCGGAGACCGGCAGGTCGATCCGGCTGGGCGTGAGCGGCTCGCCGGGGGTCGGGAAGTCGACCTTCATCGAGAGCTTCGGCCGGCATGTCATCGAAGCGGGGCACCGGGTTGCGGTGCTCGCGGTCGATCCGAGCTCGAAGCGCTCCGGCGGCTCGATCCTGGGCGACAAGACGCGCATGGAGGCGCTCGCGCGGGACGGCGCGGCCTTCATCCGGCCCTCGCCCGCCGGATCGACGCTCGGCGGCGTCGCGCGGCGCACGCGGGAGGCGATGCTGGCCTGCGAGGCCGCCGGGTTCGACGTGGTGCTGGTGGAGACGGTCGGGGTCGGCCAGTCGGAGACCGCCGTGGCCGACATGGTGGACATGTTCCTGCTGCTCCTGCTGCCGGCCGGCGGCGACGAACTCCAGGGCATCAAGCGCGGCATCGTCGAGTTGGCCGACCTGGTGCTGGTCAACAAGGCGGACGGCGAACTCGAAGCCCAGGCGCGGCGGACGGCGGCCGACTATGAGGCGGCGATGCACCTGCTGCGTCCGTCCGTGCCCGGCTGGACGGCGCGGGTGCAGACCTGCTCGGCGCTGACCGGCGAGGGGATTGCGGAGGCCTGGAAGGCGGTCGGCGCCTTCCGCCGCGCGCTGGGCGGCGGGCTCGAAAAGCGCCGGACCCGGCAGGCGAAGGCCTGGATGTGGAACGAGATCGCCGAGGGCGCGCTGGCGGCGGTCAGGCGCGACGATGCGCTGCGCGAACTTGCCGGAAAGCTGGAGCGCGAGGTGGAGGCGGGCCGCGCTGCGCCGGCCGCGGCGGCCCGGCGCCTCCTGGCCCGTTTCCTTGCCGGATCGTAAGGCTGCGGCAAGGTCGCGGTAAGGCGGGCTCCCTATCTTCTGCGGAACGCGGCGCGAGCCGCACCGTCAGCGGAAGGGAAGACTTCATGCAAACCAGACTGTCAATTCGCCGGCCGGCCCGGCGCACCGTCGCCGCGATCCTGCTCGGCGGCGCGCTCGCGGCCGGCGGCGCGTTCCATGTGGGCGCGCTCCAGACCTCCAATGCGCCCGCCGCCGCCCCGGCTGTGCTGCCGAGCCTGGCCGGAACCATCGAGCGGGTGACGCCAGCCGTGGTGAACATCCGTGTCGAAAAGGCCATCAAGGCGGAAATGCCGGCGGGTCCGCAGGAGTTCATGCGGCGCTTCTTCGGCGACCGCGCGCCGTGGCCCGACAAGTGGCGCGACTGGCGGCCGGCGGCCGGGGTCGGCTCCGGCTTCGTCGTCTCGGAAGACGGCCATATCGTCACCAACCATCATGTCGTGGACGGGGCGAAGGACATCGCCGTCACCTTCCACGACAAGCGCAGGCTGCCGGCGCGCATCGTCGGCGCCGACCCGAAAACGGACCTGGCGCTCCTCAAGGTGGATACGGACGAGCCGCTGGCGCATGTCGCATTCGGCGATTCCGACCGGGTCCGGGTCGGCGACTGGGTCGTCGCGGTCGGCAACCCCTTCGGCCTCGGCCACTCCGTTACGGCCGGCATCGTGTCCGCGCACGGGCGCCAGATCGGGGCCGGCCCCTATGACGACTTCCTCCAGATTTCGGCGCCGATCAACCGGGGCAATTCCGGCGGTCCGGCCTTCAATCTCGAGGGCGAGGTCATCGGCGTGAACACGGCGATCTTCTCGCCGAACGGCGGCAATGTCGGCATCGGCTTCGCCGTCCCGGCCTCGCTCGCCGGCGATATCGTGACGGAGCTGAAGGCGGACGGCGCCGTCGAGCGGGGGCGTCTCGGCGTGCGGGTCCAGCAGGTGAACGACGACCTGGCGGCGGGTCTCGGCCTCGAAAAGGCCGAAGGCGCGCTGGTGGCCTCGGTCGATCCCTCCGGGCCGGCAGCCGGCGCGGGCCTGACGGCCGGCGACGTGATCCTGGAAGTGGACGGCAAGCGCGTCGGCGAGATGCACCGCCTGCCGCGCATGATCGCAGCGCGCGACCCGGGCGACACGGTCACGCTCAGGGTCTGGCGGGGCCGCGGGATGGAGAGCGTCGAGGTCGTGCTCGACGCCATGCCGGCAAGCGGCAAAGTCGCCGGGTCCGGCGCCGGGACGGGCGGCTTCGCCGGCCTCGACCTCGACCGGGCGGACGGCAGGGTCGTGGTCTCGGACGTGGCGCCGGACAGCCCGGCCGCCCGCAAGGGCGTGCGCAAGGGCGATGTCCTGGTTTCCGTGGACCGGCGCCCGGTCGAGACCCCGGACGATGTGGACCGCATCGTCGCCGAGCTCGAATCGTCCGGCCGCGAGTCCGCGGTCATGCTCATCAGGCGGGAGAACCGGGACCGGTTCGTGGCGCTGCCGCTCGGCGCCGCCTGAGCCCGCCGCGGACGCCCGCCGGGTCCTCCTCCCCCCGGCGGGCGTCCGTCTCTTTCCGGTCCCGGCCCGTGATAGGATGCAGCGCCATGGTCAACATCCTCATCGTCGAAGACGACAGCGAAACGGCGGCCTACACGGCCAACGGCCTGCGCGAGGAGGGGCACAGGGTCGAGACGGCCGCAGACGGCCGCGCCGGGCTGGAGGTCGCGCTCGGCGGCGGCTTCGATGTGCTGGTGGTGGACCGGATGCTGCCGGAGCTGGACGGCCTGAACCTCGTTCGCGAGCTGCGCGCGGCCGGCGAGCGCACGCCGGTCCTGTTCCTCACCGCGCTCGGCAGCGTCGGCAACCGCGTGAAGGGGCTGGACGCCGGGGCGGACGACTATCTGGCCAAGCCGTTCGCCTTTGCGGAGTTGCGCGCGCGCATCGAGGCGCTGGCCCGGCGGCGCGCTCCGGCCGCGGCCGAGACGGACATCACCATCGGCGACCTTGAAATCCATCGCCTGGAACGCCGGGTTTACCGCGCCGGCAAGCCGCTGCCGGTGCCGCTCAAGCCCAAGGAGTTCCGCCTGCTGGAAGTGCTGGCCGAGCATGCCGGACGGGTCGTGACGCGGACCATGCTGCTGGAGGAGGTCTGGGACCTGGGCTTCGATCCGGGCACCAATGTGATCGACGCCCAGATATCGCGGCTCAGGGCCAAGATCGACAAGGGCTTCGACCGGCCGCTGCTGCACACCGTAAGGGGCGTCGGATACCGCCTTGCGCCCGACTGACCTGCTGCGCACTTCGGCCTTCCGGCTGACCCTGGTCTATCTGGCCGTGCTGGCGGTGTTCGCATTCGCCGGGTTCCGCTACCTCTACAGCGAATCGCTCGAAGCGCTGCAGTTCGAGAGCCGGCAGACGGTCGCGGCGGAACTGGAGGGCCTGGCGGAGCATTACCGGGCATTCGGGCCGGGGCGGCTCCGGGCGGTCATAGACGGGCGGACGAGGTTCGAAGACCGCTCGCTGTACCTCCTGATGGACCGTTGGGGGCGGAAGGCCGCCGGCAATCTCGGCGCGTGGCCCGGAACGGTGCGGGAAGCGGGCCAATGGCACGAATTCCACTATCGGCGCGCCCATGGAGACGAGCCGCCGCACCGGCACACCGCCCGCGCCTACGTCTCCGAGCTGCCGGGCGGCTACCGGCTGCTGGTCGGCCACGATATCGAGGAAGAAGTCGCGCTCAGCCGCCGGATCGTCGTTTTCGGGGCCGCAGCGGGAGGGTTGATCCTGCTGGCGGGGCTGGCGGCCGGTATCCTCGTGTCCCGCGACCTGCGCCGCCGGGTCGAGGCGGTGGACGAGACCGGCCGCCGGATCATGCAGGACGGAGACCTGTCGCGCCGCGTGCAGGTGACCGGGCGCGGCGACGAGTTCGACGATCTCGCGACCAGCGTCAACCGGATGCTGGCGCGCATCGAGCTGCTGATGAGCGAGCTTCGCGAGGTGACGGACAATATCGCCCACGACCTCCGCCGGCCGCTGGCCCGCCTGCATGCGCGGCTGGAAGACGTGTTGCGGGGACCGGTCGATGCCGACATCTACCGGGAGGCGCTGGTCCGTACCGGCCTTGAGGTCGCGGAACTCATCGACACCTTCAACATGCTGCTGGAGATCGCCAAGGCGGAGTCGGGCCCCGCCTCCCTCGTTCCGGTCGATCCGGCCCGGCTCGCCGAAGACCTGGTCGAACTCCACGCTCCCTCGGCGGAGGAACGCGGCATAGAACTGGAGCTGACGCGCGAAGGGCCGGCCCCGGCGGTGCGCGGGCAGCCGGAACTGCTGGCCCAGGCGCTCTCCAACCTGATCGACAACGCGGTCAAATACACCCCGGAAGGCGGCCGGGTTTCCGTCACCGTCGGCCCCTCCGGCGTGGCCGTCGCCGACAGCGGCCCCGGCATCGCGCCCGAAGACCGGGAGCGCGTGCTCGACCGTTTCGTCCGCCTCGACCCGAGCCGCCACCTGCCCGGCAACGGGCTCGGCCTGGCCCTGGTCGCCGCCGCCGCCCGGCGCCACAACGCCAGGCTCGTCCTGTCCGATGCGGTCCCCGGCCACGATCCGCCGGGGCTCAGGGCCAGCCTGGAGTTTGCCCTGTCCTGACACGCCGGGAGTGCAGGGGTTCCGTTCCTTTGCGGAGCGGTCTGTTGTGTACATAGTCGTGCGCTACCACGCGGACCGCGCGGGGCTCACGCGCGAGGTCGAGGGGCTCTGCGCGCATTCGCTGAGGGCGACGGCGGCCGCGACCGCATTGCATGACGGCGCGCGGCCCGAGGCGGTCCGCGACTGGCTCGGGCACACCAACCTCGCCGCCACCCTGCGCTACTACCGCCCGCCGGCGAGCGACCTCGTCCTAGAGAAAAACCGTGCCGCCGTCGACCATCAGCGTCTGGCCGGTGACGAGGCCGCTCGCATCGGAAGCGAGGTAGAGCACGGTGCCCACCAAATCGTCGGTGGTGAGGTTCTTCTGCAGGCTCTGGCCGGCGGCAACCGCCTGCAGCAGCTTCTCCTTCTTCGACCCGAAGAAGTCGTCGGTGCCCTCGGTCAGCACCGCGCTGGGCGCCACGGCGTTGACCCTGATCCAGTCGCGTCCGAGCTCGCGGGCAAGCGCGCGGGTCATGCCGATAACCGCAGCTTTGGATGTAGCGTAGTGGAGGCCGAAGGGCATGCCATAGACCGCGGCAAGGGAGGCGATGTTGATGATCGAGCCGCCGCCGGCCTCGCGCATCGCCGGCACGCACGCCTTGGTGCATTGCCAGACGCCGCGCACATTGACGGCCATGGTGCGGTCCCATTCTTCCTGATCGATCCTGTCGAAGCGCCCGCCCTGGATGTCGCCGTAGAGCGCGGCGTTGTTGACGAGCACGTCGATGCGGCCGAACTCGGCGACGGCATGCCTTGCCATGGTCTCGCAGCTCGCCATGTCGGCGGCGTCCAGCGCAATGCCGGTGATGCGCCCCCGGGCGGCGGCGATGGATTCCACGGTCTCGGCCGTGTCGCGGATGTCGGCGGCGACCACGGCAGCGCCTTCGCGCGCCAGCGCCTCGCAATAGGCGCGGCCCAAGCCCCGCCCGCCGCCGGTCACGACGGCGACTTTCCCTTCAAGCTGCGACATCGGCTCTCCCCCTTCTCTCGCATAGTTGTGCCGGCCGGGCCCTCCCGCCGGTAACGAATACGGCCAGAAACTGCGTTCGCAGATCGTGAATGGCGATCGTCGACCGTTTCACTCACTTTTCAATGGCGTGCGCTGTCCGAGCTTCGACAGGCGCCGCGTCAATTCCCGTTCGAGCCGGCTTCGGCGGAACGGCGTGAGCTTCGGCCATTCTCCGATTTCGGCGTCGGTCCTGCCGCAGCCCAGGCACCATCCCGTCTTCGGGTCGGGACGGCAGACGTCGATGCATGGGGATTGGGCGCGTTTCGCCGCCCGTTTCATGGCAGAACCTCGATCGGATGTCCTCCGTTCGCGCTCATGATGAAGTCCGCCAGTCGGAAAGGCTGATTCGACCGACAAAGCCGTCCTCGGTACCGAGTGCGAAATGCTGTCCGTCCGCCGACCATGCAAGCGCGGTCACCGCGCCCTTGCCGGATCGCTTGACCAGAACCGGATGACCGCCGTCGATCTGCGCGAGGATGGCCGCGCCGTCCTTGTATCCGGCGGCGACCACGCCATGCCGGGGGTGGGCAGCCACCACCGTCACCACACTCTCGGAGCCCCGCCCGAGGTCGAGCGGCGCCTTGCCCATGGGGCCGCCCTTGCCGTGGAATGGCCAGCAGATGATGGAGTCCGCGCCACCGGTCGCCAGATACCTTCCCTTCGGCAGCCAGCTCATCGACCTGACCTTCGCCGGGTAGCCGGCCATCTGCATATCGACGCTGTCGGAGAGGCGCCAGCCGTGCAGTTCGTTCTCCTGCATGGCGGTGACGATATATTTCCCGTCCGGGCTCCAGGTCAGACCGAGGTGCGAGCCCGACCAGCTGAGTCGTTTCGGTTCCTGTATGCTGGCCTTCACCCACCAGAGGCTGACACCGCCATAGTGCGCCGCGGCGATCCGTCGTCCTTTCGGGTCGAATGCCAGACCGCCGACCGTGTTTGCATGATCGAACCGTCCAACCGCGCTTCCATCCCGGGCGAAAAGGGAAACGGTCTTGCCGAAAGCCGCAGCGCATAGGCCGGATGCCCTGCTGACGACAATCGGCTCGACCCATCGGCCCGCAATGCTTGCAATTTCGGTGGTTCCGCCGTCGGTACCGGTGCTCACCAGCCGTCCATCGTCTCCGCCCGTCAGAACGCGCTGCTCCTGCAAGTCGACGGCCAGCGAGAGACAAGCCCCGTCATGCACGGAAACGAAGGATGGAGGATGCGCGCTCTCGCGGTCGATGAACGCGACCCGACCGTCCCCGAGCGCAACCGCGAGCAGCCCCTCCTCGAGGAACGCAACGTCCACCGCATAAGCGTCGAGCGTCCGACCGGCGCCGATGCGATCGAGCAGCGTCGTCTTGCCGGCGCCCGGATGGCCGGCAGGATCGGCAACGGGGATCTGGTTCACGGGTTCCTTGTCCTTCAATTTCCGAGTCCGTTCGGCAGCATTCAACTGCCTTTACCCAGTTCGTGGATACTGGCGCAAAGCGCTGTTCGGGACACGCCCCAATGCGCGCTGCGCCGACTTTTCTTCCCGGTTCCCGGAAGTCCGGCTTTCAAAGGCTGCGCCGAGCGTCACGAAGCCAGCGCCTGCGTGAGCGTCTTCGCGTTGTGCCGCATCAGGTCGAGATATGTCGGGGCCGGACCGTCCGGGCCGGACAGCGCGCCGGGATAGAGCGTGCCGCCAATGACGGCTCCCGTCTCGTCGGCGATGCGCTCCAGAAGGCGCGGATCGCCGATGTTCTCGATGAAGACGGCGCGAATGCCCCGATCGCGTATCTGCTGGATGAGGCGGACGACATCCTTTGCAGATGCCTCCGATTCGGTGCTGAGCCCCTGCGGCGCGATGAAGGTCAGCCCGTAATCGCGGCCGAAATACTGGAAGGCGTCGTGCGAGGTGACGACGGTCCGGCTCGCTGCGGGAAGCCCGGCAATCATCTCCCGGATTTCCGAGTGCAGAATTTCGATCTCGGCCACATAGGCCTCGCGATTCCGGTAGAACAGGCTGGCATTTCCCGGATCGGCCTTGGAGAGCGCGTCGGTGATGTTGTCCACGTAGACCGCCGCATTGCGGAGGCTCTGCCAGGCATGGGGATCGAAGACGCCATGGTCATGGCCATCGTGATCGTCGCCCTCGGCATGTTTCTCGTGGTCGGTTTCGTGGTCGCGATCATGCGCGTCTTCGCTGTGCTCGAAGGCGATCGGCTCGATGCCGTCGGTCACCACCACGCGTGTGCCATCGAAATCGGAGGCGTCGATCAAACGGTCCAGCCAGCCTTCGAACTGCAGCCCGTTCACGACAATGAGCCTGGCTTCGCTGACGGCCCGCGCATCGGCTGGGGTCGGTTGGTACACATGGGTATCCCCGTCGGGGCCGACGAGCGTCGTGACGGCGACCTGCTCTCCACCGATGCGCTTCACCATGTCGCTGAGGATGGAGAAGGTGGCGACCACCGGCAGCGGCCTGCCGGGCTGTGCGGAGGCGGGAGCGGCCAGCGACAGGGCCAGGACAGCTGTGGCGGATGCCAGAAGCGCTCTGCGTGCGAGCATTGAAATTCCTTTCAGTTTCGGGATAGCGGCGCCGGAGGCCCGCTCGGTCAGACCATCCACTGGACCGAGGTCAGCTACGACATTTATGTTATGATATAACATCACTATATATTGGTTGCAAGAGCCGAGCGCCCCTGGAAGCCGGGCGTGGCGGCAGGAGAGGGGTTGACATGCACACAGACCGCGACGGCGGGACCGATCTGCTCCCGTCTCTCATGCAGACGGACACGGTGGGCAACGACGGACTGACACTTTCGATTTGCCTGCGCTGCCGCGACGGGCGCGAGGACAGCAACACCGACCTCGGCCAGCGGGGCGGTCTGCGTCTGGCGCAGGTCGTGGCGGACGCCTTTCCCGACAGTACGGCCGCGCGCCGGGGCATCCGCCTGCGCGGCGTGAATTGCATGAGCAATTGCAAGCGGCCATGCACCATCGCGCTCTCGGCTCCCGGCCGTTTCACCTATCTCTTCGGCGATCTCGACCCGACGCTTCATGCCGGCGATGTCCTCTCCGTTGCCGCCGCCTATGCCGAAGCCGAGGGCGGCTATCTGCCCAGACCCGTGCGGCCGGAGGCTCTGCGCGCGGGCATCCTCGGCCGCATCCCGCCGCTCGGCTTCGCGGGCGACCTGGTCGAACCGCTTTCCCTGACACCCCGACACTCAACCCACGGGAGCGACAATCTGTGACCTCTTCCCATTTGTCCCGAAGGCTCGCCGCGGCCGCTATCGCAGCGGGCGCGCTCACCGCCTCCGCCGCTTCCCACGCAGAGGATGTGACGATCGGTCAGACGTTCCTCGCCTCCGGCCTCGATGCCGCCGAAGGGTCGAACGGCTGGGCGCTCGTGAGCCACGGCATCGCCGAACAACTGTTCCGCGTGTCCCGCGAGGGCGAGGTGGTGGCGAACCTCGCGGCCTCGGCCACGCCGAACGACGACGGCACCTGGACCGTGGAGCTTGCACCTGACCGGTTCTTCTCGGACGGGGCGCCGGTGACTGCCGAGGCCGTGGCAGCCGCCTTGAACCGCACCGGCGAGGCGAACCCCTCCGCACGGGCGACCGCCGGGCGCCTGAGTTTCACCGCCGTCGATGACGACACCCTGACCGTCAGGACCGAGCATTCCACCACGATTCTGCCGTCAATCCTGGCCGAATGGGCCTTTCCCGTCTACCGGATGGAGGGCGATGCGCCGATCTACACCGGGCCCTTCGCGGTGAAGAGCTTCCAGCCCGGCGCGTCGATCGAGATGACACCCAACGCCCACTATGCCGGCGCCGAGGCCCGGCCCGATGTAACGCTGCGCCGGATCGCGGACGGCCAGTCGCTGGCGCTCGCTTTCGCCTCGGGCGAAGTCGATATGGCGTTCAACCTGCCTGTCGAGACGCTTTCGATGCTGCAGACGACGGGCGGGAGGATCGTCTCCTTCCCCGTGGCCTACCAGTACATGATGTGGATGAACACGCGCACGCCTGCCCTGTCGGACACGCGGGTGCGGCGCGCCATCGATCTGGCCGTCAGCCGCGAAGACCTGGTGACAGCGGCGCAGGCGGGCGTGCCGGCGACGGGCGCTTTTGCGGAGAGCTACCCCTTCGCGGCCGGGGGCTCGCTGTCCCATGACCTCGACGCGGCCGCCGCGCTTCTGGATGAGGCCGGATGGACCCTTGGCGAGGACGGCGTTCGCACGCGCGGCGGCGAACCGCTGGAGCTGGTGCTCTACGCCTATCCGCAGCGCCCGGACCTTGTCACCTTCCAGCCGGTGATCCGGGCGGCGCTGGCCGGGATCGGCATCGCCGTGACGACGCAGGTGACAGAGTCCCCCGGCGACGTGGCCACGAGCGGCGAGTTCGACCTGTTTCTCTGGGCGCAGCACACCGCGCCGGCGGGCGATCCGGGCCTGTTCCTGTCGCTGTTCTTCGAGACCGGCGCGGCACGAAATTACAGCGGCTGGTCCAACGCAGCTTATGACTCCCTGATTGCGGATCTGCGCGCCGAGGGCGATCCTCAGGCGCGCATCGACCTTGCGCGCCGGGCGCAGGAGATGATCGCGGCCGAGGCGCCGGTCGCCTTTCTCGTGACGCCGGAATGGCATGTCGGCCTGTCGCCCGCCCTGGCCGGCTACGAGCCGTGGGGGTCCGACTACTATGTCATCCGCCCTGACCTGGTGACGGCCCGGTGACCGCGGCGACGGCGCAGCTGCTGGGACGGCTTGCCCTGTCCTGGCTGGCGGTCGTCGCCGCCGCCTTCGTGCTTGTGCGCCTCATGCCGAGCGATCCGGTCGAAGTGTTCCTCGCGCATGTCAATGTCAGATCGGGTCCCGAGATCGTCGCCGCCTATCGCGCGCAATGGGGGCTCGACGAGCCGCTCGCCGCGCAGTTTCTGCATTGGCTGGGCGGTTTCGTGACCTTCGATTGGGGCGTCTCGTTCGAGACGGGCCGGCCCGTTGCGGCCGATTTCGCGGCGCGGCTTCCTTACTCGGCGGCGATCGGTTTCGGAGGCATGGTGCTTGCCGTCACGGGCGGTTTTGCGCTCGGCTTTTTCGCCGCGCACCGCCCGGGTGGCCTTGCCGACGCGCTGTCGCGCGGGCTGGCGGTTGCGGGGCAGGCCCTGCCGGCCTTCGCGGCCGGCCTCGTCCTGCTGTGGGTCCTCGGCGTTCAACTGCGCTGGATCGACGTCTTCGGCGGCGGTTCCGTCGAGCGAGTCCTTCTGCCCACGCTCCTCGTTGCCTTTTTCTCGCTCGGTCCGATGTCCCGCCTGACGCGCGCCGGGTTTGCCGAGGTCAAGCGGAGCCCCTACTACCGAACGGCCCTCGCGAAGGGACGATCGCAAGCGGGCGCTCTATGGCATCACGGGAGAGCTGCAGGAGTCTTGACGCTGGTCGCGGGGCTCGCGCCTGAACTGGCATGGATCATTGGCGGGACCGCCGTCGCAGAGATCGTGTTCGGTGTGCCAGGCGTGTCGGAGCGCGTGGTGCAGGCGGTCAACCATCGGGATTACGCCATTCTGCAACCCTACATCGCCCTTGTCGCTCTGTGGGTCGCGCTGGTGCTTCAAGGCGCGCGCATCCTGCGCCGAACGCTCGATCCACGGCTTCCATGATCCGCGGAGCCTTCCTGCTCGCCGGCTTCGGTCTGGCTGCCTCGGCCGCTCTATGGGCAGCCGGATACTTGCAGGATCCCCACGCGATCGACCTGTCGACCAGGCTGGCGGCCCCATCCGCCGCACATCCGCTTGGAACCGATCATCTGGGCCGCGATCTGGCCACCCGCCTCGTCTGGGGCGCGGCGCCCTCCCTTTCGGTGGTCGCGATCGTCCTCGCCGGCGGCCTCGGCCTCGGCCTTCTCGCCGGCGGCCTCATCGCACTCGCGCCTCCGCCTCTGGGAGGCGGCGTGGAATGGCTGGCCAAAACTACGCTGGCGGTGCCGACGCTTGTGACCGCGCTCGTTCTGTCGGCGATTTTTGGCGCGAGCATCCTGACCGTGTCGACTGCGCTTCTGGTCACGAGTTGGGCGCCCTATGCACTGACCATCGCCGTGCTTTTCGACCGTATCCGCGGCGAGGTCTACTGGCAGGCGAGCGAGGCGCTCGGAGCCACGCTTCCCTCGGCGGTGCGCCGGCACATGCTGCCCAATGCGTGGCCCGCGCTGGGGGGGCTCGCCGGGGCCGATGCCGGGCGGGCGGTCATTCTCGTGGCGTCGCTTGGCTTCATCGGGCTGTCGGCAGATACCGGACAACCGGAATGGGGCGCGATGATCCACGAATACCGGATGTTCCTGTTCACCGAGCCGCGCCTCGTCCTGGCTCCGATCCTGGCCTGCACGCTCGTTACCGTGCTGCTCCATGCGATACTCGACCGGGGCAGCAATTAGCGGGGCGTGCGGATTTCCGGTACGGAGGGAATGAGTGCCGCAATGAGCGTCAAGCGGCGATTGCCGGGTCGGGACTCGTTTCGTTCCGTTGGCCGGATGCGGCGCGGCGCTGGTCTGCGGCGAGTTTGGCGAGGAAGGCGGCGGCGGCCATGACGAGGCTGACATGACGATGCCAGCCGTGCCAGGAGCGGGCCTCGCAGTGGTCGAGGCCGAGGTCGTCCTTCGCTCTCTGGAAGCACTCCTCGATGGTCCATCGCAGACCGGCGGCGCCGGCCAGTTCGGCAAGCGTCGCGCCGGCGTGGCAGAAGACGAGATAGTAGGCCTGTTTGTCGGGGTCGCGGCGGGAGCGGCGGATCAGAAGCCAGCGTTCCCGGCCTGCCTGGCGGTTCCGGAACAATGCGATCCGCGCCCAGTCATAGAGCCTTGGGCCCTTGCTGCCCTCGTCGGCGGCATGGGCCGTCCAGGCATCGTCCTCCAGATTGTCTGCCAACGTCGCGGGATCGGTCTCGCCCGGCCCGGCCGGTGCGAAGAAGCGCAGAGTGTGGTTGCCGCACACCGCCAGCACATAGCTCTGTCCCCGCTCTTCCAGCATGCGCCGCAGGCCGGAATCGGATCCGCAGACCGTGTCGGCCAGAACGAAGGCGCAGGGGACCCCGGCGTCGAGCGCTTCGCCGATCATCTCGCGGGCCAGCATGGGCCTGGTGGCGAAGGCGATCGCTTCCGGCACCTGCGTCTTCGTGCGCCGCGCGCCGTCCTCCGCCCACTCGCGCGGCAGATAGAGCCGGCGGTCGATCAAAGCCTGGCCGAAGCGGCCCGCATAGGCGAGGAACACGCCGATCTGGCTGTTCTCCACACGGCCCGCCGCCTCCATATATTGGCGTGCGACGCCGACCGAGTGCCGGCCCTTCTTCACGAAGCCCGTCTCGCCCGCCACCAGCACGCCGTCCGGACAGCCCAGCGCCTCGTTCGCATAGGCGCGGACCTCGTCCCGCAGCGCATCGGCATCCCAGCGGCTCTTGCCCAGAAGCGCCTGCATCCGCCACGGGCCCGGCAGACCTGCCTGCTCCGCCATCATCCAGCCCGTCTTGCGCTCGATCCCCGACAGAAGGCCATCCAGAAACGCCCCGCCCGTCTCACGAAGCTGACGGCGCCTGAACACCGGACCCAAACGGGCCTTCCACGAACAAAGCTCCCGCTCCCACTCCACAAGCGAACCCGACCATTCCGCAACGCTCATTCCGTCCATCCTCCGAAAACGAAAAGCGGAGCTACCCTTCCCAAAAGGAAGCGGGGCGCTCCGCTTCGCGTTCGTCGTTCGCGCTCTCGCGCCGGGTCACGGCGACAGCGCTTCCGCAAGCGTCTCGACATTGTGGCGCATCATGTCGAGATAGGTGGACGCCGGCTCGTCCGGCCCGGAAAGCGCGTCCGAATACAGCGTCCCGCCGATGGACGCGCCGGTTTCGTCGGCGATCTGCTCAAGCAGGCGGCTGTCCGTGATCGACTCGACGAAGACGGCCGTGATTCCTTCTTCGCGGATCTGCCGGATCAGGGTGGCGACATCCGCAGCGGACGGCTCGCTTTCGGTGCTTATGCCGCTGGGGGCGACGAAGCGCAGGCCGTAGGTTTCGGCAAAGTACCCGAAGGCGTCATGGGCGGTGACAATCGTGCGCCTGTCCTCGGGCAGCCCTTCGACAGTCTTGCGGATGTCGGCGTCCAGAGCCTCGATTTCAGCCACGTAGGTCGCACGGTTTCCGTAGTAGGTCGATGCATTGGCGGGGTCGGCCTTGGCCAGCCCCGCAGCGATGTTGTCGACATAGATCACGGCGTTGGCGGGGTTCTGCCAGGCATGCGGGTCGAAGGCGCCGTGATCGTGCTCGTCGGCGTGCTCCTCCTTGTCGTGGTCGTCCTTGGCCGCGTGGTCGTGATCGTCCTTTTCGGCGTGGTCGTCATGGTGGGCGTCATCGTCGTCAAGCCTGATTGGCTGGATCCCGTCGGTCGCCACCACGCGGACGCCGTC
Source organism: Alphaproteobacteria bacterium (assembly GCA_022825195.1). Lineage (GTDB taxonomy): Bacteria > Pseudomonadota > Alphaproteobacteria > Bin95 > Bin95 > Bin95. Next base: position 23,213 of record JAJDYL010000012.1, read on the forward strand.
GAAGCCCGACGCCTCGACGAGCCGATCCAGCCAGCCTTCGAACGCAAGACCGTTGAACACGAGTATGTCGGCCTGGCTCACGGCGCGCGCATCGGCCGGGGTCGGGTGATAGACGTGGGCATCGCCATCGGCCCCCACCAGCGTCGTGACGGCGATCTTGTCGCCGCCGATGCGCTCGACCATGTCTCCCAGTATCGAGAAGGTGGCGACCACCGGGATAGGGGCGTCGGCGGACCATGCCGGCGTTGGAGCGGTCAGCGACAAGCCGACGAGGGCGGTTGCGGATATCAGCAGGTTTCTGCGTCTGGTCACTGCGGCGTCCTTTCAGGCATTGACGCGATGGCGAAAGACCGGCGCGGCAAGGCTGCCCACCGGCCCGAGCGTCAGCGATATCCCGTAGACGATGCCTGCGACGAGGATGATCGCCGGCCCCGACGGAAGTCCGAAATGGTAGGAGACGAGGAGACCGCAGACGCTCGAAGCGATGGCGATTGCGACCGCCGCCACGATCAGCCCGCCGATACTCACCGCCCAGAAGCGCGCGGCTGCGGCCGGAAGGATCATGATGCCGACGGCCATCAACGTACCGAGCGCATGAAAGCCGCCGACAAGGTTCATGACGACGAGCGCGAGGAAGGTGAAATGAGTGATCGTGCTCAGCCCGCTCACCGAGCGCAGAAACTGAGGGTCGGCGCATTCGAGAACCAGCGGACGGAAAATGAACGCCAGCGCAAACAGCGTAATGCTCGCAATGCTGCTCAGCAGGATCAGCGCCGCGTTGTCGAGCGCGAGCACGGTGCCGAACAGCACGTGCATCAGGTCGACATTGCTGCCGCGGGTGGACACGATCAGCACACCGAGCGCCAGCGAGATCAAATAGAAGGCGGCGAGGCTCGCATCCTCGCGCAGCGCCGTGACGCGGGCGACGAAGCCCGATAGCAACGCCACGGTCATGCCGGCGATCAGACCGCCTACCGTCATGGCCCCGAGCGAGAGCCCGGCGACCAGGAAGCCGACGGCGGCGCCGGGCAGGATCGCGTGCGCCATCGCATCGCCGGTCAGGCTCATCCGGCGCAGCAGCAGAAAGACGCCCACCGGCGTTCCGCCCACCGAAATCGCGATGCAGCCCATCATGGCCCGGCGCATGAAGCTGAATTCGGCAAATGGCTGAACCAGGGACTCCCACATCACGACGCATACCTGCCGCAATCGTGTGGCGAGCCGGTACAGGCTTCGCACATCTGGCGCGCGCGGAACTGATTCGCGGCGGTCAGCACCTTCGCCGTGGGTCCGTGCGCCACGAGATCGCGCGCCAGCATCAGGGTCTCGGGGAAATGCGTCCGGACGACCTCTGCATCGTGCAGGACGGCGATCACCGTGCGTCCCTCTCCGTGCCACCGCCGCACCACGCCCAGGAGATCGACCAGCGTCTTGGCATCGATGGCCGTGAAGGGCTCGTCGAGCAGGACGAGCTGCGCGTTCTGAAGCAGCAGCCGCGCGAACAGCGCACGCTGAAACTGCCCGCCCGACAGCGAGCCGATGATTCGGGACTCGAATCCCGCGAGCCCGACGGCGGAAATGGCGTCGTCGATCCGGGCGCGATGCGCGGCGCGCAATCCGAACAGGCCGCCGATCTCGCTCCACAGGCCCATCGCCACCAGATCGACGACCGTGATCGGGAACGACCGGTCGATGTCCGATTGCTGAGGCAGGTAGGCGATATCGCTCCGCGCGCAGGTTCCGAAGCGCACCTGTCCCGCAAGCGGGCGCAGGACACCCGTCACTCCTTTGAGCAGCGTCGATTTGCCCGCGCCATTGGGGCCCACGATGGCGGTCAGGCTGCCGTCGGCGACCTCGCCGTCGAGTTGATGCACCGCCGGGTGGCTGTCATAGCCGAGGGTCAGCTTCTCGAATGCCAGGGCGTAAGTCATGGACTTCCCGGTGCGGACGTCGCCCAGAAGAACAGGGCCCAAAGCGACATCACGATCAGCGCCGCCCCGGCGAGCCGCGGGCCGACTCCGATGAGAAGCATCCCGCGCGCCGTGTTTCGCCAGGGTGTCATGCCGGGGCTCCTTTCGACTCGCAGCGTGCGCACTGGCCATGGACCTCGATCACATGGCGTGCCGGTGCGAACCCCGACTGTCCCGCAATCCTCGACAGTTCGTTCGTAATGTCCCGCGAGACGGCTTCCTCGACCGTTCCGCACTCCTCGCAGATCGAGAAAATCGGAACGTGCCTGTGCCGCTCGCACCTGCACGCGACGAAGGCCTTGAGCGATTCGAGACGATGAACCTTGCCGCGCTCGATCAACGCCGCCAGGGCGCGGTAAATCGTCGGCGGCGCAAGCCGCGGATTACCATCGCGCACTTGGTCGAGCACCTCGTATGCCGACATCGGCGCACCGCATCTCCGCAAGGCGGCGAGCACTTCCGCCTGCATGTTCCTGCCCCGCTGTCTCACGCGCGTCCAGATCCCGCCTCCGAAGGATTCATGTTATACTGTAACCTTTCTTGCGCAAGTGGCAACGGTTCGGATCCGGAAAGCCTTGCCGGACAGCATCATCTGTCCTATTGGGCACCGTTGGCCCGTTGTCCCTCGGAGCGGCGTGCAACCGCGTTGCCCCGGGACGAGCGCGGGTCCAGTATTCGCCAAAGCCCGAACACGGTCCCGCTCCTGAACCGAAGATGCTCAGATTTATCCCGGAAGCCGCCCAAGCGAAGGTGCCTGCACTCGTGTTTTGCGGGATCGACGCCCGTGCGCGGACCGAAACGATCGAACGCCTGCTGGATGGAGGCGGCGCCCGCTGGGCGGTGATAAGCAACGAAACCGACGGTCCGGCCTTCGCCGCGGCGGCGACCGAGCGCATTGCCGGGCAGATGGTGCCGCACGCCATCGGGTGTTTGTGCTGCGTCACGCGTTCGGGGCTGGTCAGCAGCCTGCGCCGGCTTTTCGCCCGACGGGCGCAGGGCGACATCGAATTCGACCGGGTGGCGATCGAGACCCTGGCCGACACCGATCCGGCTCCGGTCATGCAAACCCTGCTGAACAACGCCCTCGTGACCGAGTATTTTCGCCTTGACAGCATCGTTGCGGTCATGGCCCGGGGCGACAGCCCGGGCGCGCTGGCGCGATCGCGCCACGGCTGCAAGCAACTTGCCATAGCCGACAGCATCGTGCTCGACCCGGCGTCGGTCGCCGCTCCGGAAATTTGCGCCGATGCGCAGGTGCTGAACCCGGTCGCCGACCTGGTGCCGTCCGACCGGCCTTCCCTGGCGGAAGCGCTCATCGGAGCGGGCCTGGAAACGCGTCTGCTGGACGACGACCTGGGCCGGTGGCTGGGAGCGCCGCACTATGCCGGCAGCGACCGGCTCCGGAACGGCCTGCACGGATTTGCGATCGAAATCCCGCACGAGCTCGAATGGGAGGCCCTGCATGGCTGGCTGAATGCCGGTACGCAGACGAACGGAGACGTCATGTATCGGACAAAAGCGGCGATCAGGATCGCGGGCGTGGACGGGCCGGTTGTCATCAACGGCGTCCAGCACGTCTACCAGCCGCCGCTACGGTTGCCGGAGGTCAAGATCGACCGCTCGCGATTCCTGTTCATCACCGCCAATCTCGACCGCGCGGCCGTCGAGGACAGCTTGTGTATTGACCTGCCCCAGTTCCAGCGTCTGAGCGAAGCCCGGGCAGCCCGGCACGCCCGGGCGGCCAGCGACCCGTCGATTCCGCTGTAGCCGCGGAAGACCTGCGGCCACGCCGGGAGCGGGACGGCGCTGCCTGCGGGCGAGCACGCAACCTTGCGGCTATGCCGGTTCGGGTCCGCGCTTTTTGGTGTCGCCCGCCGGACTGTTACTATATAACGGAGCCTGCAATAGGCCCCGATCGGGAGGAATCGCCATGACCGATGAAATCCGCGCAGACGACCTCGTCGAACGAGAAGTGGACATGGAGCCCCGTCAGGAGGCGGATGGCGAAGGAGTGACGTCGCAATCGCGCCGCTCCTTTATCAAGACCGCGACACTTGCCACCGGCGGCGCTGCGGTCGCCACCGTGGGTGGCGGGGTGATGCACGAACTGGACTTGGTAAAGCCTGCGCATGCCGCCGACGGCGGCATCGAAGGCACGCCGGTGGCCGGAAAATGGTGGCCGTCCCGCTGGGGCGAGGGCGACCAGACCGGCGCCACCAACCACATGACGCCGGCGGTGGCGCTGGACGCGGCGAGCCTGATCAAGACCGGCAAGGTGTACAGCCTGGGCCGGGTCTATGAATACGGCATGCCCCTGTTCGGCCAGCGCGTGTTCGCGCTTCGGATTCCGGGCGCGCCGACCGGAGGCGCATACGGCAAGAACCAGGTCATCTGGCACGACGAGATCCTGACCACCGAAATCGGTCAGGTCGGCACCCAGTTCGACGGGCTTGCCCATATCGGCGCGCGGGTCGGCGACGCCGGCGATCTCTCCCAGGAGGTGTTCTACAACGGGTTCACCACGAGAGACCTGCACAACAATGACAGCGAGGCAGGGTCCACTGCCGGCGCCTACGGGCTGCAGAAGCTCGGCATGGAGCATGTCAAGCCGTTCTTCTGCCGCGGGATCCTGTTCGATGTCATGGGCCTGAAGGGGCGGATGCTGGACAAGGGCGAGGAGATCACCGTCGAAGACCTGAAGGCTTGCCTGGACCGCCAGGGCATGAGCGAGGCCGACATCACCGAGGGTTGCGCGGCGCTGTGGCGCACGGGCTGGGGCGAAAACCTGTGGATGAAGGACAATGCCCGCTTCAATTCCGGCGAGCCCGGAATCGGCGTGGGCGCAGGCGAGTGGCTGGCGGCCAAGGGGATTTCGGTGGGCGCCGCCGACTGCTGGGCCATCGAGTGCGTGCCGAACCCGGACCCGAACCTGGCGTTTCCGGTGCATCAGATCTTCCTGACCAAGAACGGCATCCACATTCTGGAGAATGTGCGCCTCGATCATCTGGCCGCCGACGGCGTTTACAAGTTCGCGTTCATCTTCTCCACGCTGCCGATCAAGGGGGCCACGGGCTCGCCGGGCAACCCGATCGCAGTCGTCTAGAACGCCTCAATCGGCCGAGGCCAGGCGGGCGAGCATGTCGCTGTCGAAGCGATAGGCGAACACGCGCCCGTCCGAGTCGCCGCCCAGCAGGCAGTTCCCGTCCGGGGACCATGCAAGGTCCGCGACGGGACTCCCCTGCGGGGCGGCGAGGCTCTGCCTTCGCGGCCGTGCGGTCAGGCTCACCAGTTCGAGACCGCCGTCATTATACCCCGCGGCCGCCAGGGCAAGGCGCGGGTTGGCGCACACCCTGGCGACCAGATGTTCGCTGTAGCGTCCCAGCATTCGCGGGGCCGGCGACGGCAGGCGGCCGTCCAGGAACGGCCAGCCGCTCACGGTATCGGCCCCGGATGCGAGCAGCCAGGCGCCGTCGGCGCTCCAGCCGATGGATTTCACCTTGTTGATGCAGGGACCGAGGCTGGCGTCCTGCCCGGAGACGAGGTCCCATGCGTGCAGCGTCTTTTCCTGGGTGGCCGTCACCACGAACCGTTCGTCCCTGCTCCAGCTCAGGTCGAGGTGCGAACCCCGGCGATGCAGGCGCTGCGGCTCGCCGCGCCTGCCGTTCAGCCGCCAAAGGCTCGCCCCGTTGTAGTGCGAAACGGCCAGGCGCCGGCCGCTGCCGTCGAAAGCCAGGCCCGCAACGGTGCTTGGATGTCCTCCGAGTTCTGCAACCTCATGTCCCCCGGCGTCCAGCAGCCGGACCCGCGCGCCATCCGGGATCGCCCTCAGGCCGCATGGGTGCGAGGCGAGTCGGTCGGGCCAGGACCGGGCGAGCCGCGCCAGCTCCTGCGGTCCGTCCGCGGCGTGGACCCGGTACACGGCGCCGTCATCGGCCCCGCACAGGAATCCGCGCTCCCGGCAATCGGGGGCCAGCGCCAGAACCGCGCCCCGGGTCAGCGACCGGACCGAAAGGGACGGTTCCCGTTCGCGGAGGTCGGCAATGCGAACACACCCGTCCCCGCCGGCGAATGCCGCATAACGTCCGCCGCGCTCGACGCAAACGCCGGTCAGCGGCGCGTCAACGATCCAGTGATCCAGCCTGACGCCGTTCAAGGCCGGCCGCGCCGCCGCGGCCGGCGCGGACAGGCGCGCATGGCCGCCGCGCCCGCGCCCGCTCTCACGCCGCCAGGCACGCGCGCAATCCCTGTTCCAGCGCTGCTTCGTCCAGATTGCGGCCGATGAACACGAGCCGGCTGGAGCGGGGCCGGTCGCCCCAGGGGTCGCCGGGCTGGCCGTCGAACAGCATATGCACGCCCTGGAACACGAACCGCCGGTCTTCGCCCTCGATCGCCAGGATCCCCTTCATGCGAAAGATGTCGGGGCCGTGTGTCTGCAGCAACCGGCTCAGCCAGGCGTTGAGCGCCGCCCCGTCGAGCGCGCCGTCGAGTTCGAGCGCAATCGAACGAACGGTGTCGTCATGCGTGTGTTCCGGGTTGAAGACATGCTCCGCAGCAAGGTCCATCTTCGCGCCGGCGGCATCGAAGAAGCCGGCCTCGAACTCCTCCGGCTGGTGCTCTGTAAACAGCGCGTAAAGTCCCGGCCGGTCAACTGCAAGTGTGAAGTCGTAGCGATCGGCGCCGGTGAGCACCAGCGTCCGGAGCGTTTCGCCCGGCGGGAATGCGGCGCCCGGTTGCAGTATGTCGGCGGGCGCGGAGAACCGGGTGAAGATTCGTTCCGCCGTTTCCTTCAGCGCCTCGGGCGTCGCCGCATGGATGGGCTCCAGCACCGCCGACATCGCCGGATCCGGGCCGTTCCGAAGCCTGAATGTCGCCTTGCTGTCGAGTTGCAGCACGCCGCCCCACTCGAACGGATATTCCGGTTCGAGGAAGCCCGGCTTGAGGTCGAGGGCGCGGCGGAGATCGAAGCCGCCGACATCGAGCACCTGCTCCATGGGCGCGTCAGCCATCCGGACCCGTTCGATCCGCGCCATGGCATTCATCGACCTGAGCCGGCGCTCCAGAGCATCGACTTCCTCGGCATCGACCAGGTCGATCTTGTTTATCAGGAGCACATCGGCGAAGGCGATCTGCGCCATCGCTTCCTCGCTGTCATCCAGGTGCAGTTCGGCATGCTTCGCATCGACCAGGGTTACGACGCCGTCCAGGTCGAAGGACTCCCTGGTGTCGTCGTCGACGAAGAATGTCTGCGCCACCGGTCCGGGGTCGGCCATGCCGGTGGTTTCCACCAGGATCCGGTCGAACTTGTCGCGCCGCTTGATCAGGTTGCCGAGAATCCGGATCAGGTCGCCTCGCACGGTGCAGCAGATGCAGCCGTTGTTCATCTCGAAGACTTCTTCGTCGGCGTTGATGACCAGGTCCTGATCGACGCCGATCTCGCCGAACTCGTTTTCGATCACGGCGATGCGCTGACCGTGGTTTTCGGTCAGGATGCGGTTGAGCAGGGTGGTCTTGCCGCTGCCGAGAAACCCGGTCAACACGGTTACGGGGATAGTCTGTGCCATCTCGCGATCCTGTCTGTTACAAAGTAACACGATAGCGTCATGCTGGATGGAATTCGACGACTTTCTGGCGCGCCCGACCGACCCGGCCCTTCCTGTGGAGCATTATTCCACCGCCGTTACACGACTGCGGGTCCTGGCCCGGTGCACCGGCTGAGCGGACGGCGCGAAGCTGACGAGCGGCCCGCGACGGGTGCCGGTCCCGCCGCATTTCCATCCCACGTATCGCGAGCATGAATCCGGCCTGGAACGGCATTTTGTTTCGAAAATCGCGTCCGGTAGGTCCAGGTCTCCAAGTCAAAAACATTGAGGTTCGTCGATGATATCCTCTCGATTCTTGTGGTATCGTCGTCGACGATGATGATCCTCATGACTGTTTCGACTCCTTTGCGATAGCTAGGGGTTTGTCCATTGATGCCAGTCTTCGCTCCCAATCTCCTCGAGCGGAATTATAGTAAATTGGCTGATTGAAGCTCACACCAACTCATTGATTCTGGTGACGTCGAACATCGGCGACTTCCGGGCTTTCTACGGCCTCGGCATGGAAAACTGGATGTAGTTGGGTCGAACCCGCTTCAGGCGGGCAAGGACGCATGGGGAGCGGATGCGGCATGAACGGCATGCGGGAGTTGTTGGACGACACGGTGCGGCGCGCGGCGCGGTTTCTGGACTCGCTTGCCGAGCGCCCTGTCGCCGCCTCATGCGGGGCGGGCGAACTGGTGCCGGCGCTGGGCGGGGCGCTGCCGGAAACGGGGCAGCCTGCGTCCGCGATTCTCTCCCTGCTCGACGAAGCGGGGGAGCGGGGCGCGGTCGCGAGCGCGGGCCCGCGCTATTTCGGCTTCGTGACCGGGGGCGTGCTGCCGGCCTCCCTCGCGGCGAACTGGCTCGCGGCCGCGTGGGACCAGAACGCTTTCAGCGAAGTGAGCTCGCCGGTGGGCGCCGCGATCGAGCGGGTCGCGGTGCGGTGGATCCTGGAGGCGCTCGACCTGCCGGCGGATGCGGGTATCGCCTTCGTCACCGGCGCGACGATGGCGAATTTCACGGCGCTTGCCGCCGACCGCCGCGCCGTCCTGCTCGCTCACGGCCACGATGTGGACCGGGACGGGCTCCATGCGGCCCCCGAAATCACCGTCGTGGTCGGCGAGCAGGCGCACGCCACGCTGTTCAAGGCGCTGGGCATGCTCGGGCTCGGGCGGGACCGGGTGGTGCGGGTGCCGGTCGACGGCCAGGGCCGTATGCGCGCCGATGCGCTGCCCGGTCTGGACGGTCCGGCCATCGTCTGCACCCAGGCGGGAAATGTGAACACCGGGGCGTTCGATCCGGTGGGCGCCATATGCGAGGCGGTGCGCGCGTACGATGTCCGGGTCCATGTGGACGGCGCTTTCGGCCTCTGGGCGAGAGCGTCCACGGAGTTCGCGGACCTGGCCCGAGGCATCGGACAGGCCGACTCCTGGGCGGCCGATGCGCACAAATGGCTGAACGTGCCGTATGACAGCGGCCTTGCCATCGTGCGCGACGCCGGCGCGCTGCGGGGCGCGATGTCGGTGCAGGCGGACTATCTGCCCGACCGGGAGAACCGGGAGCCGTTCGAGTTCACCCCGGAAACCAGCCGGCGCATGCGCGGCGTCGAAGTCTGGGCGGCGCTGGCATCGCTCGGCCGCGGCGGCCTGGTGGAGCTGGTCGAGCGCAACTGCCGCCAGGCGCGGCGCTTTGCGGCCGGGCTGCGGGACGCCGGTTTCGAGGTCCTCAACGACGTGGTGCTGAACCAGGTGCTCGTCGCGTTCGGCGACGACCGCGCGACCGCGGAGACGATCCGCGCGGTGCAGCGCGAGGGGACCTGCTGGTGCGGGGGAACGCGGTGGAACGGCCGGGCCGCCATGCGCATCAGCGTCTCCTCGTGGGCCACCACCGACGACGACGTGGAGCGCAGCCTCGCCGCCATCGTGCGGGTTGCGGAGACCGTCCGCCGAACGGCGTAGTCCTGCCGGCAGGTTCGGGGCTTCCCTCGTCCCGCTTCAGGGCCAGAGCGCGTCCAGCGGGAAAGCGATCGCCTGGAAGGGCGGGAAGGACACGGAGTCGTCGTTCCTGGCCGAACCCGCCGGTGACCAGCCGCCCTCCGCAAGCGCGAATGCCTCCAGCGTCCGCTCCGCCGGATCGACGAGCCAGAGATGGCCGACCCCCTCCCGCGCATAGAGGGGGCGCTTCTGTTCGAGGTCGAATTTCCGCGTCGAAGGGGACAGGATTTCACACACCCAGTCCGGCGCGAGCGTGCAATGGGGCGTGTCCGGATAATCCGGCATCCGCTCGCGGCGCCAGCCGGCCAGGTCGGGCACCAGAACATCCTCGCCGAAATGGAGCTCCGGCTCGTCGATAATCCACCAGCCGCCCGGGCCGCCCCGCCCTCTTTGAAAGGGACCGCCGAGCTCTACGCCAAGCGACGACCCCGCCAGCGCATGCGGCATCGCCGGCCGCGGTTGCAGATGCAGCGCGCCTTCGACGATTTCGGCCACCATGTGCGGCGGCGCGTCGAGCACGTCCCGGTAGGTTGCCCGGCCCGTCTTCCGTTTGCGCAGCGCCGCGCCCGCGCTCATCCCGTCTTCTCCGTGTCCCGCCTGCCCGCCATGCTACGCCCGCGCGCCGGTCCTGTCACCGAGTCGCCGCCCCTCACGTCTCCACGACGACATAGTTCTCCTCGACGCGGACGGGCACGGTTTCGGCCCGGAGTTCCTCTCCGGGGGCGGCGGAGACGCGGAAGGCGCGGGTGCGGTGGCGGCGGGGATCGAAGCGGCTCCTGCCGGTGGCGAGGTCGAACTCCCAGCCGTGCCAGGGGCAGCGCAGGATTTCGCCGGGCCGCGAGAAACTGTAGTCGCCGGGCGCGCCCGCCTCGACCAGCCCGGTCAGCACCCCTTCGGAGAGCGGCCCGCCCTGGTGCGGACAGCGGTCCAGCAGGCCGAAATAGCGCCCGCCGACATTGAAGAGCGCGATCCGCCGGCCCTCCAGCACCACGCAACGCCGCGTGCCCGGCGGGAACTCGGACACCGGGGCCACGACATGCCGGGTCACGGCATCTGCCGGCCGTAAACCCTGAGCGCGTTGTCCGTGAAGAAGGCCCGGCGCTTTTCGGCGTCCACCCAGGAGGGAAGCACCCGGTCCGGCTGGTCGAAGTCCCAATGCGGGTAGTCGGTTGCGAACAGCAGCCTGTCCCAGCCGATCCAGTCGATGCACTCGACCAGCTGGCGCGGGCGGCCCGGCTCCTCCATCGGCTGGGTAGTGAGGAACACCTGCTCGCGGACGATCTCGCTCGGCCGGCGCTTGCAGCGGTGGAGCTCGTCCCGCATCCGCATCCACACCCGGTCCAGCCGCCAGCAGAGCGCCGGCAGCCAGGCGAAGCCGCTCTCGATCAGCACCAGCCTGAGGCCCGGCAGCCGGTCGAACACGCCCTCGAAGACCAGGCTGGTAAGCACCGCCTGGCTGGACTGGGCGTGGCCGGTCATGTCCTCGATATAGTAGGAGGGCCAGCCGCCGCCGGTGATCGGCGCGCCGCCGAAGCCGAAGGCGTGGACTGCCAGGGGAAGTCCGGCCGCGGCCGCGGCGTCGTAGATCGGCCAGTAGCGGCGCTGGCCCATCGGCTCGGCCGTGCGGTTCAGCATGAAGACCTGGACATAGTCCTCCTCGCCGGCGCAGCGCTCGATCTCGCGCACCGACGCCGCCGCGTCCTCGTAGGGGATGACGATGGAGGCCTTGAGGCGCGGCTCCTCCCGGGTCCAGAAGGCGATCTGCCAGTCGTTGATGGCGCGGCAATAGGCGTCCGCGAAGTCGAGGTTCTGGAGGCCCTGGCCGGACTTGAGCGGGTTCAGCACGCCGAAGCCGACATTGTTCGGGTCGAGATGCTGGGCGCGCATGAAGGCGAGGTCGCTGCCGGGCCGCCCTCCGGCGGGCGGGTAGGCGTCGCGCCGGGCCGCGTCGGGCTGGCCCTTCGGATAGGCCGGGCCGTTCAGGAAAGGCTGGCGGGGGCGCGCGCCGTAACGCTCCAGATGGCGCTGCCAGCGCTTCTCCAGGAAGGGGTAGATCTCGCGCTCCAGCGATTTCGGGCTCGGATGGATGTCGCAATCGGCGATCCGGAGCGCGGCTTCGGCCGGCGCCTCCCCCGACGGGCGTTCCAGGACCTCGGTCGTCATGGCTCTCCCTCCCTCAAGCTCGGTTGAACAGCGAGCAGATTACCCATTACGATAGGTCGAAATTATGTTTTCGGCAAGTCATTTGCAGCCTAATTTTGGAGATTGCTTTCAATATCTATAGTGCGGTCATTTGGTTGTATTCTCTTCCAAGCTCCGTACTTCTAGGGCGTATATTTAGCATTCATAAAGACATAGAAAAATATACACACGGCAAAGACGCTCGAAGTTTCTATAAAATGACCATAAAACTTGCAGCCAGATCGTGCACAGTTTATATTTCTTCACTCCATAATCTATTGGTACTTTACAACAATTCACAAAATTAGTTTCGAAAAACTCAGCTTATGAGGCTATCAATGTCAAGGTTCAAATTACTTCTTCCAAGTTTCCTTGAGCCAGCGGAACATATTCTTTTCTTCTGAGTTTGGCCCATATCCGAACCAACTCTCCCAATCATTAATCTCCATTACAAGCCGACGAGCATTGGGTTTTGCATCATTGATCATATTGCTAATTACCTCGGGAGTTAGCTCGCCTTTGCTATCGATAACCAGCCAAAATCCGTCGATCCAATGCCACCAACCATACTTATCTCTAAACAGATCATTAATTTTCTCCTGATCAGATGAGGTGACGCTACTGACAGCAACAAGAAAGCGCTTTTTCATTGGGTTATGCCTCTATTTTCCGAGTTATCATGAGATTCAATTAGTATTTCATTGGATTGATCATCCGATCTAAAGATTCCCGACACATCATCCCCATAAATACCTTTCTCTATAGCAAGTTTCTGAATGGAATATCTCTCAGATCGTAAAGCATCTCTATCCTTGAACAGCAAATAGAAGTATGACACGCCGAACGAAATAATGCTAGCGAAAGTGAAAAAACTAAAAGAAATTATAATCCAAGGAGATAAATTGAAATGATGTGAGCTAATCGTTCCAATCAAGAGTATCGCTACCAACCAAGCAAGTGGATTGAGCGCTGTAGAACGCGACCCCTGCGCTGCGGCAGAGTTTAGAAACGCTCGGATAAATGTGGGCTCAGGCATGAATGTCGGGAAAGCGAGACGTATTCTGTTGCTTGTGGAAGTAGCGATAGCATTTCTGCGGGCCGAATTTTTGCGCTGTGCGGAGTAGTTTAGCGGGCGTGACCAAATCTCCCGGAACCTCGGTCGTCATGGCTCTCCCTCCCCAAGACGCGGATAGGTGTTGAGCGGATTGTCCACTGCGATACGCTGTACGAGGGTCTCTGGCAAGCCTTCCGGCAGCGCGCCCATGCCGTCGAACTGCCAGTGCGGGTAGTCGGTGGCGAACAGCAGCATGTCGTCGGAGCCGATATGGTCGAGCAGGCGGGCGACCGCGTCGGGCTCCTCCGGCGCATCGAAAGGCTGGATGGTGAAGCGCACCCGCTCGCGCACGATTTCCTCCGGGCTGCGGTCCACCCAGGGGACCTCCATGCGCAGCCCCCGCCAGTATTTCGCGAGCCGCCAGAGATGCGCCGGCAGCCAGGCGACGCCCGATTCCGCGAAGACGACCGTGAGGTCCGGGAATTTCTGGAAGACGCCCTCGGCGATGAGGCTGGTGAGCGCGGACTGGAAGGCGGTCGCCTGCGCGGCATAGTCCTCGGCGAGATAGGAGGGCCAGCCGACCGGCGTCGGCGGGTGCCGGTAGGCGGAGCCGGCATGGAAGGCCACCGGCAGGCCCGCCCGCTCGGCCGCGGCATAGACCGGCCAGTTGATCCGCCGGCCGGGCGGCGTCTCGCCCATGACGGGCAGCAGCACCTGCACGAAGCGCCGGTCCTGTGCCGCGCGCCCGATCTCCTCCGCGGCAAGCTCCGGGGCGTGGGGCGGCACGAGGATGGAGGCGCGCAGGCGCGGGTCGCGGTCGAGCCACTCGGCCCGGAGCCAGTCGTTCAGCGCGCGGGTGAAGCCGGCCGCCATGTCCTCGGAATAGAGCATCGGCGCGCCGTAGAGGCAGTTGAGGATGGCGTAGCGCGTGCCGAACCCGTCCACCGCGTCGCCGATGAGGCGTTCGGGGTCGCTGCCGGGCCGGGCCGCGCCGTCGCGCCAGTCCGGCCGGCAGGAGAGCGGCGCATTCGGCGGCCAGGCGATGGTCTCCAGTTCGTGCAGCCCCCGATGCCCCGCCGCATCGGCCCAGTGCGGCTCCAGGTAGGGCAGCAGCGCGGCGACCGACGGCGGCGCCGGATGCAGGTCGCAGTCGATCGCGCCGGGGGGCAGGGCGGTCATTCCGCCGCCGTGCCGTAGGGGATGTTGCGGCCACCGAGGCGGCGCACGCGCAGATTGGCCTGCTCGGCATGGCCGACGAAGCCCTCCAGCATGCAGAGCCGGGAGCAGACCTCGCCCAGCCGGGCCGAGGCCTCGTCGGTCAGGATGCGCTGGTATGTGTGCGTCTTGATGAACTTGCCGACCCAGAGACCGCCCGTGTAGCGCGCCGCGCGGCGGGTCGGCAGCGTGTGGTTGGTGCCGATGACCTTGTCGCCGTAGGAGACATTGGTGCGCGGCCCCAGGAACAGCGCGCCGTAGCAGGTCATGTTCTCCAGATACCACTCGTCGCGGTCGGTCATCACCTGCACATGCTCGGACGCAAGGCGCTCGGCCTCCGCCAGCATCTCGTCATGGTCCGCGCAGAGGATCACTTCGCCATAGTCGCGCCAGGCGGCGCCGGCATTGGCGGCCGTCGGCAGGATGGCGAGCAGCCGCTCCACCTCGGCCATGGTGGCTTCGGCGAGCGCGCGCGAGTTCGTCACCAGGATGGCGGGGCTGTCCGGCCCGTGCTCGGCCTGGCCCAGCAGGTCCGTCGCGCAGAGTTCGGCGTCCACCGTCTCGTCGGCGATCAGCAGGGTCTCGGTCGGCCCCGCCAGCAGGTCGATGCCGACCCGCCCGAAGAGCTGGCGCTTGGCCTCGGCGACGAAGGCATTGCCGGGGCCGACCAGCATATCGACGGGCGCGATCGTCTCGGTGCCGAGGGCCATCGCGCCCACCGCCTGCACGCCGCCCAGCACCAGGATTTCATCCGCCCCGCCCATATGCATGGCTGCGACCATGGCCGGGTGCGGGCCGCCGCCCTGCGCCGGCGGAGCCGCCGCCACGATGCGCGGCACGCCGGCCGCCCTGGCCGTCACCACGCTCATATGCACCGAGGCCACGATGGGATACTTGCCGCCGGGCGCATAGCAGCCGACCGAGCTCACCGGGATGTTGCGGTGCCCCAGCACCACGCCCGGCAGGGTCTCCACCTCGATGTCCCGGAGCGCGGCGCGCTGATGCTCCGCGAAGCCGCGCACCTGGGCCTGCGCGAAGCGGATGTCGTCGAGGTCGCGCTTCGCCACCTGCGAGAACGCCCGCTCGATCTCCTGCTCCGAGAGGCGGAAACTCCCCGGCGACCAATTGTCGAACTTCTCCGAGAGCGCCCGCACCGCCTCGTCGCCCCGCGCGCTTATGTCGTCGAGTATCCCCTCGACGGCCGCGCGCACCCTCGCATCCGCTTCCGCGCGCTCGGCCTGCGTCCGGCCCCGCTTCAGATAGTCCGCCATCCCGTTATCCGCTCCTTCCGCCGCCGAAAGGCATGGCATTTCCGTAGCGGGCAATCAAGGCGGACCGGGAGCTGCGCATGCTTTGGTATGGACACTTTAAATGACTGGCCGTAAATTATGGACACATTATGGGGAGGCGGGTCGATGAAGACCATCGGCGCAGCGAAATTCAAGGAGCAGTGCCTGGCCCTGCTGGACGACCTCGGCGGTGACGGCCTGGTCATCACCAAGCGCGGAAAGCCGGTCGCGCGCCTGCTTCCCTATGAGCGGCGGCACGCCGAACTGATCGGCAGCCTCAGCCACAAGGTGAGGATCCGCGGAGATATTTTCAGCACCGGACTCGAGTGGGAAGCCGGTGCTGAATCTTGACACCCACATCCTCGTCTTCGCGCTCTCCGGCGGGCTCCGGCCTGCCGAAAGCGCCTTGCTGGAGCGGAACGGCTGGTCGATCTCGGCCATCGTGCTGTGGGAGCTTGCAAAGCTGGTCCAACTCGGGCGGCTGGAGATGGACCTCGACGACCGCGAGGTCGCACGCGCGCTCGCCGGATTGCATGTCTGGCCCATCGACATCGGCGTCGCGAGGGCCTCGGTCCGCCTCGACTTCCGCGCCGACCCGGCGGACGAGATCATCGCGGCCACCAGCGCCGTGCACAGCGTTCCCCTGCTCACCCGCGACCGGGTAATCGGACAGTCGAAACTCGTTCCGCTGGCCCTGGCCCCGGAGTGACATTCATGCGGGATGGAGCGGTCGCGCGGGTCCGCGCCGGCGCGCGCATTCTTCGAGAAGCGTCCGGTCGAGAGCGACGACCTGCGATACGTTCGCGACGGAGTCCTTCGGCAAACCCGTCATTCCCGCTGCCAACAGCACGTTCCCCGGCGCATCGGCCCACCGCGGATTGCTCGTGAGCGGCACGCAGACCGCCCTGGTCAGCCGCCAGTCAAATGGCTTCATGCCGGCTTGCCGAGGGGGAGGCGGTAAGGGCGCCTGCCGCTATCCGGGCGGGCATGCCTTCCTGTCGCCGCGCCAGACCAGCAGGCGGCCCTCGCCGTCCAGGAAGCAATTGCCGGACCAGCGCCCCGAATGGCGCTCGCCGTCTTCGGTGACATAGACCCCCTTCTGGCCGTCCACCGAGCCGTTGCGATATTCGTATTCGAAGCTGTTGCCGCTGGCGTATCGGTCAACCCACCGGCCGTGCTTCCTGCCGTTCGCATAGGAGCCTTCATCGACCCTGCCATCGGCATAGCGGTCCACCCATCGGCCGTGCTTCCTGCCGTCCACATAGGGGCCCTGGTCGACTCTGCCGTCGGCGTAGCGGACGATCCACAGGCCCTGCATCCTGCCGCCGTCGAACGCGCCGATGAGTTCGGCGGACCCGCCGGAGGCTGTTGCCGCCAGCGCGCCCGGCCCGTGGGCCACGCCGGCCCGGCATGCACCCGACCAGGCCCAGCTTACCCCGGCATTGTAATAGTCGAACCAGAAGCGGCAGCCCTCCGGGTCGGCGAGGTCCTGCCAGCAGGCTGCGCCCCGGTCCATGCCTGCGCATTTCGGCGAGAGGCCGGCGGCCGGGTCCCGCTCTGCCCGGTCGACCGCCGCGGCGGCGGGCCCGCCATCTTCTTCCGCAGCCTTCGCCGCCACCGTGCAGCCGAAGCGCATGAAGCCGTCGATGTGCGCCGGGCCGCTGCCCTGGCACTTGCCGGCCTGGCGGCGGAAATGCTCGACGCAACTCTCGGCCTGCCACTCGAAGACCGGCAGGCAGCGGGCATATTCCCGGTTTTCGGCCTCGCCCGCGAAGCCCGTGTTCAGGCGGCAGAGCGCCATCCTGCCTTCGACCCCGATGCGGCAGGCTTCGCGGCTCTCCGACACCTCCGCATAGAAGGCCCCGCCGATATCCCCGAATTTCGGCTTCAGCTCCTTTCCGTCCGCCGCGGCGAGCGGGGCCAGAAGGAGCGCAAGGCAGGCCGTCCAGAAACGCGGCATGGCATGTCCTCCGTCCGGAAGGGTTCGAAGCGCCGGGCAGCCGGAACCCTAGCGGCATCGGCTTCCCCGATACAGGGCATCGGCGCACTGTACGGCCCCGCCACGGGGGAGCGGCCATGACAAGGGGGAGACAACCGGGCTAGGCTCGCGCCATGCGATACGATCCGAAGACCTTCCGGGGCCTCACCTTCCACGATGCGCTGCCCGGCTTCCGCGACGGCAGCGATTCGCCGCGCGCCTATCTGGAGCGCTGCCTTGAAACCGTCGAGGCGCGGGAGCCGGTGCTGCAGGCGCTCGTTGCGACGGACATGGAGGGCGCGCGCCAGGCGGCGGATGCGAGCGCGGAACGCTGGCGCGCGGGCCGGCCGCTCTCGCCCGTGGACGGCATGCCGGTCGGCATCAAGGACCTGCTGGAAACGCGCACCATGCCGACCCAGATGGGCTGCGAAGCCTACCGGGGCAATTTCCCGAAACGCGACAATGCGGCGGTGGCGGCCTTGCGCGAAGCGGGCGCGGTCGTGCTTGCCAAGACCGTGACCTCGGAGCTGGGCGGCGCGCATCCGGGGCCGACCACCAACCCGTTCGACCCGGCCCGCACGCCGGGCGGCTCCTCATCGGGCTCGGCGGCGGCGGTCGCGGCGGGGATGCTGCCGGCCGCCATCGGCAGCCAGGTCGGCGGCTCCATCGTCCGCCCGGCGGGCTATTGCGGCAATGTCGCGCTGAAGCCCAGCAAGGGCGCGATCAACCGGGGCGAGCGCCAGGCGAGCAGCCAGAGCGTCAACGGCGTCCACGCCAATTCCGTGGAGGACATGTGGCGGGTGGCGGCGGAGATCGCGAAGCGCGCCGGCGGCGACCCCGGCCATCGCGGCCTTGCCGGCCCTGCGGACCCGCCGCCGGCCGAGAAGCCCGGCCGCCTGCTTGCCATCGAGGGCGCCGGCTGGCCCCTGCTCGACGAGGCGACCCGCTCCGCCTTCCACCGCCTGCTGGAGGCCGTGGAGGCGGCAGGCGTGACGGTGCTGCGCCCGGCCGACGACCCGGCGCTGGCGGCCCTCGATGCGGCGCTCATGGGGGCTTCCGCGATCTGCTACGCCATCATCGGCTGGGAGAACCGCTGGCTGCACCGCGCGCTCGCGGACATGGGCCCGGACGCGATCAGCTTCCGCGCCCGCCGGTCGCTGGAGGCCGCCGAGGCGATGAGCGTGGCGGACTACCATGCCGCGCTCGACGGACGCGAGGCGGCGCAGGCGGCGTGGGCCCGGGCGCTCAAGGCGGTGGACGGCGCGCTGATGCTGAGCTGCCCCGGCCCGGCGCATGTGTGGGCCGGCGACCGGCCGGGCGAACCGCCCTTGGCGCGGCCGACGGGCGACGCCGTGTTCAACACGCCCGCCTCGATCCTGTTCGCCCCGGCGGTCTCCATGCCGCTGATGGCGGTCGGCGGCCTGCCGGTCGGCGTGCAGGTCATGGGGGCCTTCGGCGCGGACGCGCGTATGGCCGCCTTCGCCCGCTGGATGCTGGAGGCGGTAGAGCCGGTCGCCGGCTAGAATGGGGACGCGACGGAGGGAGACGAGACCGTGATTCCGCTGATCGACCTTTCCGGGAGCCGCGAGCAGGTGGCCGGGGCGCTGGCGCGCACGCTGGAGCATGTCGGCTTCTTCATCGTCGTGAACCACGGCGTGCCGCAGGAGAAGATCGCCGCCATGTTCGCGGAGGCCGAGCGCTTCCACGCCCAGCCGGAGGCGGCCAAGCACGCCGTGCTGATGAACGAGCACAATAACGGCTACATGGCGATGGCCCGCTACAATGTGCGCACCTCGCGCGTGAGCGAGGCCGAGGCGAAGCCGGACATGAACGAGGCCTTCTTCATCAAGCGCGAGCGCGGGCCCGACGACCCGCTCGCCGGGCAGCGCTTCGCCGGCCCCAACCGCTGGCCGGAGGACCTGCCGGGCTTCCGCGAGACGGTGCTCGACTATTGCGAGACGATCGACCGGCTGGCGGTGAGCGTGCTGCCGGCGCTCTCGCTCTCGCTCGGGCTGCCGGAGGACTGGTTCGACCCGCATTTCACCCGCAGCCAGTTCTCCTTCCGGCTCTCGCACTACCCGCCCACGGAGCGCGAGCCCGGCCTTTACGGCATCGCGCCGCACACCGACACCAATTTCCTGACCTTCCTGGCGCAGTCGGAGGTGCCGGGCCTGCAGATCCGTCCCGAAGGCGGCGATTGGGAAGACGTGCCCTTCGTCGAGGACAGCTTCGTCGTCAACACGGGCGACATGCTGCACCGCTGGACCAACGGGCGCTACCAGTCCACCCCGCACCGCGCGCTGCCGCCGGTCGGCCGCCACCGCTACGCCATCCCCTATTTCTTCGGCCCCAATCTCGACGCGGAAATAAGCTGCGCGCCCACCTGCACCGGCCCCGACAACCCGCCCCGCTGGCCGCCCGTCATCTACGAGGACCACCTCGCTTGGTGGTACGACGCCAACTACAACGCCGACGACCAGAAGGACCTGGCGGCGGAGTAGGAGGCGCAATTCTCGAAATTTCGTCATCTGTGCCCCGGCACGCGGCCGCACGCCCGGGTCAGCTTGGAGGCGGGGCCCGGCCCGTCTATGGTTTCGCCGCCGGGGCAAGAGGAAGCCGCCCATGAAGTTCTACGATTTCACGCCGGCGCCCAGCTCCCAGCGCGTCCGCGTCTATCTGGCCGAGAAGGGGCTGGAGCTGCCGACCGAGCAGCTGAACGTGCGCGAGGACGAGCAGTTCGCCGAGCCCTTCACCTCGATGAACCCCTTCCACTGCGTGCCGTTCCTGGCGCTGGACGACGGCACGGTGATCGCCGAATCCATGTCGGTCTGCCGCTATCTGGAAGAGCTGCACCCGGAGCCGCCGCTGTTCGGACGCACGCCGGCCGAGCGCGCCGTTGTCGACATGTGGATGCGGCGCTTCGAGCTGGACGCCTTCATCCCGCTGCTGCACGCGCTGCGCAACCGGCTGCCGAACTTCGCCGGCAAGGTCGTGCCCGGCACCCGCACGGACCTGCCGCAGTCGGAGGCCATGGTCGGCCGGGGCAGGGAGATGGCCGGCGTGCTCTTCGACCGCGCCGAGCCGCATATGGCGAAGAACGAATTCGTCGCCGGGCCGGACTTCACCGTCGCCGACATTACCGGCTTCTTCACGCTGCGCATGGCCTATGCGCTGGAGATGGACATCGGCGCGTCCTGGCCCGCCACGCACGCCTGGTTCCGGAAGGTGTCGGCGCGCCCGGCCTTCCAGCTCTAGGGCGCGCGGCGCGGCGGGGCCCCTTGCCGGGATGGGCGCGGGCCGCCGTCCCCGGCATGACGCCGCGCCGCCGGCTAAGGGCGTTTCAGTAGCCCGTCCAGCAGATCGAGCATCTCGGCGATCTCCTCATCGGCGACGTTGAGCGCCGGCACGAAGCGGAGCGCGTCGGGGGCGGGGGCGTTGAGCAGCAGCCCCGCCGCCAGCGCCTTCTCCACCAGCGCGAAGCCGTCCGTCCGCGGCTGCAGGTCGAGCGCGAGGAGCAGCCCCCGGCCGCGCACGCCGCCGAGGCCGTATTTCCCGCTCAGCCTCTCCAGGCCGCGCCGCAGCACCGCCCCCGCCTCGCACACGCGCTCAAGGAAACCCTCCGCAGTGAGCTCTTCGAGCACCGCATGGCCGACGGCGGCCATCAGCGCGTTGCCGTTATAGGTGCCGCCCTGGTCGCCCGGTTCGAAACAGCAGACCTCTTCGCGCGCGAGCAGGGCCGCCAGCGGGGTTCCGGCGCCGATCCCCTTGCCGAGCGTCATGATGTCCGGCCGGATGCCGGTGTGCTCGAAACAGAACAGGGCGCCGGTCCGCCCCATGCCGGTCTGGATCTCGTCGAGGATCAGCAGGAGGCCCCGCCGGTCCGCCAGCGAGCGCAGGGCCCTCAGATAGTCGTCGTCGGCGGGCCGGACACCGGACTCGCCCTGGATCGGCTCCAGCATGATGGCGGCGGTTTTGTCCGTAATCGCGGCTTCGACGGCCCCGATGTCGTTCAACGGCACTTTCGGGAACCCGGCCACCTTCGGTTCGAACAGCCCGTCCCACGCCGCCTTGCCCGAGGCGGACATGGTGGCGAGGGTCCGGCCGTGGAAGCCGCCGGCGGTGGTGACGATCTCGTGGGCGCCGCCGCGGTTCCGGGCGCCCCATTTCCGCGCCAGCTTGATGGCCCCCTCATTGGCCTCTGCGCCGCTGTTGGCGAAGAAGACCCGCTCCAGGCCCGCCGCGGCCGTCAGCGCGTCCGCATAGCGCATCATCGGCTCGCTGTAATAGGCGGGGCTGCAGTTCAGCAGTCTGGCGGACTGTTCGGCCAGCGCGCGGGCGACGGCCGGCGGCGCATGCCCGAGGCAGTTCACCGCCCAGCCCTGGATGAAATCCAGGTAGCGGTTGCCCTCGCTGTCCCAGAGCAGACCGCCGCGCCCGTGCGTGAAGACGATCGGGGGCCGCCGGGTGATTTCCATCAGCGCCCCGTAGGGGTCGTGCGCCGCATTTTCCGCCTGCGGCTCTGCGATTGTCGTCATGGTCCTGTCCTCCCCGCCCGGACCGCCGGGGACAAGGACAGCAAAAAGGACCCCCGCCTCCCGGCGGCAGTCGCGGCTGATTGAATTGTGGTGCTAGTGGATGAGCCCGCGACCGCCTAAACGCAGGCGCGGCGTCGTGAA
Organism: Alphaproteobacteria bacterium; assembly: GCA_022825195.1. GTDB lineage: Bacteria > Pseudomonadota > Alphaproteobacteria > Bin95 > Bin95 > Bin95. Next base: position 45,149 of record JAJDYL010000012.1, read on the forward strand.
ACGCGGATGCGGGTCCGTGGGCTCATGGGCGCGGACCCTACAGCGGCCGCGAGGCGATGGCAAGGCCGGGGGAGATGCCGAAAGCGCTGCCTGTCGAACTGCGGAACCGGACGCTGGCGGCGGTCGGCAAGGGAATGGGAGAAATCCATCGTCTCCAGCGAGGCATGAGGCGACATTGCACATATACGTCTCACAATGCGAAAGTTCACAAAGCCTCGGTGGTATCGATCAAGTGGCGAAGCAGGATTTAACTTACTTCACCCGTAATTCTGAGAGCCTGACTCGAAACTCGATCAAAGGTTACAAGGCCTTGCGAGCCTTCGTGTCGTGAGGCGTATGTGGGCGATGTCGAGCCAAGCTTGGCTGGAAGCGATGGATTTCTCCCAGTCTTTTGCCAGCCTGCGACAGCG
>JAJDYL010000140.1 GCA_022825195.1 Alphaproteobacteria bacterium
ACCCCGGACCCGGCACCCGTGGCCAAGCGTGCGCTTCGCCGTCACTACCCGAGGTAGGAGCCGGATGCGTTAGCGCGCACGTCCGGATCTGTGCGGGGGGCGCCGGGAAACCGGCGTCCCTACCGCGACCGCCGGTCTCCCCGCAGCCGCCCCGGCATTGGCGGAGGGCGCCATGGGCATACCGGGCGCAAAACCGGAACAGGGCGGGCGCATGCGGCAGGTCCCCCCGGCGCGGCGCGGCGAACCGGGCCGCGCTCTTCCCGTGAGTCTGAAGTCGATGCCGCCGACATGAAACACCGTCAGCGCATGGCCCGGCCGATTGCGCTCATCCACGATCGGTGGAGACGGTTCGCACGCCTGGCCGGCCCGCTCTGCCGGCCGGCAGCAGCCGGAGCAAGCCGCGCGCTAAGCGGCCCGCGTCATCGACGGCGGGGGAGCCGGTTCGCGCGCCGTGCGCCGCTGGCGTCGCTCTTCTCGCGGACAAACACCGAAGAACTGTCGGTAGTTCTTGGAGAAATGCGATGTCGAGCCGAAGCCGCAGGCGACCGCGATCCAGGTCACCGGCATTTGCGTCTCGATCAGCAGCTGGCGCGCCCGCGACAGGCGCATGCGCAGGTACCAGCGCGCCGGTGTCGAATCCAGATAGCGCCTGAACAGCCGTTCGAGCTGACGGGGCGAGACATTGGCCTGGCGCGCGATCTCGACCAGGGAAAGGCGCTCCTCGCGATGCTCGGCCATGGCGGTCAGGGCCTTCACCAGCACCGGATGGCTGGTGCGGAGCCAGGCCTGATGCGGCAGGTAGCGCTCGTCGCGGCCGCTGCGGATACGGTCGTGGAGGAGCTGGCCCGCGACCGCCGCCGCCAGTTCCGTCCCGAAACGCCAGCCGATATCCTGCAGGACCATGTCGCAGGCCGCCGCCCCGCCCGTGCAGGTGAACCGGTCCCGGTCGATCTCGAACAACGCCGCGCGCAGGTCCACGTCCGGAAACCGTTCGGCGAACCCGTCCAGGCTCTCCCAGTGGATCGTGCAGCGCCTGTCGCGCAGCAGGCCGGCCCGCGCCAGCACGTAGGCACCGGTGCATGCCGCGCCGACATGGGCGCCGTCCCTGGCCCAGCGGCGCAGCAGCGCCAGCGTGGCGGGGTCCTCGAACGCCCAGCCGTCCACGCCGCCGCAAACGACGACATTCTCCGGACGCCGGATGCGCTCGGCGGGCTCTTCCGCCGCAACCGCGACGCCGCAGCTGGAGCGAACCGGGGCGCCTTCGGGCGTCACTACCCGCCAGCTGTACAGCGTGCGCTCCGCCACATAGTTCGCGAGGCGAAGGGGCTCTACCAGCGCCGAGAAACTCGAGAGGGAGAAGTTCGGAATGGGAAGAAGCGTCACCTCGACAGGTGCGCCGTCGCTCCCGCGGAAGACCTGCTCGCCAGCCATCGGCCGACTCCGGCAAGATGTCGCTGCAAGCCAAATGCCCATGCGTCGCAGGCTTGTCAATCGTTCCGTGCGCGCCGCAAGCGAAATTCTGTCGTCCCTGCCGCGAAAATCGTCGCGAACGGGCGCATCCGGCCGCAATTGCGCAACCAATCTGGCGTCCTCATCCCGCAACGGAGGCGCGATGCCATGCCCCTCGACACTTCCCCGAGCCTCTATTCCCGCTACCGCAGGGAACAGGCAACGAGCGTGGACCAGTCCGACCGCATCGTGCCGTACAATCTGCGGCAGAGCGGCCCGACGAAGACCGAACTGCTCATCTCGACACGGGTGCGGAAGTCGCCCTACTGGCATCTGAGCCACGAGGCCGGATGCTGGCGGGCGACGGTCTACAACCGCGTCTATCACCCGCGCGGCTATGTGCGCCCGGAAGAGGGCGGCGCCTCCGTCGAGTATGAAGCGCTCACGAAGCATGTGACCATGTGGAACGTGGCGGTCGAGCGCCAGATCCGCGTGAAGGGCCCGGACGCCGAGCGCTTCGTCAACTATGTCATCACCCGCGACGCCGCCCGCATCCGGCCGATGCACGGCAAATACGTCATTCTCTGCAACGAGAAGGGCGGCATCCTCAACGACCCGGTGCTGCTCAGGCTGGCGGAGGACGAGTTCTGGTTCTCGCTTTCCGACAGCGACATCCTGTTCTGGCTCCAGGGCGTCAATGTGGGCGCGCGGATGAATGTCGAGATCGACGAGATCGACGTCTGCCCGGTCCAGATCCAGGGGCCGAAATCGGAAGCCCTGATGGCCGACCTTGTGGGGCCCGCCATCTACGAGATTCCGTTCTACGGCATCATGGAAGCGGAGGTGGGCGGCTGCGCCGTCGTCATTTCGCAGTCCGGTTTCTCAGGCGAGAAGGGTTACGAAATCTACCTGCGCGACGCGACCCTGCACGCCAACGCCATGTGGGAGGCCGTGCTTGAGGCCGGCAAGGCGCACAAGCTGATGGTGATTGCGCCCGGCCACCAGCGCCGTATCGCGGCGGGCATCCTCTCCTGGGGCCAGGACCTCGACCACGAGACCAACCCCTTCCAGTGCAATCTCGGCTACCAGGTGCCGCGCAAGAAGACCGCCGACTATATCGGCAGGGCGGCGCTGGAGCGGATGCGCGCGGAACTGGAAGCGGGCAATCCGCCGTGGCGCCAGCAGCTTGTCGGCCTGCGCATGGGCGGCAAGCCCATCGACGACTATGCGCCCGATTTCTGGCTGGTTTCGGAGCCCGGCAGCACGGAGCCGGTCGGATATCTCACCTCGCCATGGTTCTCGCCCGAACTCGGCTGCAACATATCCATGGGCTATGTGCCGGTGGAGGCATCGGGCGTCGGCACGGAATATGCCGTGTGGCTGCCGGACCGCTATGCCGAGGAACCGGGACAGCCGGTGGCCGCGGAAGTATGCGACATGCCGTTCCGCCCCTCGGTCAACCCCAATGCCCGCGAGGTTGCCAAGGCGCACGGCCGCGACGCCGCGTTCTGAGGGGCCGGGACGGGTCGCCCGTCTTCGCCATCGCCGATTTGTGAGCAATTCGCTGTCGGTATAGCGGGATGGCCTCCATACTGGCGGGAACGCCCGGGGCGGGAGTCCGCGGGCGTACCGGAGGACGAAGGCCATGAAATACCGCCGGAGCGAAGCCAAGGAGTATGCGCGCGCCCACATGAAGGGGATCTGGGCTGCCGCCTTGCAGCCCTTCCGGGAAGACCTGTCGATAGACGAGGCGGGCATGCGGGCCAATATCCGCCACTGGGTCGAGGACCTCGGCATCGACGGCCTGTTCATCGCCGGCAAGCAGGGCGAATATTTCTCGATGTCGGTCGAGGAGCGCAAGCGCGTCTTCGAGATCGCGGTCGATGAGACGAGGGGCGCGGGCGCCGGCACGATCATGTCCTGCTCCGACCAGAACATGGACACGGTCATCGAACTGGCCAGCCACGCCCAGGCCGTGGGCGCGGACTACATCGTCGTGCATGCGCCGGTGCTGAGTTTCGTGACCGACCGCGACGACCTGCTTTACGACTACTACCGCCGGGTCACCGAGGCGGTGGAAATCGGCATCGCCATGTGGAGCCATCCCGACAGCGGCTACCTGATGAGCCCCGAGCTCTGCGCCCGGATCGCCGGGCTCCCCAATATCGTCGCCATCAAATACAGCGTGCCCAGGGAGATGTATGCCGAACTCACCCGTCTCGCCGGCGACCGGATCCTGGTCAGCACGGCATCGGAGGAGGAGTGGCTCGACAACATTCTGGAGCTCGGCTGGCAGCTCTACCTCTGCTCCTCGCCGCCTTACCTCCTCCAGACAGCGGTGGACCGGCGGATGCGCGCCTACACGGACCTCGCTTTCGCCGGCAAGGCGGAGGAAGCCCGGTGCGTGCGCGACAGCCTGAACCCGGTGCGCGACGCCCTGAAACGGACCCGTCCCGGCGCCAGGCCGCACGCCCACCAGAAATACTGGCAGGAGCTGCTCGGCCAGGCCGGCGGCGCTGTACGGCCGCCCATGCTGGAACTGACAGAGGCCGAGAAACAGGTCACGCGGCAGGCATTCCAGGACTGCGGACTGGAGTTGCTGCGCAGCGCCGCCGAGTGACGGGGAGCCGGCGATGACAGGTTATCTCGAGCACCCGCGCCTCAGGCCCTTCGACTTCCGCCGCTGGATCGATGAGCACCGCGACCTTCTGAAACCGCCGGTCGGCAACAAGCTGGTCTTCGAGGAGGCCGGCATGACCGTGATGGTGGTGGGAGGCCCGAACCAGCGGGTCGATTTCCACGACGATCCCGTCGAGGAGTTCTTCTACCAGTTGGAAGGCGACATGATCCTCAAGGTCGCGGAGGACGGGCGGATCTACGATGTTCCGATCCGCGCGGGCGAAGTGTTCATGCTGCCGCCCCATGTACGCCACTCGCCGCAGCGCCCGGTGCCGGGCTCGGTCGGGCTCGTAGTGGAAGCGCCGCGGGTCGGCGGCATGCTGGACGGGTTCGAGTGGTTCTGCTTCGACTGCGGCGCGCTCGTGCACCGGGTCGAGCTTCCGGTCGGTAATATCGTCACGGACCTGCCGCCGCTGTTCGAGGCCTTCTACTCCGACAAGGCGGCCCGAACCTGCGGCGGCTGCGGCGCGGTCCATCCCGGCCGCGAGCCGCCGCCCGGCTGGGTGACGGTTTAGCGGGCTTCCGGGAGACGACGCGCCATGGCATAAGGCGGCGCGGAATCGACGACCTGCGGACATGGCCACACTCGACATCCTGATCGCGCCCGACCGGCGGCTGCGGACGAAATGCGCCCCAGTGGGCGAAGTGGACGACGCGGCCCGGCGCCTGCTCGACGACATGCTGGAGACCATGTATGCGGCGCCCGGCATCGGCCTGGCGGCGCCGCAGGTCGGCGTGCTGAAGCGTCTCGTGGTGATCGATTGCGCGCGCGACGAGGAGGAGCCGGATCCGTTGAAGCTGGTCGATCCCGAAATTGTCTGGCGCTCGGACGACCTCGTCACCGGCAACGAAGGCTGTCTCTCGCTGCCGGAGGTCTATGTGGACGTGGAGCGGCCGGAAGCGGTGCGAGTCGCCTATCTCGACGAGAACGGGACGGCGCAGGAGATCGAGGCCGGGGGCCTGCGCGCCCGCTGCCTCCAGCACGAGATCGATCATCTGAACGGCGTGCTGCATGTGGACTACCTCTCGGCGGTCAAGCGCGGCGTGATCCTGCGGCGGCTGGACAAGTCGAAGCGCCGCAAGAAGGACTGACGGCGCGTGCGCCTGGCCTTTCTGGGCACGCCGGAATTCGCCCTGCCGGCCTTCGAAGCGCTGCTTGACGCAGGCCACGAGGTCGTGCGCGCCTATGCGCAACCGCCCCGCCCCGCCGGCCGCGGGCGCCGGCTCAGGCCCTCTCCGGTGCAGGCGTTCGCCGAAGCGCGCGGAATTCCGGTGGCGACGCCTGCGAGCCTTCGCGACCCCGCGCTCCAGCAGGACTTCGCCGCGCTCCGTCTCGACGCCGCCGTCACCGCCGCTTACGGGCTGCTGCTCCCGGCGGCGATCCTGGCCGCGCCGCGCCTCGGCTGCCTGAACCTCCATGCCTCGCTGCTGCCGCGCTGGCGGGGCGCAGCGCCGATCCAACGCGCGATCCTGGCCGGCGACCGGGAGACCGGCATTTCCGTCATGGTAATGGACGAGGGCCTCGACACGGGGCCCCTGCTTCTGGAGCGAGGGACTCCCATCGGGCCGGAAACGACGGGCGGGGACTTGCACGACCGTCTGGCGCGGCTCGGCGCGGAAGCGGCAGTGGAAGCGCTGGCCGGGTTGGCCGAAGGAACGCTGAAGCCGCTGCCGCAACCGGTGGACGGCGCAACCTGGGCGGCGAAACTCACCCGGGAAGACCGCATGCTCGACTGGACTCGCCCGGCCGCCGAACTGGAAAGGCGGGTGCGCGCCTTCGCGCCGAGGCCGGGCGCCCGTTTCGCCTTCCGGGGCGAAAGCATCGGGGTCGGGGCGGCCGTTGTCGAAGCCGGCGGGGGGCCGGCCGGCCGGGTGCTTGACGATAGCGCGGCGGTCGCCTGCGGCGAGGGCGTGCTGCGCCTGCTCCGTCTGCAGCGGCCGGGGCGCTCGGCGATGGAGGCGCCCGCCTTCCTGCGCGGGTTCCCGTTGCCGGCCGGAACGGACTTGCTCGATGCCGCGCTACCGCATCCTGCTTGAGTATGACGGCGGGCCGTTCGTCGGCTGGCAGGCTCAGGCGAACGGTCCCTCGGTGCAGTCAGCACTGGAGGAGGCGGTTTTCCGCTTCTGCGGCGAGCGCGTGCGCGTGCAGGGCGCGGGCCGCACGGATGCCGGCGTCCATGCCGAAGGCCAAGTCGCGCATGTCGACCTTGAGGGCGCAAGGCCGCCGTCGGTGCTGCGCGACGCCGTCAACCACCATATGGGTGCGCTGCCGGTCTCGGTGATTGAGGCGAGCGAGGCCGAGCCGGACTTCCACGCCCGGTTCTCGGCCACCGGCCGCGCCTACCGCTACCGCATCCTGAACCGCCGCGCGCCTCCGGCGCTAGACCGAGGCCGCGTCTGGCATGTCGGCACGCCGCTCGATGCCGAGGCAATGGGCGAAGCCGCCCGGCGGCTGCTCGGACGCCACGATTTCAGCAGTTTCCGGTCCTCCGAGTGCCAGGCGAACTCGCCGCTGCGCACGCTCGACCGCCTCGATGTCCGCCGCGAGGGAGAAGAGATCGTGCTCCACGCGGAGGCGCGTTCTTTCCTGCACCACCAGATGCGGATTATCGCCGGCACGCTTCGCGAAGTCGGTACCGGCAAGCGCACGCCCGACGATGTGTCGGCAGCCTTGGCGGCCGCCTCACGCCCCGCCGCCGGCCCGACCGCCCCGCCGCACGGCCTCTGCCTGACCCGCGTCCGGTATTGATCGTCACTCCGCCGGCAGGCTGTCCGCGAGCGCGTCGGCGAGGCGGCGGGCGAAGGCCGCGGGGTCCTCGGGCGTCTCGCCTTCCGCGATGCGCGCCTGGTCCAGCAGCAGGGGCGCCAGCTGCGCCGCGCGATCTTCGCCTGCCGCCATGGAGCGTGCGAGGCCCCGAACCAGCCGGTGGCGCGGATTGAGTTCCAATACCCGGCGGGAGGCGGCGCCGTCGAACTGGCCGTGGCGGCGCAGCATCCGTTCCAGATGCAGGTCCATGTCGCCTTCGTCGGCCACCAGGCGCGCGGCGCTCTCGGTCAGCGCATCCGAACCGCGCACATCCTTCACCGCCTCTCCCAGCGTCACTTTGAAGAGCGCGACCAGCGAGGCGATATCGGCTTCCGCCGTGTCCTCGTCTTCCGCGGCCTTGTCATCGGCCGGCGGGATGGCGCTGAGGTCGATGCCGCCGCGCGAGACCGAGACGAGCTGCCTGCCCTCATATTCGCTGACGGCCGGCACCCAGAATTCGTCTACCGGGTCCTGCAACAGCAGCACCTCGATCTTGCGGGCGCGGAAGCCCTCCAGATGCGGACTGCCGGAGAGCGCCGCGCCCTCCTCGCCCGCGATGTAGTAGATCGCCTCCTGGCCCTCGCGCATCCGCTCGACATAGCCGGCGAGCGTGGTCCAGTCCTCCGAAGCGGTCGAGCGGAAGCGCACCAGCTCCAGCAGCGTCTCGCGCTGGCCCGCGTCCTCGTAGAGCCCCTCCTTCAGCACCGGGCCGAAGGCTTCCCAGAAGGTCTGGTAGCCCTCCTTGTCGTTCTCGGCCTTCGTCTTGAGTTCGCCGAGAACGCGGCGGACCAGCCCGTCGCGGATGCGCCGGAGCACGGGATTGCGCTGCAGCATCTCGCGCGAAAGGTTGAGCGGCAGGTCCTCGCTGTCCACCACGCCGCGCAGGAAGCGCAGCCAGGCCGGGACCAGTTCCGGCGCGTCGTCGGTGATGAACACGCGCTTCACATAGAGCTTGAGCGCCGGTTTGCGGTCCGGGTGAAAGAGGTCGAAGGGCCGCGATGTCGGGACGAACAGAAGGCCCGAATATTCGATCACGCCCTCGGCGCGGAAATGCAGCGTCAGCCACGGCTCGTCGAAGGCGTGGCCTACCTGGCGGTAGAACTCGGCATATTGCTCCGGCTCGATCTCGCTCCGTGGCCGCGCCCAGAGCGCCGAGGCCTCATTGACCGACTCGCCGTCCATCTCGACCCGGATCGCGATATGGTCGGAGTAGGTCTTGACCACCGACCTCAAGCGCGCCGGCTCCAGGAATTCGTCCTCGCCTTCCCTCAGATGCAGCAGGACTTCGGTGCCCCGCGCCTCCCGCTCCGCCTCCGCGACCGTGAACTCGCCGCGCCCGTCCGATTCCCAGGCGAATGCCGCCTCCGCACCGGCGGCGCGCGAGACGACCCGCACCCGTTCCGCCACCATGAAGGCGGAATAGAAGCCGACGCCGAACTGCCCGATCAGCGCGACATCGTTCTTCGCGTCGCCCGTCAGCCTGTCCGCGAAGGCCGCAGTGCCGGAGCGCGCAATCGTGCCGAGATTCTCGACGAGTTCGTCGCGGCCCATGCCTTCGCCATTGTCGGCGACGGCGATGGTGCGCGCGTCCTTGTCCACCTCGATGCGGATGCGGAACTCGGCGTCGCCGTCCAGCAGATCCGGCTCGGCGATGGCGCGGTAGCGCAGCCGGTCGCAAGCGTCCGCGGCGTTGGAAATCAGCTCGCGCAGGAAGATTTCCTTGTCCGAATAGACCGAGTGCACCATGAGGTCGAGGATGCGCCCGACCTCCGCCTGAAACGCCCGGCGCTCTTCGCTCATGCCATTCCCCCTTTTCGCCTGTTTCGTCCCGGCCCGGCATATGAGACGCTTCGCGCCCCGGTTCAAGATGTCAGGAAGGCACACGGCCCCATGAAGATCGACGACATGACGCTCACCCTGTTCGCCTGGGACGACATCCCGGCGACCACCTATGGCAGCCATACGGGAACGTTCCAGGGCCGGAGCGAGCTCGGCCTGCTGACGCTCCGCACCGACGACGGCATCGAGGGCCACGCCTTTCTCGGCGCCGCCAGCCGGGGCGCTGCGAGCGACGCCGATTCGCTCATCCGCTTCCTCAAGCCGCAGGTGATGGGCGAGAACCCGCTCGACCGCGAGAGGCTCTATCTCCGTCTGACGGCGCGCAACCGCAACACTACATGGCGGGCCATCGGGGCCGTCGATATCGCGCTCTGGGACATTGCCGGCAAGGCCGCGGGCCTGCCGATCCACCGGCTGATGGGCACGGTGCGCACAAGCGCGCCCGCCTATGCGAGCTCCGCTGTGCTCGCCTCGCCCGAGGCCTATGCGGAGGAGGCCGTCTCCTTCCGCGACGGGAACTGGAAGGCCTACAAGATCCATCCGCCGACCGACCCGGATGAGGACATCCGCGTCTGCGAGGCGGTCCGCAAGGCGGTCGGCGACGATTACCGCATCATGCTGGACAGCACATGGTCCTACGACTACCCGGCGGCGCTGCGCGTCGGGCGGGCAGCGGAGCGGCTCGGCTTCTACTGGTACGAGGATCCGCTCGCCGACGACGACATCACCAACTACATCAAGCTGCGCCAGAAGCTCGATATCCCGATCCTGGCGACCGAATACAGCCCCGGCGGCTTCCAGGCCTATGCGCCCTGGCTGCTGCTGCAGGCGACCGACTATCTGCGCGGCGACGTGGCGGTAAAGGGCGGGCTCACCGCCTGCCTCAAAACGGCCCATCTCGCCGAGGCCTTCCACATGTCCTACGAGGTCCACCATGGCGGCAACTCGCTCAACAATATGGCGAACCTGCACCTGATCTGTGCGATCCCGAACACGGAGATGTTCGAGGTGCTGATGCCCGACGGCGCGCACCGCTACGGCCTCGCCGAGGAAATCGCCGTGGACGGGGAGGGCCGTGTCCATGTGCCGGAAGCGCCCGGCCTCGGCGCCGCCATCGATTTCGACCTCATCCGCGCCAAGACGATCTCCGTGCTCTCCTGACCGCCCGCGTCTGCCGGTCCGGGCCGGCCGGCGCGGATCGGCGCTGCGTTGCGCCAGCGGATCTGGCCGCAGAGCGCGAGTTGGCCTGAGATGGCGTCGCGCCGTTCCGCCCCGGCGAACTCAGGAGGCGGCTGGCCGTCCGGCGGCCAACCGGCGGGCGCGTCCGGTCAGTTCCCGGCCGGCATCCGCCGCTGCCTCGGCAAGCGGGTCGATCCAGCGCTGGCCGTGTGCGGCCAGCCGGTGGGCCAGCCCGATGCGCCGCGACGGTTCGGGCCGGGCGAAACGCAGGAAACCGAGCTTGGGGGAGCTCACGCTCTCGCAGGGCGCGGCGGTTTCCGGGATTACCGTGATGCCGTCCCCGCCCGCGACCAGGCGTACCAGGGTCGCCAGCGATCCGGCGCCGCGGTGGACGTCCTGCTGGCGCCACATCGAGCAGGCTCCCAGGACCTGGTCGGCCAGGCAGTGCCCGTTCGCGAGCGTAAGCAGAGGCCCGACATCGGCCCGGGCCAGATCCTCGGGACGGGGCAGGCCGCCATCTGCGCGGACGGCGTCCAGCGGACCGGCGCGGCCTGCGACCAGGAACCGGTCTTCGAACAATTCCCGCTCGGGGAGTTCGATCATGCCGAGCGGCAGCGAGAGAATTGCCGCATCGAGGCGGCCGGAGTGAAGATCGGAAACGAGGTCGCTGCCGATCGCCTCGACGACAGTGATTTCGATGCGAGGCGTCGATTCCTGCAGGCGTTCCATCAGGCCCGGCAGCAGGTAGGGCGAGAGCGTCGAGACGATCCCGACCGTCACGCGCGCCACGCCCTCGTCGAACTGTTTCCCCATGAGTTCCAGGAAATTGGTCTCGTCCAGCACCCGGAGCGTCTGCTCATGCGCTTCCCGGCCCAGCCGGGTGAGGTGGATGCCGCGGCTTTCCCGCTCCACCAGGGTCCCGCCGAGCGTGGCTTCGAGCTCACGGATCTGCAGGGAAAGCGCAGGCTGGGACACGTAGACGCTCTCGGCCGCCCGGCTGAACGAGCCATGTTCGACGAGAGCCTGGAAGTAGCGCAACTGGCGAAGGGTGACGGGCACGGGCATTGTCCTCCTACAGCGGCGGGTTGGATAGGAACTTCTTATATCAATGCATGCATTTCCGCAATAAAATTAGCGTTTGCGCCGGGCCAATGTCGCCGGCCTGCCGCGCTTGCTATGGTCCTTCGCGAAGCCGCGTTTCCGGGGATTGCAACCCATGTTCGAGTTTCTGAAGGAACGGTGCGACGCCAATCCGCATATCGCCCTGCAGCGGAGTTTCGGGCCGCTGACGCTCGACCTCCGTTCGGGCGAGGACAGGACGGTCGCGACCATCGACGGGCAGGGCGTGCGCTTCGGGCCGCCGGGCGCGGTTTCGGCGGACCTCGTGCTCAGCGCCTGCGCCGAAGCCTGGGCGGAGCTCCGCAAGGAGGAGCCCGCGCCCGGGTTCCAGACGCTCGCCACCATGCGCCGCGCCCGGCATCTCACCGTCACGGGCGACATGGCGAAATTCCATCGCCACCTGCTGTTGCTGGAGATGTTGTTCTCGCGTCTGGAAGACGCCGCGGCGCCCGAAGCGGCCCCGGCCGTCCCGTCCATCGAACCCGTTACCGGACGTTATCTCCGCCTTGCCATCGCCGGGCGCCCGCACCGGGTCTATTTCGAGGAGGCCGGCCGGGGCGTGCCGCTGCTCTGCCTGCACACGGCCGGCAGCGACGGGCGCCAGTACCGCCACATCCTGAACGACCCCGAGGTGACGGACCGCTTCCGGGTCATCGCCTTCGACCTGCCGTGGCACGGCAAGTCCTCGCCGCCCAGGGGCTTCGAGGCCGAGGTGTACCGGCTCACGACCGATTCCTATGTCGAGACGGTCATGGCCGTCATGGACGCGCTCGGGCTCGAGGGCCCGGTCGTCATGGGCTGTTCCATCGGCGGCCGGGCAGTACTGCATCTGGCGCTGAGGCACGGCGCCCGCTTCCGCGCGGCCATCGGGCTGCAATCGGCGCTCTATGCCGAGGACAGGAGCCTTGGCGACCCGCTGCCGGAATTGGCGCTCGCACGGCCGGACATTCACGCGGGCATGGCAGCCGGAGCCTCGATGGCGGGCATGACCGCGCCCCGGTCGCCGGCGGCCGAGCGGTGGGAGACCATGTGGCACTACATGCAGGGCGGGCCGGGCATCTTCGCCGGCGACCTGCACTACTATTTCGAGGACGGCGACCTCAGGAACGGCGGAGCCGCGCCGCTCGCCCGGTCGGACTGCCCGATCTACCTGTTGAGCGGCGACTACGATGTGTCGGCGACGCCGGAGATGGGCCGCGAACTCGCCGACCTGATCGGGGCCGCCCATTTCGAGGTGATGAAGGGCATGGGCCACTTCCCGATGTCGGAAAATCCGGAGGCGTTCCGCGGCTATCTCCTGCCGGTCCTCGACAGCATCCTGGCGCTTCCGTCCCGATAGGGCTTGCCGCTGCCTCACGGTCGTCAACCCAGCAGCCGCTTCAGTTCGTATAGCCGCTCCAGGGCTTCCCTCGGGGTGAGGGCATCCGGGTCGAGGGCGGCGAGGACCTGTTCGGCTTCGGAAGGCTCCGGTTCGGCCTGCGGGTTGCGGGCGGCAGCGAAGAGCGGCAGATCGTCGGCAAGGCGCGCGATGGCGCTGCCCTGCTCGCCCGTCTCCAGCAGCCGCAGCACTTCCTCCGCCCGCTCGACCACGGAGCCCGGCAGGCCCGCGAGCCGCGCGACATGGATGCCGTAGGAGCGGTCCGCGGCGCCGGGCGCAACCTCGTGCAGGAAGACGACGGCACCCTGCCATTCCTTGACCCGCATGGTCCGGAGCGCCAGCCGGTCGAGCTTGCCGGCGAGCAGGGTGAGTTCGTGGTAGTGCGTGGCGAACAGCGCGCGGCAGCGGCAGGCTTCGTGCAACTGCTCGACCACCGCCCAGGCGATCGACAGGCCGTCGAAGGTGGCCGTGCCGCGTCCGATCTCGTCCAGGATCACCAGCGAGCGCTCGCCCGCCTGGTTCAGGATCGCCGCCGTCTCGACCATCTCGACCATGAAGGTCGAGCGGCCGCGCGCGAGGTCGTCGGAGGCGCCAACGCGGCTGAACAGCCGGTCCACCGCTCCGATATGGGCGCGGTCCGTCGGCACGAAGCTCCCCATCTGCGCGAGAATGGCGATGAGCGCGTTCTGGCGCAGGAAGGTGCTCTTGCCCGCCATGTTCGGCCCGGTGACGAGCCAGAGCCTCCGGTCCGGCGAAAGGTCGCAGCCATTGGCGACGAAAGGCTCGTCGAGCGCCGCCTCGACGACCGGATGGCGTCCGCCCTCGATCTCGAAGGCCAGACTGTCGTCCACCACCGGCCGGCTCCAGCCGCACTCGACCGCCAGCGCCGCCAGGCCGGAGGTTGCGTCGAGCAGGGCGAGCGCCTGGGCCGCCGCCGCAATCGCCGCGCCCGCTTCCCGCACCAGGGCGGTCAGGCGTTCGAAGATTGCCAGTTCCGCCGCGAGCGCCTGTTCGGCCGCGCCCGCTATGCGCGCCTCCAGCCCGCCGAGCTCGACGGTGGTGAAGCGCATCGAGTTGGCCATGGTCTGCCGGTGTATGAAGGCGTCGTCCGCAAGCAGGCGGTCCGAGGCGGCCTGCGTGACCTCGATGAAATAGCCGAGGATGTTGTTGTGCCGGATCTTGAGCGCGCTCGCGCCGGTTTCGGCCGCATAGCGCGCCTGGAGGCCGGCCACGGTCCTGCGGCTGTCGTCCCGGAGCGACCTGAGCCGGTCGAGTTCATCGTCATAACCGGGTGCCACGAAACCGCCGTCGCGTGCGGCGAGCGGCAGATCGGGGCCGAGCGCCGCCGTCAGCGCGGCCACGGTCGCGTCGTGGTCCCGGAGCGCGGCGCAGGCTTCATCCAGCAAGGGCGGCGGGGCGTCGAACAGCGCCGCGATCTCTCCCGCCAGCGCCAGCGCATCGCGGATCGCCGCCAGGTCGCGCGGGCCGCCGCGACCGAGGCCGAGCCGCGAGAGCGAACGCTCGATATCCGGCGCGCGGGCGAGCCGGCCGGCGAGGTCCCGGCGCAGCCGCTCCTCCCGGCACAAACGGTCCACCGCGTCGTGGCGGGCTGCAATCGCTGCCGGGTCGGTCAGGGGTGAGGCGAGCCAGGCCGCGAGCAGGCGTCCGCCGCCTGCGCTTCGCGTCCGGTCGATGGTCGCGAGCAGGCTGCCCCGGCGCTCGCCGGCAAGTGTCGCGGTCAGCTCCAGGTTCCGGCGCGTCGCCGGGTCGATCTCCAGCACCCGGCCGGGCCCCGAGGGACGCGGCGGCTCGAGGCGCGGCAGACGGCCCTTCTGCGTCAGTTCCAGATAGTCGATCAGCACCCCGCAGGCCGTCTGCTGGGCGCGGTCGAAACGCCCGAAGCCTTCCAGGGTGGCGACATTGAACGCCTCCAGCAGCCGCCGCCGGGCGTTCTCGCTGTCGAAGCGCGCTGCCGGCAGCGGCGTCACCGTTCCGTCGAACGCGGCCTCGTCCAGCATCGCTTCGGGCAGCACCAGTTCGGAAGGCTCGATCCGCGCCAGCAATACCGGCAGGCCGCCGTCCTCTACGCTCTCGACCCGGAAGTCGCCCGTCGAGATATCCGCCCAGGCCAGCGCATGGGCGCCGTTCGCCTCCGCCAGCACCGCCAGATAGTTGTGCCGCCGCGCTTCCAGGAGAGCGTCTTCGGTCAGCGTTCCGGGCGTGACCAGCCGCACCACATCGCGCGCCACCACCGACCCGCCGCCGCGCTTGCGGGCCTCTGCCGGGTCCTCGGTCTGCTCGCAGATGGCGACCTTGAAGCCCTTGCGGATCAGGCGCTCCAGATAGGCTTCGTGCGCGCGGACGGGCACGCCCGCCATCGGGATATCGTCGCCGTCATGGCGGCCCCGCTTGGTGAGCGCGATGTCGAGCGCGCCTGCGGCCTTGACCGCATCCTCGAAGAACAGCTCGTAGAAGTCGCCCATCCGGTAGAACAGCAGATAGCCCGGATGGGCTTCCCGGATGGCAAGATATTGCGCCATCATCGGCGTGTTGCTGGCGGGGCGGGCGGATTTCATCGGCGGGTGCGGCGGTCTTCGGGAACGGCGGGCCGCCCCAGCATTCCGCATCCCGCCCGTTTCGCCAATGCCGATCCGCAGGGGGAGGCGCGCAAGGCGAGGCTTGGGACTATGCTGGCGGCCGAATTCCGGCAGGCTGCCGGACCCGGAAGCCCGAGGGGGGAACAAGCATGGATTTCGGCTTCAGCATCCCGCACAGGGGGCCGCTCGCCAACCCGGCGGACCAGAAGCGCCTCGCCCGGACCGGCGAACGGCTCGGCTATGCGGCGCTCACCGTTTCGGACCACATCGTCATCCCGCGCGACATCGAGTCGAAATATCCCTATTCGGAGACGGGCGATTTCCCCGGCAGCCGGTCCGGCGAGGCGCTGGAGATGATCGCGCTGCTCGCCTTCCTTTGCGGCGTCACGGAGAAGGCGCGGCTCATCACTTCCGTCATGGTGCTGCCGCACCGCAACCCCGTGCTGGCGGCGAAGCAGCTTGCGACGGCGGACCTGTTGAGCGGCGGGCGGGTCACGGTCGGCTGCGGCGTCGGTTGGATGCGCGAGGAGTTCGAGGCGGTCGGCCTGCCGCCCTTCGACGAGCGCGGCCGGGTCGCGGACGAATATCTGAGGGTCTTCAAGGCCGTCTGGACCCAGGACCCTGCGAGCTTCGCCGGCGACTATGCCGGCTTCTCCAATGTTTCGACGCTCCCGCATCCGGTGCAGAAGCCGCATCCGCCGCTCTGGATCGGCGGCGAGAGCCGGCCGGCGCTCCGCCGCGTCGTCGCGCTCGGCGACGCCTGGTATCCCATCGGCAACAATCCGCGCGCCATGCTGGACAGTCTCGAGCGTTACCGGGACCGGCGCGACCTGCTGTTCCGGACGGCGGAAGCGGCCGGCCGCGACCCCGCTACCATCGGGCTCGCCTATTCCGCGCCCTGGCATTTCGAGGAAGCTGCGGATGACGGGGCGGGCGGCCGCCGTTTCCTCACCGGGAGCGCGGAGGAGCGCGCCGGCGACCTCCGGGCGCTCGGCGAACTCGGCGTCGGCTGCGTCTTCCTGAACTTCGCCGCCCGCTCCGTGGAACGCACCGAAGACCGCCTCTCCCGCTTCGCCGAAGAGGTCATGCCGCTGGCCGCGTAAAGAACGGGGACGGCGCAAGGGCGCGCAAATCTTCGATCGGGAAAGCCCGGGCGCGGTTTTCCGGGGTAGTCCGGCCGGTCTGCGCGAGGCGGCGGACGGCACCCCTGCCGAAGTGTCATGAAATGTCATGTGGCCCTGCGGAAATGTCATGGTCTGTCATGCTCCTGCCTGCCGTCCCCGCCTCCGCGGGCCCGTGCGGTCCTGGCTTCGGCTTCCTCCCCCTCCCGCGCATTATGCGCGCGTGCTTCGCGGCGGCGCTGCCTCTCTTCCCATGCCCGGTATTCGGGCGTGTTGAGCTTGCCGACATATTTCCGTTCGCCCCAGTGGCACTCGTCCTCGCT
>JAJDYL010000090.1 GCA_022825195.1 Alphaproteobacteria bacterium
CGATGGGGAACACGAAGCGCGACGAACGCGGCAGCCCGTCGAGGACCTCCCGCGCCGCCTCGCAAAGCCAGACCGTGCGCGGCCCGGTCTTGCTGTCGGCGAGGTAGAGCCTGCCGTCGCGGTAGAAGCGCCATTCGAGGCCGATGATCTCCGACTTGCGGCATCCGGTCAGCAGAAGCAGGCGCAGGGCCGCGACCCGGAAGGGCTGCCGGGCCTCATGCCGGTCCAGCACAATGCCGAGGCGGCGGTATTCCTCCGGAGACAGGAAGCGCTCCGACCGCTTCTGCCGGTAGCGCCGGATGCCCTTGCAGGGATTGCCGCCTTCGGGACGATACCCCCATGCCTCCGCCTGCTGCATGATGACGGAAAGCACAGGCGCCGAACGGTTCGCCGCGGACGGCGTTGCATGAAGCGAGCGGAACCAGCGCTGCACCTCCTCCCGGTCGATCTCTGCAATGGGCCGGCCCGCGAAGAAGGGCAGGAGCTGGTCGTGGAGATAGCGCCGGTTGGCCGCGAGCGTACGCGGCTTCCAGCGCCTGCCGTAGCGGGAGAAGACCTCCTCGGCGACGGTCTCAAACGGCACATCGCCGGACATGTCCGCCTCGATGTCCCTGTCGTCGCGGAGAGCGGCCAGCATGGACCGGGCGCGGGCGCGCGCCTCGGCCTCGGTCATGGCCGCCGCATCGCCGACGATCTTCCAGACCCGGTGGCCCCGGTGCTGGCTGTGAATGAAGTACCGCTTCCTGCCCGAAGGCATGATGCGGACGCCGTACCCCTTCAGTTCGGCGTCCCGGACATTGCGGACGGACTTGCGGGGCCGGAGGGTATCGACCCGGCGCTGGGTGAGGCGGATGGCTGCCACGATTGCGGCTCCCCGATCGGTTGCACCTGAGTGCAGGACCGGGTTCGATCACGCACCCGGTTGCACCGGAAACGGGGAAATTCCATAATCATGTCAGTCAGTTAGCACCGAAGGTGCGCCATGATGTGTCATGTTTCCGTCGTGGAGGCCCGTCGCGGGGCCTTCTGCCGGCGCTGCCGGGTTGCGGGTCATGGGAGACGGGCCTCCGCCTTCGCGGGGGCGATGAGAGGGGGCGGCGGCGCCCTCGGCTCCGACCGGGGACCGCCGGTATTCCTCCCCGCCGTCTCCGCCGCCGCCGGCCTGTGCGGCCAGGGCCCTTTTCTTCGCCTTCCTCCTTTTCCTCTCCTTTCTCTCCTTCTCCTCCCTCTTCCTCCTGCGCTCTTCGCGGCGGTTCAGCCGTTCGAACCATGCGTGGAACTCGGGGGTTTGCCGGCTGCCGGTCCAGACCTCGCCGAGATATTCGTATTCCTCCTCTTCGGGTTCCGGTTCGGGGAGGTGTCCGGCGCTGATGTCCTCGGCACAGGCAGCGGCGAGGGCTTCGGCGGCCGGGGCGAGGCGCTCCAGCAGCATGGCCGCCAGTTCGGGTCGGGGGTCGGTCATGGTCATTCGTGCCTCCCTGGGGGCAAAGGGCGGGACGGGGTGTCCCTGTTTCGCGCGTAATGCGTGCGGGCCTGCGTGCGCGTGCGGGCGGGCGTATCGCGGCGGCGCGGTTCGTGCGCCTGATTGCCCGCGCGCACGGGCGCGCGACGACGGGCCGGGCAGAGGGCGCACCCCTCCCGTCCGCTCGCGCCGGGGCGTTTGCGGCGCCCCAGCCATGCTTTCTGCAGAAAAGCGGAACGGCGGCCCCGGAAGCCGCCTTTCCCTCATGCCTATTCTACACCATTCCTCGGAAAGTCAAGCCATTTCAGGAACAAAAAATGACAATGTCGGCTAATTTTCTTACAACCTGTTGAACCGGCGGGATAATACCAGCGGCCCCGATTCGGGACCCATGTCTTCTTCTCGTCATGCCCGGAACAAGTCCGGGCACGGTCCGGGGTGACAAAGGGGGGGCGGAGCGGGGTGTCGCTGGACCTGCGGGCGTGCCGGATACGGGCCGGGACGGAGTGCGGCAGGGGCGGCGGGCGGGCGTGACTCCGGCAGTCGTCGGCCGAGGGTATGGATTTCGGCCTTGTCCGCCTGCGACATTTTGTGCTACCCGCAAGGGTACGGTTCGCGGTGGAGGATCGCGCGCGTGAAAGCCCTGTTGCTTTGTATCGCGGCTGCGGCTGCGATATTGCCGGGGCCGGCGCGCGCCGACGCCGCCTATCCGGACCGTACGCTGGAATGGGTCGTTCCGTTCGGCCCGGGTGGCGGGTCCGACCGCTGGGCGCGAATCATGTCCTCGGCGGCTATCGACGCTTTCGGCCAGGCCTGGCATGTGCGCAACCGGGGCGGCGAGGAAGGCCGGCTCGGATGGCGGTACATGCTCGGCAAGCCGCCCGACGGCTACACGATCCTGCAAGGAAGCATGACGCCGGCCATTGCGGCGCTGCGGGACCCTGCTTCCGGCTTCAGCCCGGAAGAGGTGAAGATCGCGGCCTTCATCTCGTCGATCAAGACGCACCTGGTTGCCTTGCCGGACTCCGGCTTTGACGACTGGGAAAAACTGGCGGCCCGGCCGGCCTCGGCCCCCCCGCCGCGGATTGGCGGAACGCCGGCGGTGCTGCTCGCCGCCGCCACCGGCTTCGACCGGCTGGGCGTCCCTGCCGCGCTCCATATCTATTCCGACACCGGCGAGGCGGTGTCGGCGCTCCTTGCCGGCGAGGTCGACATGGCGGCCGTGAGCACATCGACGGTGTTCTCGCTCGCCGGCCGGGCATCCCCCGTCATCAATATCGGCGCCCGCGACAACACGCCCGCGATCAAGGAGAAGATCGGCGACGTGCCGTGGATCGGCGCGCTCGGTGCAGTGGGAATCGGGGTTCCGCGATGGGTGGGAGTCCACCCGGATACACCGGACGAGGTGGTGGAACGTATTTCCGCGGGCGTGGGCAAGGTGCTTGCCGACAAGTCGGTCGTGAAGCTGATGGCCAGGCTCGGCGAAGAGATCCACTACCTGCCGCGCGACGCCGCCGCTGCCGCCTACAGCGAGCTGCTGGAGCGCATGAAGGAACTCCTGGACAGGATGCCTTAGAGCGGACTCCTTCCGGATTGAAACGGCATCGGGGCCGGGCCCGGAATTGTCGCCCCGGCCCCCCTTTTGTCACCCCGGACTTGATCCGGTTCGCCTCCGGGCCTCGCGGCAGCCGCAGCCGTTGGGGAACAGGCGCGACCGCCGGGGCGACGGTGGGGGTAGCTCCGTCATGGGTTCCGGTCAATGACCGCCGGTATCAGTCCCAGTCGGCCAGGGCGGCCGCTCCCGCACCCGCGATCCGGCCGGAGACGAAGCACTCGGCGATATTGCCGCCGGAGAGGTACAAGTGGCCGAAGGCGCTGCCGAGCTCGCCCGCGGCGTAGAGCCGGGGGATCGGCGCACCGAACACGTTGACGATGCGCTGGCGCACATCGTGCACCGGCCCGCCCTGGGTGTTCGACACGATGGGCCAGATGGGCGCGCCGTAATAGGGCGGCGTATCGACAGGCACCATCGTCCCCGGCGGCCGGCCGAAATCCTCGTCGCGACCGGCTGCGCAGAGCCCGTTCCAGCGCCGCACGCTGGCTTCCACGGCGGCGGGGTCGAGGCCCAGCGCATCCGCGAGCCCGGCGAGCGTGTCCGCCCGCGCGAGCGTGCCCGATGCGACCTCCGCCAGATTGTCCTCGCTCCAGTCCAGCCTCACGCCCTCGTCGTTGGAGGTCGGCTGGCCCAGCGGATAGAGCCGGCGGGCGTTGTCGTCGCAGATCATGGCGCTCGGGATGCGCGGATAGTCCTGCCGGACCGTGTCGTAGAACTGCATCTGCCGGTGTCCGGTGTCATGGGTGTAGGGCAGGTATTCGTTCATGTAGCGCCGGCCGTCGCGGTCGAGCAGGATCCAGGCCATCTTGACGCCGGGGTCGTCATGGTCGCCGGACTCGGCGGGGCGCCAGTCGGGGAGGCGCTTGACCCTGATGCCGTAGGGGTAGTCCGGGTCGGCGCTGCGGAAGCCGTAGGCGCCGTGGAAATGCCACATGTGCCAGAGTTCGGCGCCCAGGTCCTGGGCCATGGCGATGCCGTCCCCGCTATTGTTCCGCGCCGCGGCCGGCAGCACCGGCCGGCCCTCCCAGAACTGGTCCTGCTGCCGGGCGCTGCCTTCGAAGCCGCCGGAGGCGAGGATCACGCCGCGGCGCGCCTTGATCCGGCGGATGCCGTCCGGGCCCGAAACGGTAATGCCGCGCACCTCGGATCCGTCTTCGGAGGTGAGCAGCCGAAGGCCGCGCGTATTGAGCCGGATCGAGACATCCTCGTTCGCGAGATTGTCGTCGAGGATCTTGAACAGCATCGGGCCGCCCGGCGCTCCGTTGGCCCAGGGATAGACCGCGCGGGCATCGAAGTTCGGCACCGATAGGACGGTGGTGTGATAGAAGGTGTCGAACCCGGGCAAGGGGTAGTTGCCGCCGGCCTTGCCGGCCTCGACGCTGGTGCCGATCTCCGCGCCGTTGACCCCGGCGAGGCCGCGCACATAGGGCTCGAGCGAGGCCATGCCGTCGGCGAGCGTGCGGTTCACCTCCTCCGGCGTGCGCCCGCCATTGGTCGCGGCCAGGTAGCGGCGGGCGCTCCCGGCATCCAGTGCGCACCGCACCGACCCGTAGGAGCAGATCGAGATGCCGCCCGGCACCCCGGTCTTCTCGATCAGCAGGACCCGCGCGCCGGCGCGCGCCGCCTCCAGCGCCGAGACGGACCCGGCGAAGCCGTAGCCGACCACGACGACATCGAACTCGTCGTCATAGCCGCTTACCGAGCGGGGAACGCCCTCCACGACCGCTCAGTTCGCGAGGATGTCGCCGGGCCTGACGCCGTGCCAGCCCGCCTCGCGCTCGCGCCAGTAGATCGACTGGATGCGGCCGGTGAGGATGCCCGCATGGCCGTTGCCGACCGGCTTGCCGTTGACCCCGGTGATCGGCATGACCCCGCCCGCGGTGGTGCTGGTGAACACCTCGCCCGCCTCTTCGAGCTCCTCGGGACGGATCTTGCGCAGCTCGAACGGAATGCCCTCCCGCTCGCAGATCTCCCGCACCGACCGCCGCGTCACCCCTTCCAGCACATTGTAGTCGGGGCTCGCCACCCTGCCGTCCTGCACGACGAAGATGTTGAAGCCCGGCCCCTCCGAGAGGAAGCCGTCCGGTCCGGCGAGGAGGGCGTCGTCGCAGTCATTGTCATAGGCCTCCAGGCGCGCCTGCACGAGGTCCGCCCGGTTGTAGTTCTTGAAGCGCTGGTCGATGGCTTTCGACGACACGCGCTCGACGTTGCTGACATGGAGCGTCGCGCCGTTCCGGCACTTGTCCTCGCCCCATATCCACACATAAGGCACGGCATAGACCAGAACGATGGGCTTCAACCCGCGCGGGTCCCGGACGCCGGGCGGCGGCACGCCGCGCGAGACCTGCATCTTCACATAGGTGTTCGCGAGCCCCGTGCGCTCCACGCATTCCGCGCAGATGCGCCGCATCTCCTCGAACGAGTAGGGGTTCTCCAGCCGGAACCCCTCGCAGGAGCGCTGGAACCGCTCCAGATGCTCGTCGAGCATGAAGAACCATCCGTTCCAGGTGGAGGTCACGTCATACACGCAGTCCCCCCAGACGAACCCGGCGTCGAAAATCGACATCGTGGCGTCTTCCGGAGCCATGTATTCGCCGTCGATGAAAACGATGCCGTCGGACATGGGTTCACCTCCCGTTGACGCACCGACCGCCGGCCCCGAACCGGCGGTTCCGGCTGAACAATAGTGCATCGGGGGTTTCGCCGCCAAGCCGGCGGGCTGGCGGAAAGCCGGGCATCCTGCGATTGTCCGGGCCCGGACCGCCCGTCGCGGGCCAGACCAGGAGCTGCCCGAACCGCCATGCCCGATGTCGCCGGATTCCGCGCCAAGATCGCGGTCGTCGTGCCTTCCACCAACGCGATGGTGGAGGCCGACTTCAACCACCTGTTCCGGATTCCGGGTGTCACCTTCCAGGCCGGGCGGATGTATTTCGAGAACCCGGCGCTCGACTCGGACGATGCGTTCGCCCGGCTCCTCGACCAGGTGGAACGGGCCTTCGAGACCGCGGTGCGGGACGTGATGGCCTCGGAGCCGGACTATCTGGTGATGGGCATGTCCGCGCCCACATTCTGGGGCGGCCGCGAGGGCGGCGCGGCGTTCCTCGAACGCGCCCGCAGGCTTTGCGGGCTCGGCGTGACGACGGGCGGGGAGGCGTGCTGCGCGGCGCTCGACGCGCTGGGCGCGCGGCGGATTGCGGTGCTGACGCCCTACCAGCCGATCATGCGCGAGCAGATCGTTCGCTTTTTCGAGGAGTCGGGCTTCCCGGTCGTCCGCTCGGTCGACCTGGAATGCGCGACCGCAACGGCGATCGCGGCCGTGACGCCGGAGGAGCTTCGCGGCGTGCTGCGGGAGATCGACGGCCCGGACGTGGACGCCATCCTGCAGGTGGGCACCAACCTCTCCATGGTGCGTCTCGCCGCGGAGGCGGAAGGCTGGCTCGGCAAGCCGGTGGTCGCGGTCAACGCGGCGCTCGCCTGGCACGCCTACCGGGCGAACGGCTTCGACGACCGCATATACGGCTGCGGCTCGCTGTTGAGCGACCACTGAACGGCCGCGGTTTGCAATGGCGCGGCTTGCGTTATCCTTGCGCCGGCGTCATGGGGCCCGGACGTTGCCGGACCGGGCTGGAATAATATAACGAAAGCATATCGTTATGAGTGAAGCGGAAACCCGTTGCAGGGTCGGGATCGATGTCGGCGGCACCTTTACGGATATCGTGCTGGAGGCCGGCGGGGACCGGACCTCGGCCAAGGTGCTGACCACGTCGCAGGCTCCGGAGAGAGGCGTGATCGACGGCCTGCGGGAAGTGCTGCAGAAGGCGGTCCTTGCGCCGGGCGATGTCGGGCTCGTCCTCCACGGCACGACGCTCGCCACCAACGCCGTGCTGGAGAGGCGCGGCGCGCGGACCGCCTTCATCACCACCGAGGGGTTCCGGGACATTCTCGAGGTCGGCTACGAGACCCGCTACGACCAGTACGACCTGATGATCGAGAAGGTGGCGCCGATCGTGCCGCGCCGGCTCCGCTTCACCGTGCCGGAGCGCGTCGATGCGCGCGGCCGCGTTCTGGAAGCGCTGGACGAGGAGGCCGTCCATGCGCTCGCGCCGGCGCTCTCCGCAGCAGAAATCGAGAGCGTCGCGGTCGGCTTCTTCCACGCTTACGCCAATCCGGTCCATGAGCGGCGGGTCGAGGCGATCCTGCACGACGCCCTGCCGGAACTCTCCGTGACGCTTGCGTCCGAAGTGTGCCCCGAGGTCCGGGAATATGAGCGTTTCACCACGGCGAGCGTGAATGCCTATGTCCGCCCGCTGATGGAGGGCTACCTGGCGCGCCTCGACGGGATGCTGGCCGAGATCGGCATCGGCTGCCCCCTGCTGCTGATGACGTCGGGCGGCGGGCTCACGACCGTCGAGACGGCGAGGCGCCAGCCGGTGCGCCTCGTCGAGTCCGGCCCTGCCGGCGGCGTGCTGCTGGCCCGAGACATTGCCGCGCGCGCGGGTCTCGACAAGGTGATGTCGTTCGACATGGGCGGCACCACCGCCAAGATCTGCTTCATCGAGAACCTCGAACCCCGGCGGGCGCGCGAATTCGAGATCGACCGCCAGGCCCGCTTCATGAAGGGCAGCGGCCTGCCGCTCCGCATCCCGGTGATCGAGATGGTGGAGATCGGCGCGGGCGGCGGCTCCATCGCGCGCGTGGACCGGCTGGGACGCATCGCCGTCGGCCCGGAGAGCGCCGGCGCGGAGCCCGGACCCGCCGGCTACGGCCGCGGCGGAACGGACGCGACGGTGACCGACGCCGACATCGTTCTCGGGCGCATCGACCCGGCGGGCTTTGCCGGCGGGCGCATAGAACTCCGCCCCGAACTCTCGGCGGAGGCGGTGGGCCGCAGCGTGGGGGCATCGCTCGAGCTCGGGCCTTCGCAGGCGGCGCAGGGAATCGTCGAGATCGTCGATGAGAACATGTCGAACGCCGCGCGCGTGCTTGCGGTCGAGGAGGGCAAGGTCGCGTCCGAGCAGACCGTCATCGCCTTCGGCGGCGCAGCGCCCCTCCATGCCTGCCGGATCGCGGAGAAGCTCGGCATCGACAGGATCGTCGTTCCGGTCGATGCCGGGGTCGGGTCCGCCGTCGGGTTCCTCAGGGCGCCCGTCGCCTACGAGGTGGTGCGCAGCCTCAACATGCGCCTCTCCGCCCTCGACGCCGGGGCCGTGAACGATCTCATGGCCGACATGCGCCGCGAAGCCCGCACGGTCGTGGAATCGGGGGCGTTCGGCGCGCCGCTCGCCGAACGCCGGGTGGCATACATGCGCTATCTGGGGCAGGGGCACGAGATCGCCGTGCCGGTGGATTCCGAGCGTCTGGGCCCCGATGACGGGCGCGCATTGCAGGCGGCTTACGACCGCGAATACGAACTGCTGTTCAAGCGGACCATTCCCGACGCCGATGTCGAGGTGCTGTCCTGGGGCCTGACCGTCTCGACGGTCGAGGCGATGCCCGCTGCCGACGATCCCGGCCGGACAACGGGCTCGCCGGAGCCGGCCGGTTGGCGGGACATCCACGACACGGAAAGCGGGGCGGCGGCGCAGGTGCCGCTTTACCGGCGCGCGGACCTGGCCGCTGGCGACAGGCTGGACGGCCCGGCGCTTATCGTGGAAGAACAGACTTCGACTTTCGTTTCCCGGAACTTCCGGGCCGTGCTCGCCCCGGCGGGCAATATCGTGCTGGAACGACGGGTTTGAGGGGACCGGACGATGGCAAGCAGAGACGGACTCGACGTCATAACCAGGCAGGTCATGTGGAACCGCCTGATCTCGGTCGTTGAAGAGCAGGCGCAGACGCTGCTGAGGACCGCGTTCAGCCCGATCGTGCGCGAATGCGGCGACCTTTCGGCAGGCGTGTTCGACCTCAGGGGCCGGATGCTGGCCCAGGCGGTGACCGGGACGCCCGGCCATGTCAACTCCATGGCCGAGTCCGTGCAGCATTTCATCCGCCATTTCCCGGTCGCGGAGATGAACGAGGGCGACATCTACATCACCAACGACCCCTGGCTGGGCACAGGGCATCTCAACGACTTCGTGCTGACCACGCCCTGTTTCCGCCGGGGGAAGCCGGTCGGCCTGTTCTCCTGCACCTCGCACCTGACCGACATCGGCGGCATCGGCGTCGGCCCCGACGCGACGGACGTGCACATGGAAGGGTTGTACATCCCGATGCTGAAGCTCGCCGACCGGGGCAGGATCGACGCCACGCTCATGGCGTTCGTCCGGCGCAACACCCGCGAGCCGGTGGAGTGCGAGGGCGATGTCTATTCGCTCGCGGCCTGCAACGAGGTGGGCTGCGTGCGCCTCGTCGAGATGATGGACGAGTTCGGGCTGGAGGATCTCGACGAGCTCGGCGAATACATCGTGTCGAGTTCCCGCCGCGCGGTGCTGGCGGAAGTCGCCGAATTGCCGAAAGGCAAGTATCGCAATGCCATGGCCCTGGACGGCTACGACCGGCCGATAGACCTGGTGGCAACGCTGGAGATCGGCGACGAGGGCGTCCATGTCGATTACGACGGCACCTCGCCCATGTCGCGCTACGGCGTGAACGTGCCGATGGCCTACACCACCGCCTATACGAGTTTCGGGCTCGGCTGCGCCATCGCGCCGGGCGTCCCGAACAATGCGGGCTCGCTCTCCGCCTTCCGGGTGACGGCTCCGGAGCGCTCCATCCTCAACGCGCCCTATCCGGCGGCGGTCTGCGCCCGGCACCTCATCGGCCAGCAGCTGCCCGACGTCGTGTTCGGCTGCCTGGAAAAGGTCGTGCCCGAGCGCGTGCCGGCGGAGGGCGCCTCGTCGCTCTGGAACATCACCTTCCGGGGCGAGGCCGACCGGGGATCGAACGAGCGGAGCCTGTTCGCCTTCACCGCGGTGACGAACGGGGGCACCGGCGCGCGCGGCGTGAAGGACGGGCTGAACGGCACCGCCTATCCGAGCGGGGTCAAGGGCACCCCGGTCGAAATCGTCGAGACGATGGCGCCGGTGCTGTTCCGCCGCAAGGAACTGCGCAGCGACTCGGCCGGGCCCGGAACCTGGCGCGGCGGGGCGGGGCAGGTGATCGAGGTCGAGTCGGCCGACGGCAGGGACATGGAGCTGCTGGCGGCCTATGAGCGCATCGACCATCCGGCGCGGGGGCGCGCCGGCGGCGGCGGCGGGGAGGCGGGCGCGGTCTTCCTGGCTTCGGGAACCCGGTTGAAGGGCAAGGGCACGCAGACGATCCCGGCCGGCGAAACGCTCGTGCTGCACACGCCCGGCGGCGGCGGGCACGGCCCGTCCCGGAACCGCCCGCCCGAGGCCGTGGCGGCAGACGTCGAGGACGGCATCGTCAGCGAGGCGGCCGCCCGCAGGGACTATGGCTGGAAAGGGGCCGCCTGACCCGGTTCCGGTTCAGCCCTTCAGCTTGATGTTGTCGGGCAGGAACATGACGATGTCCGGAAAGACCGTAATCAGCAGCGCCATGCCCGCCATGATGAAGAAGAAGGGGAGCGTTGCTATCGCGATGCGCCCGATCTTCTCGCCCGTCATGCCCTGAATGACGAACAGGTTGAAGCCGACCGGCGGGGTGATCTGCGCCATCTCCACGACAATCACCAGGAAGATGCCGAACCAGACCTTGTCGAAGCCCGCCTGCGTCACCAGCGCCAGCGTGATCGGCAGGGTCATCACGATGCTCGACATGCCTTCCAGCACGCAGCCGAGAATGGCGTAGAACACCAGCAGCAGCAGGATGAGCCCGAAGGGCGACAGGCCGAGCCCGGCGATCTCGCCGGCGATGATGCGCGGCACGCCCAGATAGCCGATGGCGATGGACAGGAAGTAGGCGCCCGCCACGATCAGCCCGATCATCGAGATGGTGCGGACGGCGCCGAAGCAGGCCTGGCGCAGATTGGCGAAGGTGAGCGTGCCCTGCATGGCGCTCACGATGAGCGCGCCGACAACGCCGACGGCCGCGGCCTCCGACGGGCTGGCGTAGCCGCCGTACATCGAGCCCAGGACGAGGAAGATCAGGAAGACGACCGGGCCGAGATGCCGGAGGCCGGCCAGCCGCTCGGCCATCGGGACATAGAGTTCCTCGTTCGAGGCCATGGAAGGCCGGGTGAGGGTCCTGACCGCGATATAGAGCATGTAGCCGAGCGCCAGCAGCAGCCCCGGAACGACGCCCGCGATGAAGAGCTTGAGGATCGAGGTTTCGGCAAGCACGCCGTAGACGATCAGCACCAGGCTCGGCGGGATCAGCAGGCCGAGCGTGCCGGCGCCCGCCAGCGACCCCATCGCCAGGTCCTTGTCGTAGCCGCGCCGGAACAGTTCGGTAAGCGTGATGCGCCCGACCGTCGCCGTGGTGGCGGCAGACGAGCCCGAAATCGCGGCGAACAGCGTGCAGCCGAGCACATTGACGTGCAGCAGGCGCCCCGGAAGCCGTGTCGTCCAGGGCGTGATCCCGGCGAACAGCGTTTCGGAAAGCCGGGTGCGGAACAGGATTTCCGCCATCAGGATGAACATCGGCAACGCCAGCAGTTCCGGCGTCGTCGTAACGTTCCACATCATCTGGGCGAGCAGCTTCTCGACCGGCATGGACCGGAAGACGCCGAGCGAAATCAGCCCGACGGAAATCAGCGAAACGGCGACCCACACGCCCGCGGCCAGCGTGATCGCAAGAAGGCCGAGGACGGTGAAGACGATGGCGGTGGTCATGGAGGCTCCGGCCTTCTATTCGACGCTGTAGGAGCGCATGGCTTCCCGGTCGTCCGGCGGATCGCCGATGAGAAGCCGGATCAGGCGGACGATCATCTGGAGGGCCAGAAGCGTTGCGCCGACCGCAAGGCCGGAGGTCGGATAGATCAGGGGAACGGCGACCACGGTGAAGGAGGTGCTGCCGGCGACGAACGTCTGCCAGGCGAAGAGAATCAGGGAATAGGCGATGTAGCAGGTGATGCCGACGCCGAAGATCGTGGCAAGGAATTCGGAGGTCCGGGCAACGTGCGGGTTCCGGCTGGTGATGAGGAAGGCGACGCGGACCTGGCCGCCGGTCCGAAGCGTGAAGGCGGCCCCGAGGAAGATCGCCGTGCCGAGAAAATAGGAACTGTATTCCCAGGCGAAGCTGAGCGAGATGTTGAAGACCGTGCGGCAGATCACTTCCGCGATAATCAGGACCACGATGCCGATCACCAGCAGCACGGCGATGACGCCGGCGGCTTGAGACACCCTGTCCACGGCGGTCAGCGCTGCCCGCACGGTCCCCTCCCTGCGAGCGGCTCCCCGGCCCAACCGGGAAGCCGCGCCGCCTGCCGGTCGTTCAGCGTCCGACAGCCTTCCAGAAGTCCTCGATGACCATCTTGGCCTGCGAGTGGGCGTCCATGAACGCGCTGACCATGGGCTTGGTCGCGTTCTGCATGCCCGAGAGCATTTCAGGCGTGACCACGCCCATCGCGACGCCGTTGTCGTTCAGGATCTTGGACTTCGCCTCGTCCTCCATGCGGCTCACGTCCCAGAACGGGGCCTCGAGCCGGTTGGCGACCTCCTCGATCGCCGCCCGGTCCTTCTCGTCGATGGCCGCCCAGGCGTCGAGATTGACGTTCACCATGTTCGAGCCCCAGACATGGGCGGTCGGGTACATGAACTTGAGGAACTCCCAGAACTTGCCGTCCACGCCCGAACTCGCGGAGGTGGTGACGGCGTCGATGGTGCCGGCGGCGAGCGACGGCACGACCTCGCCCCAGGGAAGCTGGACCGCCGTCATGCCGATGGCGTTGAACAGCGCGGTGGTCGTCTTGTCATAGGTGCGGATCTTGATGCCCGCCAGGTCCTCGAGCTTGCCGATGGGCACCTTCGTGTAAACATATTGCCGGGGCCACGGCACCATGTAGAGCACCTTCTGGTTGAACTGCGCCGCGACCTCGTTCAGCACCGGGCGGAAATGCTCGTGCAGGGTCCGCAGTTCGTCGAAACCGGAAACCAGATAGGGCTGGGCCTCGATGCCGACGATGGGCGCCTCGCCCACCTGCTGGTTCAGAAGCACGTCGCCGATCGGCACGAGCCCGTCCCGGACCGCCGTCAGCATTTCCGGGCCCTTGAAGCCGAGCGAACCGCCGGGATGGATGTTGATCTTGACGCGGCCCTCGGTCGCCTTCTCCACCTCGGCGGCGAACACCTTGGCGTTTTCGACATGGAAATTGCCGTCCGGCCAGGCCAGCGGCAGGTCCCATTCCGCCGCCGAAAGCGCGGTGGCGCCGAACGACAGCAGCGCCGCCGCCGCCGTCACAGGCAAAACTCGACGCATCGTGCTCATGAAAATTCCTCCCTGTTGCTAACGTCACCGGATACGGCCGGACTCCCGTTCGCCGGCCGGAACCGTGCAAGCCACGCCTACCGTATCGTTGGAGCGGAGCATGCGAAGCCAGACATTGTCATCGGATGCTCCCCGCATTCCGGCATTCGACCCGGCAGGTGTACGCGGCGTATCGGGGAAAGACTTGCCCACCAAACCCGCGCTGTCAAATGCGGATGGCCGAAAGCCCGAGGGTTGCAGGACCCTTGCGACGGCCGCCGGGACCGGCTGTCGCCGGGCAAGCCCCTTCCATGCCGGACGGGCTTCGATCCCCCTGCCTCCCGTGGCCGCGGGCGTTGTGCTACGCTTTGCCTGCAATGGCAGTCCACGTCCACCGCAACGATATTCCGGAGGGTCTGACCTTCGACGCCCTGGCAGCGGTCGATACGGAGACCATGGGGCTGAAGCCGTCGCGGGACCGGCTCTGCCTCGTGCAGCTTTCCGCCGGGGACGGCAACGCCCATCTGGTCCAGTTTCGCGGCGGCGACTACGCCGCGCCGCGCCTGAAGGCGTTGCTGTCGGACCCCGGGGTGACCAAATTGTTCCACTACGCCCGTTTCGACCTCGCCGTTCTGGAGCGCTATCTCGGTGCGGCGGCCCGGCCGGTCTATTGCACCCGCACCGCGTCCCGGCTGGTCCGCACCTATACCGACCGGCACGGCCTGAAGGACCTCTGCAAGGAACTGCTCGGCATCGAAATCTCCAAGGCGCAGCAATCTTCCGACTGGGGCGCGGCGGACCTGACCGCGCAGCAGCGCGACTATGCCGCCTCCGACGTGCTGCATCTGCACCGCCTGAAGGAACGCCTCGATTCGATGCTCGCCAGGGAGGGCCGGACGGCGCTCGCGGCGGCCTGTTTCGATTTCCTGCCGGTACGCGCCCGCCTCGATCTTGCAGGCTGGGCGGAGGAGGACATCTTTGCTCACTGAATCGCCCGATAACGCCGTCCGCGCAGCCGGGCGCCGGGTGCTGTCGATGGAGGCGGATGCGCTGCTCGCGCTTGCCGGCGGCCTGGACGGCGCCTTCGACGAGGCGGTGGATATTCTTGCCGACGCCAGCGGGCGGGTGATCGTGACCGGCATGGGCAAGAGCGGCCATGTTGCCGTCAAGATCGCCTCCACGCTCGCCTCGACCGGCACACCGGCGCATTTCGTCCATCCCGGCGAAGCGGCGCATGGCGACCTCGGCATGATCGCGCGGGGGGATGTCGTGCTGGCGCTTTCGAATTCGGGCAGCACGGCCGAACTCGCAGCGGTGGTTGCCCACGCGGCGCGCAGCTCCGTGCCCCTGATCGCGGTGACGGCCAGGACCGACAGCCCGCTTGCCGGAGCAGCCCGGCATTTGCTGGTGCTGCCGCCGGTATCCGAGGCCTGCCCGATGGGCCTCGCGCCTACCACCTCGACCACCATGATGCTGGCTCTCGGCGATGCGCTGGCGGTCGCGCTGCTGGAACGCAAGGGCTTCTCGGCGGACGATTTCCGCACCTTGCATCCCGGCGGCTCGCTCGGGCAGAGCCTGCAGCTTGTTTCGAACATCATGCATGGCGGCGACGCCATGCCGATCGTCGGACCGGATACGGTAATGGCCGAGGCGCTGTTCGAGATTTCGTCCAAGGCGTTCGGCTGCGTCGGCGTGGCGGACGAGGCGGGCGCCCTGGTCGGCATCGTCACGGACGGCGACCTGCGCCGGTCGATGAGTACGGACCTGCTCCAGCGCCCCGTGTCGGCAATCATGACGGCTTCGCCCAAGACGATCCGTCCCAGGGCGCTGGTGGCCGAAGCCGTTGCTGTGATGAACGAGGCGCAGATCACGGCGCTTTTCGTCGTGGAGGACGACCTGCCGGTCGGCATCGTCCACCTCCACGACTGCCTCCGCGCCGGGGTTGCCTGAGCCGTGGCGGCACGCAGCGAAGCGTATTTCGCATTCGCCGGCGCGGGCCGCCGGACGCGGGTCTCGCGCTTCCATTCGCCTTTCGTGCGGACGGCGAAGGTGGTGCTGCCGACGGCGGCCGGCCTGCTTCTGCTGCTGGTCTTCGCATGGCCGGAAGCCGACGACGTTCCGGTGCCGGGATGGAAGAACGCGCCATCCACGCAGCTTGCGATGAGCAACATGGAGGCCTTTGGCTGGGATGAGGACCGGCCCTATTCGATCCGCTCCGCCGGGGTCCGCCGGCTCGGCGCGGACGGGCGGCGCTTCCTGATGGACAGCCCGCGGGCCTGGATCGTTCTCCCGGACGGCGCCTGGCTCTCCGGCAGCAGCGAAAGCGGCGTCGTGGACTGGAAGAAGCGCACCGTGCACCTGTCCGGCAAGGTGCAGCTCCGCCACGAGACCGGCTATGCGCTCCGCTCCCGGGCGGCCTTCGTGAACCTGGTCGACAAGACGGCGACGGGCACCGGACCGGTGGAAGGCGCCGGCGGCGCGGGCCGGTTCCAGGCCGAGGGTTTCGAGGTCCTGGATGGCGGCAACAGGATCCGGCTGCTCGGCCGCTCCACCGTCCGGTTCGACCCTGCGGCTGAGGAGGCAACACAATGAGGCGCGCTGCGCTCGCTATCCTCGCGATGCTGCTTCCGGCGGCGGCGGCAGGCTTCCAGCTCGACCTCGTGACGGGAAGCGGCGGGCCGTTCCAGATCGAGGCGGCCGGAAGCATCGAGTGGCGGCGCGACGAAAAGGTCTATATCGCCGAAGGAGGCGTTCGGGCCGAACAGGGCGGCCTTGTGCTGGAGGCGGAAACCCTGTCCGCCCATTACCGTCCGGACGACGCGGGCAGGACGCAGATCAACCGGATCGAGGCGCGCGGCGGCGTCACCATCCAGTCCCTGGACGGGACCGCGACCGGGGAGGAGGCGGTTTACGATCTCGACAAGTCGCTCATCGTGATCCGCGGCGGCGACCTCGCGCTCAGGACCGCCGAATACAGGGTCACCGCGCGAGACAGCCTCGAGTTCCATCGGGAGGACAGCTATGCCGTGGCGCGCGGCGCGGCGCGGGCGGTGCGGGCGGAAGAGGCCATCGCGGCAGAGACGCTGGTAGTGCGGTTCGAGGAAGGAAGCCAGGGCGGACTCGCGGCCCGGCGGCTGGAAGCGTTCGGCGGGGTCGAGGTCCGCAGCGGCGTCGATATGATCAAGGGCGAGCGGGGCTTCTACGACACCGTAGCGCAGACGGCGGAAATATGCGGCGATGTCCGGGTGCAGCAGGGGCCCAACAGGATGGCGGGCGAGTGCGCCGAACTGGATCTTGCGAGGGGCCGCAGCCGCTTGGTCGCCGGCGCCGGCGGGCGCGTGAGCGGCCTGTTCGAGCCCGGCGAAGCGGAGGTTGAACCGGCCCGATGACGGAGACCGGCCTGGCCGCCTCCGGCCTTGCCAAACGGTATCGCAGACGCTCCGTCCTGCGCGGCGTGTCGCTGTCCGTCGGCCGGGGCGAGGCGGTGGGCCTGCTCGGGCCGAACGGCGCCGGCAAGACCACCTGCTTCTATATTCTGACCGGCCTCACGGCTCCGGACGAGGGGCATGTCAGCATCGATGAGCAGGACGTCACCGGCCTACCGCTCTACCGGCGCGCGCGCCTCGGGCTCGGATATCTGCCGCAGGAGCCGTCGATCTTTCGCGGCATGAGCGTGGAGGCGAACATCCTTGCGGTGCTCGAAGTCGTGGAGAGCAACCGGGACATGCGCGCCGCCGTACTGGACGACCTGCTGGCCGAATTCGCCATCGGCCATTTGCGGTTCTCGCCGGCGATAGCGCTTTCCGGCGGCGAACGCCGCCGCGTGGAGATCGCCCGCGCGCTCGCCGCACGCCCCAATTACGTCCTGCTGGACGAGCCGCTCGCCGGCATCGATCCCATCGCCGTCGGCGAAATCCGCGATCTGGTCTCGCATCTCAAGGACCGCGGCATCGGTGTGCTGATTACCGACCACAATGTCCGCGAGACGCTCGAGATCGTGGACCGCGCCTACATCCTGGCGGATGGCTCGATCCTCAAGGAGGGCCTCCCGGCGGAAATCATCGCCGACGAGCATGTCCGCCGGGTCTATCTGGGGGACAGCTTCAGCCTTTAGGACGGTTTTTTGGGCTATAACCCGCCTCCGGGAGAGGACGGAGGCGGCGAACGGCTGCATGGGGACAATGGCGCTCGGACCGAGGCTGCGGCAACGCCAGACGCAGGGGCTGGCGATGACGCCGAGATTGCAGCAGTCGATCAGGCTGCTGCAGATGGGCAGCTTCGAACTGGAAGCATTCGTCGATTCGCAGCTGGAGGAAAATCCGCTGCTGACGCGCGGCGAGCCGGACGGCCGGGAGGATGCTGCCGGCGCGCCGGACCGGTCGGACTTCCGGTCCGAAGCCGCGATGGACGGGTTGCGCATGGCGGAGGAGTTCGCGGCCCCTCCTCGCGGCCCGGGCGGTTTCGACGGCGACATGCCCGCCCCCGAGGAACGGGTGGCGGCGGCGCCCAGCCTGCGCGACCGGCTGGAGCGCCAGTTGACGCTCGACATCGCCGATCCCCGGGACCGGCTGATCGGGCGGGCGGTCATCGACGCGCTCGACCCCTCCGGCTGGTTCACCGTCGATCTTGCCGAGTTCGCGCACGGGCTGGGCGCCGTGCCGGAAGATGTCGAGCGCGTGCTTGTGCGCATGCAGCAATTCGAACCGGCGGGCCTGTTCGCCCGCTCGCTCTCCGAATGCCTGGCGCTGCAACTGCGCGACCGGGGCCGCTACGACGTCGCCATGGCGGCGCTGGTCGACAATCTCGACCTTCTGGCGGCGGGACGATTCGACGCGCTCGCGGCGGCCTGCGGCGTCGCCGGGGAGGCGCTTGCCCGGATGGTGCGCGAGCTGCGCTCGCTCGACCCGAAACCCGCCTCGGCCCTCGACGACGATGCAGCCGTCATGCCGGTCGTCCCCGATATTCTGGTACGCCGGCATCCGGGCGGCGGATGGGCGGTCGAACTCAACGATCGGGCGTTGCCCCGCGTGCTGGTGGACCGCGAATATTACGCCCGGGTGCACGACGACGCGGCATCGGACGCGGACCGGGAATTCCTCGCGGACCGGCTGAGCAGTGCGAATTGGCTGGTGAAGGCGCTGCACCAGCGCGCGGAAACCATGCTGAAGGTCGGGGCTGAGCTGGTGCGCCGGCAGCAGGGTTTCTTCGCCGACGGGGTCCGGCATCTGCGTCCGCTCACGCTCCGGGACATTGCGGAGGCCGTCGGTATCCACGAGAGCACGGTCAGCCGCGTGACGGCCAACAAGACCATGGCCACGCCGCTCGGCCTGTTCGAACTCAAATATTTCTTCACCGCCGCCATTGCCGGGACGGGCGGCGGCGAGGCCCACTCCGCCGAAGCGGTCCGGCACCGGCTGAAGGCGCTGATCGACGCGGAAGACCCCGGCAGGGCGCTCTCGGACGACAAGCTGGTGGCGGCGATGCGGGCCGAGGGCATCGACATAGCGCGCCGGACGGTCGCCAAATACCGGGAGACAATGGGCATTCCGTCCTCCGCGCAGCGCCGCCGGCGCAGCAAATTGGAAGCTGTGGCAAAAGGCCATTGACCGGGGGCCGTGCGCGCTCCTAAATTTTCTGTAGAACCGCCCGATCCGGAGACAGCGGGGAGCGGCAGGTGCGGATTTCCGTAAGCGGTAAACAGTTGGACGTGAGCCAGGGGCTCGCCGAAAGGGTCCGGGCGTCGCTCGAACACTCGGTGGCCCGGTATTTCGACCGGGCGATCGACGCCCAGATCGCGTTTTCGAAACAGGGCGCGGGCGTCCGGGCGGATGTCTCGGTCCATGCCGGGCGCGGGCTCACGGTGCAGACGCACGGCCAGGCGGTCGACCCGTGGCAGGCTTTCGGCGAGGCGGAGGAGAAGGTCGCCAAGCGCCTGCGCCGCCACAAGCGCCGGCTGCGCAACCACCACCGCCGCGAGGAGGCGGAGCCCGACCGCTGGTCCGTCACCCACCGGATCCTGGACGAGCCGGAAGGCGCGGGCGAGGAGGCGTCCGAGGACAGCCCCGCGATCATCGCGGAGATGACCGACGACGTGCTGACGCTCAGCGTCGGCGAGGCGGTGATGCACATGGATTTCGGCGGCCAGCCGGCGCTGCTGTTCCGCAATGCCGCCCATGGCGGGCTGAACATGATCTACAGGCGCGCCGACGGCAATGTCGGCTGGGTCGACCCGGATGGCCGGCCCGGCCCCGGCGGCTGACGCCGCGATGGGCGTTCTCGAACTGGTCGGCCCCGACGGCGTGATGGCCGACCTGGAAGCGTCGAGCAAGAAGCATGCGCTGGAACTGATGGCGGCCTTCGCGGCCAACAGCCTGGGCCTGAGCTCGAAAGCGGTGTTCACGGTGCTGGTGGACCGGGAGAAGCTCGGCAGCACCGGCGTCGGGCGGGGCATCGCCATTCCGCACGCCAAGATGGCCGGGCTGGAGGGCATTCACGGCTTTCTCATCCGCTCGCGCGAGGCCGTGCCCTTCGAGGCGGTGGACGACGAGCCGGTCGATCTTTTCTTCCTGCTGCTCGCTCCCGAAAGCGCGGGCGCGGAGCACCTGAAGGCGCTGGCGCGGGTCTCGCGCGCGCTCCGCGACCGCGACAAGGTGAAGGCGCTCAGGGAGGCCGCCGGCGCCGCCGCCATGCGCGCCGTGCTGGCGGACAGCTAGGCGGGAGTGCCCGCCTGCGGCAGCGGCCTGCGGCGCATCCGCCGCGCCAGCACTGCCGCGAGCGCCAGGCTGCACGCCGAAAGCGCCGCCATGAACCAGAACGCGTCGCCGCCGAAGCGGTCGTAGAGCGGCCCGGAAAACACGAGCATGAGTCCCGTGGCGCCGCCCATCGCGATGGACGAGTAGAGGCCCTGCGCCGTTGCCGAGATTTCCGGCGCGACATGGCGCTGGAGCCAGGTCATGCCGCCGAGATGGGTGGCGGCGAAGGTGAAGCCGTGCAGCATCTGCACCGGCACGAGCAGCCAGAGGTCCGTGGTCAGCGCGGTGCCGGCCCAGCGCAGCATGGCGGCGGAAGCGCCGAGCGCGATCAGGCCGGCGATGCCGAGCCGGTCCGCGATCCGGTTTCCGAGTGCGAACAGCGCGACTTCCGATATGACGCCGACCGCCCAGAGCGGCCTGATGACGTCCTTGCCGTGCCCGGCGGCCTCCCAGTGGATCGTGCCGAACCCCATCAGCACCGCGTGGCTCGCCATGTTGAAGGCGATGGCGGCGGCGCAGAGCAGGAAGCCGGTGTCGCGGAGCAGGCGGCCGACGGCCCTGCTTGACGCGCGCCGCGCTTCCGGGCGGGCGTCGGGCAGGGCAGCCGTCCCCGCCGCCACCAGCAGCAGCCCGCCG
This sequence comes from Alphaproteobacteria bacterium, assembly GCA_022825195.1. Lineage (GTDB taxonomy): Bacteria > Pseudomonadota > Alphaproteobacteria > Bin95 > Bin95 > Bin95. Next base: position 20,771 of record JAJDYL010000090.1, read on the forward strand.
ACCATGGCCGAAACGATCGCCTCGTCGCCGCGCCCGGCCAGCGCCCAGCCGCCGGCCGTCGAGGCTGCGATGAAGGCGACCGAGCCCCAGACGCGCATCCTGCCGTAGTCGAGGCTGCGGGCGCGTGCCGTCAGCAGCGCGATATTGTCGGAGAGCGGCAGGGTCGGCCCGTGGACGAGCGCGAACAGCAGCACCATGCCAAGAACCGGCCAGAAGCCCTCGGCCAGCGGGAAGCAGGCCGCGACCGCAACCGAAGCGGCGGCGAAGCCGAGCGCATAGCGCTTCCGTTCGCCCCGCCAGTCGGCGAAGCGCATCACCGCCGGGTTGACGGCGACCCGCAGCCACATGCTCGCCGCCATGACCCAGGCGATATCGGGCGCGTCCAGGCCCCGGGATTCCAGCCATAGCGGGAAAAACGGCTGATAGACGCCGACCATCGCGAAATAGGCGGTATAGAAGAGCGATATGCGGAGCGCCGGGCGCGCGGTCTCCGCCAGCCGGACCCGGGAGGTGCTCATGCCGCCTGCCTCCGGTATATGGAAGCGCGGACAAGGGGGGCTGGAACGGACATGGACGACTGGCGGGACGGGATTTTCGAGGCCATCAAGGCGGCGGGCGTGACGCAGGTCGCCTATGTGCCGGATGCCGGGCACAGCCGGCTGATCGAGCGCTCGATCGAGGACAACGACCTGCGCGCGGTGTCGCTCACCACCGAGGAGGAGGGCGTGGCGCTGCTCGCCGGCGCGTGGCTCGGCGGCGCGAAGGGTGTCCTGCTGCTGCAATCCTCGGGCGTCGGCAACTGCATCAACATGCTCTCCCTCGCCAGGACCTGCGCCTTCCCGCTGGTCATGCTCGTGACCATGCGCGGTGAATGGGGCGAGTTCAATAGCTGGCAGAAGCCGATGGGCGCGACCACCCAGGGCCATCTGGAGCTCTGCGGGGCCACCTGCTACCGCTGCGACCGGGCGGAGGACGTGCGCGAGACCGTCGAGTCGGCCTTCCGCTTCGCCCATTACACCAACTCCATCGCCGCCGTGCTGCTCGGGCAGCGGTTGATCGGCGCCAAGGTCTTCGAGGAGCCGGCGGCATGTTGAACAGACGGGATGCGGTGCGCCGGCTGCTGGACGACCGCGGCGACATGCTGGTCGTCGCGGGCCTGGGCCAGCCCTGCTTCGACTGCTTCGCGGCCGGGGACGACCCGCGCAATTTCTACCTCTGGGGCGCGATGGGCGGGGCGGTGCCGACGGGCCTCGGCCTCGCGCTCGCGCAGCCGGACCGCCGGGTGATGGTCGTCACCGGCGACGGCGATGCGCTGATGAGCGCCGGGGCGTTCGCGACGGTCGGGGCCGAGGCGCCGGAGAACCTCGCTATCTGCATTCTCGACAATGAGCGCTACGGCGAGACCGGCGGGCAGGTGACCCACACGGCGCGCGGCGCGGACCTGGCCCTGATGGCGGCCGCAGGCGGCGTGCGCGACACCCGGACGGTGCGCACGGAAGCGGAGCTGGCGGACGCCATAGGCGCGCTCCGGAACGGCGCCGGCCCGCAGGTCGCGGTCCTCAAGGTGGCGCCCGAGAGCGAGCCCGGCTCGCTGCCGCCGCAGGACGGTCCGCACCTCAAGCGCCGTTTCCGCAGCGCCGCGCTCGGCGTCGAGGACAAGTAGGGCCCGCATGGCCAGTCTGCCGGCCGAGTTCCAGCCTGCCATCGGCCGCGATGCGCGCACGGTGGCGGGGCTCTCGCGGGAGGCGGACGGCTCCATCTGCGCGGTCTGGATGGCCGCGATCGGCGGGCTCGCGCTCGCATTCCTGCTGTTCTTCGAGCCGGCCGGGCTCGCGGCAACCATGATCTACGCCAATGCGGGCGGCCTTGCGCTCTGCCTGCTGGCGGCGCTCGGGCGCTATCTCGGCTGCACCCTCCGCGCCCGCCGGATCGCCACAGCCTGGAAACGGCTGGGCGTGGTCTTCCTTCCGGGGTCCGAGGGGCTTGTCGAATATGACGGCGCGGTCCACGATCCGGCGCCGCCGACGGTGGGCGGGGAACGGTAGAACGGCACCGGGGAGAGAGGGGCATGGCAAGGCTTGCGGGCAAGGTCGCGGTAATCACGGGGGCGACCGGAGGCATCGGCGCGGCGGCTTCGCGCCTGTTCGCGGCCGAGGGAGCGCAGTTGATGCTGGTGGACCTGGACGCGGACCGGCTGGAGGCGCTGGCCGGCGAGACCGGCGCGGCCTGGCATGCGGGCGACGTGTCGGACCCGGCGGAGAACGAGGCCGTTGCGGCGGCGACCGCGGAGCGGTTCGGGGGCATCGATATCGGGCTCCTCAACGCCGGTATCGAAGGGACGCTCGCGCCCATCGGCGACTACACGGTCGAAATGTTCGACCGCGTCATGGCGATCAATGCGCGCGGCGTCTGGCTCGGCCTGAAGGCGCTGATGCCGCAAATGGAACGGCGCGGCGGCGGGTCGCTGGTGCTGACCTCCTCGACGGCGGGCATCCGCGCCATCCCGGACATGTCCGCCTACACCGCCTCCAAGCATGCCGTGATCGGGCTGATGCGCTCGGCCGCCATCGAGGGGGCGGCGTCGAACATCCGCGTCAACACGGTCAACCCCTCGCCCATCGACACCCGCATGATCCAGAGCCTCGAATCCATGCACGGCGTTGCCGGCTCGGGCGCGAACCAGCCGCTCGCCGGCGCGACGCCGCTCAGGCGCTATGGCGAGCCGGAGGAGGTCGCGCGGCTGATGCTGTTCCTCGCCAGCGACGAGTCCAGCTTCTGCACCGGCGGCGTCTACATGGTCGACGGCGGCGTCTCCGCCGGACGGTTGTAGAACAAGCGCAGCCGCGTCCTCCGCTAATTGGCGGAGTCGTTTACGAAATCGTCTACCGCCTGCTTCAGCCGGCGCCAAGCTGGAACCTGCTCCAGGTGGCCGCCCACGGGTAGCTGCTCCACAAGGATGCGCCGGAGTTCTCCAAATCTCTTTCTAAAGCGTTTCAGCCTGTGTCCTCGAGCTTCGCTAGCCTTGCATAGTGCCTCTTCCAGCACGCTCTTGGGATCAGCAATGGATTCCACTTGCGACGCCTTTGGCAAGTCAAGGGGCGTCTTTCCTCTCGGCCTGCCGGCCACTCGCCGAATTACCCCCTCGTCCAACAGGACCCATGCTTCCGTCTCCCTGACTGGAATCACAGCAAGCCAATCCGCCTTCAACCCCGCCTGTCTCGCCCCTTCCTCTATTTCAGCCAATCGGGCAGTGTAGCCCGCACCGTCGGCGTCGCGGTGGATAAACCAAAGGTCGGGACTCCATCCACCAGCCAATAAGGTTCCGACTTTAGTGCCTATCGCGGACTGTCCGGTACTGGATCGAGGTAAGGTAGAACGGGCGACGGATGTACCCGCCGCTTCTGTAGCGCCACAATGGATCAGCAACCGTTGAAGATGAGTAACGAGTGCTTCATCCGACTTTCCTTCACATATCAGGACAAAACGAACATTCCGTTTGCTCATTCCGAAGACGCCGCTTGCTCCGTTATCTGCTGTAATGGCAACATTAATTGAACACCCTCCGGCGGCTGAAGGTATTCGGTCATCATGAATTGGCCTAGACCACGATTATTGTCCTCTCCGCCCACACGCCAGGTCCGTTCTAAAGGATAACATCGTAAAATGCGGGAAAGTTCGCCACCAAGTTCGATCATATTTTCTTTCGCTATCAGTATATCACCTTTTTCCTGAAGCTGCAGAAAATATGGTGAATGAGTTGCAACAATAACTTGGCGCATAACGTTGTTGTCTTCGAGTTTCTCCATCGCATCTACTGCAAGGTCCCATACCAAGTGCACCATGGAGGGAAGTCTACTTGGGTGGATACCGTTCTCCGGCTCCTCTATACATATCAATCCCTGACCCTCCGGATCTTCCGCGAGTATTGCCAGTGCCAAAAAGCGCAACGTCCCATCGGATATTGCTCCAGCAGAGAACTTTTGCCCATTCTCTTCTGTTACGGACAAGGTGAGGAGTTGTCGGGTATCGTCGCGAATTACATCAACTTCTCGAACTGGAACAAGCTCTGACAGTCTTGACGAGATACGGCCTACCGGATCGTCTCCGTTGGACATCGCTCTCTTCAAACGATAGAGTGCTCCGGCAAGATGTTCTCCGCTATCAGAAACCAAATCGGGATCCCGGCCAAGACGATCGGGTTTGCGCATGGCGCTGGGTTCGAGGGAAAGCAGACGCCAACTCTGCATTTCTCTCCGCGCCGCCAGGATAGTCGGGGTCGCAATCGTGCTGGTCGTTCCGACAATTGTTCGCGGCGCCATACGGGCCGGGGCCCGCTGCCCAGGTCCGCGCGAGCCGCCGTCCTGGTAGACGACGATCTCTGCTTCTCCGCCATCGGCTGGCCGCACTGTCCCGATATAACCGGACTTCGCAAATCGACGATTCTGTACTACGGGATCGCGGAACTCCGGTTTTGAGTGTGGGAATCGCAATCGCTTTCCAGCATCGCCTTTACGTATAGGTGTGAGTGTCTCTGAGCGTAATTCGATATCGAAGGGACGATCCAGTCCACCGGAAGAGGATGCCTTGCGACCGATTTCTATCTCATATCTGAGGAATGTCGAAGTTGCCCGACAAGGACGGCCGAAATCGTCTGAAACGTCTGGCGGGATTAGCATTTCCGTTGCAAACTTGAATGAGTCCCGTTGAAGGTTGCCGCTGCGGAAGAAGAGGTCATCCAATCCTTCGAAATCGCCGGCGGCGGTCCGGACTAGTGTGGCAGCTTCGATGATCGAGTGGTCTGCAAGAAGGGAAAGGAAATGGATAGCATCGAAAATATTCGATTTTCCAATTCCATTTGGTCCGGCAATACAGGTGCAAGGACCGAAGTCGATCTTGAAATCAACGAGGTTCTTGAAGCCATCCACTTCGAGACGGGTCAGCATGTTGTCGTCTCCGTCTCCCAGTCCGCTTGCGCGACGACGATGGCGTGCAATTACCGACATAGGAATATGGCGCGAAGGAGGGCGGTATGGCAAGGGATGCGTATCTCCGGCGCAAACCGGCCGCTGGAAGGCATGACACCGCTGCAGCGCTACGGGGAGTTGGAGGAGGTCGCGCGGCCGATGCTGTTCCTCGCCAGCGACGAGTCCAGCTTCTGCACCGGCGGCGTCTACATGGTCGATGGCGGCGTCTCCGCCGGACGGTTGTAGAAGCGGGAGAGGGTTCCGGCCGGAGCCGGAGCTGCGTGTCATCGCATTAGAATTTCCTATGATTTAGCGAAAAAATAAGTATTGGAACTAATGATGAAAGCGGGGAACCTTGGACAGCGACAATGGCCGGGATGCGCCGCGGGGTATTTGCGGCGTGCGTTTCCCGCGTCCGGATCGCAGGGAGGACGGATTCATGAGTACAGGACTGTCGATGAAGACCTTTTTGGCGTCGCTTGCCGTTCTCGCCGCGCTGGCGGTCCATAGCGCCCATGCCGGGCCGCTCGCGCCGGCGCCCCGCGTCGTCGCCACATACAACCGCGACTTCATCGAGCGGTCGGGCTCCCAGACGCTGCAGGAACTGCTGAACACGGGCATAACCCGCTATTTCCTGACCGGCGGGCAGTCCCTGCTCGTCCTGGTGAACGGCAGGCCATACTCCAGCACCGGCGGCGATCTGGAGCCCCTGCCCCTCTCGGCCGTGGAGCGCATCGAGGTCCTCGCCGGCGACAGCCTGGGCTCCATCGGCGGCGCCACCGTGCGCGGCGCGCTCAATATCGTGCTGCGGAGCGACCTGGACGGCTTCGAGGCGCGCACGGTCACGCGGGCGCCGAGCCGCGACGGCGGCGACGCCTGGCAGGGCAGCGTCTTCTGGGGCGGCGCGTTCGGCGAGGGCCGCATGACGCTCGGCGTCGATGCCATCGACCGCCAGGAAATCCCCGGCAGCGAGCGGGTTCACAGCCGCTCCGAATGGGTCGCGGGCGGCGAGTTCAGCCAGATGAAGAATGTCAGCATCAGCGGCAACACCGCCTTCGTCGTCCCGCTGGTGCCGGATCCGGAAAACCCCGGTAAATTCGTGAGGGACAAGGTTACGATAGACGGCAAAGAAGTCGACGCGCCGAAAAGGTCGGTGGCGCTGGGGGACTGCGACACGGCGCACGGCTATGTCCCCGGCATAAACCCGTCCGGCATCACCTCGGGCGACAAGGGCTGCGGCTTCGCCTATGGCGACATCTGGTGGGACACCCGGAGCCGGGAGCAGCAAAGCGCCGTCCTGAACCTGGACCATCCGCTCGGCGACGATGCCGATTTGCGTCTGGATATGAACATCACGCAGTACGAGACGGCCTTCCGCTACGCGCCTTCCGTCGATGTGTTTTCCGTTTCCGTCACGGACGAAGGCGGCACCGTAACTAACCAGGCTTTGCTGGATGCAATCAACGCTGCCGCCAGAGAGGCCGACCCAAGCCTGGGTGCAACGGACAACATCGCCGACGAGAATGACGGGTTCTCCATCGGGCACCGCTTCGTGGGCCACGGCAACCGGGAATGGGCGGACGATGGAGAGGAATACGACATCTCGCTGGGCGTTACGGGCCGTCTGGCGGAAGACCTCGGCTACGATGCGTCCATCAGCACCTATCGGTGGGACCGGCTGGAAACCGGCGTCAACAAGGTGCTGAAGAGGAGGATAAGGGACGAAATCGCGGCGGGGCGCTACAATGTCGCGGACCCGTTTTCCCAGGATGACGATCATCTGGCCGCGATAGAGAAGAGCCGTGTGCTGGAGACAACGGATTCCGGCATCGAGACGCTTTCAACCCGGCTGGCGCTGGAGGGATCCGGCTTCGCGATCGGCGGCCGCGACGCGGCATGGACGGCGGGAGTCGAACTGGGCCGGTCCGAAGCGCACCAACTCCTGCGCTTTCGCAGCAATGACGGCATGACCCACAGGGTGACCGACGTGCTCGGGTCCGGCGGGGTCAGCTATGAGGGCAAGCGCAAAACCGCCTCGGCTTTCGCGGATGTGTCGCTGCCGGTGGCGGACCGGCTCGACCTCAGGCTCGCGGGCCGTGCAACGGAGTTCGACGATGTGGGCGGGCTGGGGTCGTGGCGCGCCGGGGCCGAATACCGCCCGACCGGCATCTTCACCTTGCGGGGTTCCTTCGGCGCAGCGGAAGGTGCGCCCTCCATGCTGCATCTCTACAGCACCGAGTTGCAGACCCATCCCCGTATCCTGTGCGATCCGGGCGCCGGGCCCCCGCCCCGCGAATGCCCGAAGCCCAATGTCCGGCAGGTGACGCAGGAGCTGACAGGCAACCCGAAGCTCGATCCCGTGAAGGCGGAGAGGCTCGCCTTCGGCGCCGAGGCGCGCCGGGGGCCGTTCTTCCTGGCCGCGGAATGGTACCGGCTCTCCACCTCCGACGGGGTGGGACTGAATTCCGCCACCCATGCCATGCTGAACCTGGAGGAATGCAGGACTGCTCCTGATGGCAGCACCATCCGGGAGAACTGCATCGAGCGCAATGGCGGCGAAATCACCATCCACCGGGGCTTCGAGAACGTGGCCGAGGACGAGATCTCGGGCATCAATACCCGGTTCGGCGGGGGCATGAGGACGAGTTGGGGCGTGGTCGGCATGCGGGGTGCCTGGCGCCATGTCCTCAGCACGGACGCGCGCGTCGCCGGCGCAAAGGACCGGATCGTTATCGCCCGGAACGCCGTCCGCGTCGGGTTCCTGGCGCGGCGCGGCAATCTGAGCGCCATATGGACCGCCAATTACCGCTCCGGATTCAAGAACCGGACCGGCAGCGGAGAGTTCGAGTCCTGGACCGGCCACGACCTGTCGGTGGACTGGGCCGACCCGCTGGGACTGGAAGGCGCCCGGGTCTCGGCCGGCGTGTTCAACCTCACCGACGAGCTGCTCACGACGGACACGTCCGACCCCTCCTCCACGGACGGGCCCGTCGCCGCCGGCTGGGGCCGCACCTTCTTCCTCACCCTCAACATGCGGTTCTGACGCCGGCGGCCATCGGCCGGGGCCCGCGCCGCGCAAGCGGACAGGGCGCCGCCGGACCGGAGAGACTCGCCCCGCCCCGAACGGGGCAGCCCGGCGCAGGCGCCGTCGTTGACAGGGCGCCGGTTTCCGCCCAAACCGGGCGGCCGGGCCTGCGCGCGCCGGTTTTCGCGGGTCCGGTTTCTGCCGTGTCGGAAGGGCCTCCATGCATCTCGAGCTTCGTCTCTGGCGTTTTACCGAAGGCGTGCGGGGGCGCATCTTCCTCTCCATGGCGGTCGGGTTGCTGGCGGCGGCGCTCGGCGTGGCGCGGCTGGCGCTGCTCGGCTGGCTGATCGGCCGCGTCTTCGCCGGCGCCACGGCCGCCGAACTGGTCTGGCCCATTCTCGGCATCGCTGTCGTCATGGCCGCGCGCGGCGCCTGCGAGCACTGGCGGACCATCGTCGCGCACAGGACCGCCGCGCTCGTCCAGAAGCGGCTCCGCCGAACGCTGTTCGACCGCATCGCGGCGCTGGGCCCCTCCTATGCCGGGCAGCGGCGCTCGGGCGCGCTCACGCTCTCGCTGGTGGAGGGCGTCGAGCAGCTCGAAACCTATTTCGGGCAATATCTGCCGCAATTGCTGGTGTCGTTCCTGACGCCGCTGCTCATCTTCGCCTTCGTGGCCTTTATCGACCTGCCGGTGGCGGCGGTGCTGTTCGCCTTCGCGCTCGCCGCGCTCTTCCTGCCCGCCGCCTGGCACAGCCGCGACGTGATGAACTCGCGCAGCCGGCAGCGCTCCTACGCCGATTTCGCCGCCGAGTTCCTCGATTCCATCCAGGGCCTCGGCACGCTCAAGGCCTTCGGGCAGAGCGCGGCGCGCGCCGACCTCCTGACCGCGAAGGCGCGCGAGCTGTTCCGGCGCACCATGTGGGTGCTCGGCACGAACACGCTCGCCCGCGGCATCACCGACTGCATGATCGCCATAGGCGCGGCCGCGGCGCTGGCGCTTGGCGCATCGCGCGTCGCCGCGGGCGAGATGGAGCTCGCGAGCCTGCTCGTGATCCTGATGATGGGCGTCGAGATATTCCGCCCGATGCGCGACCTGCGCGCCGTGCTCCACCAGGGCATGGTCGGCATGTCGGCGGCCCAGGGCATCTACGGCATCCTGGACGCCGAACCGGAAGTCGCGGACGGCCCGGAGAACAGGGAGGCGGACCGGCTGGAGCCGGCCATCGCCTTCGAGAACGTGACCTTCGGCTATCCCGGCGCGCGCGGCCCGGCGCATCGGGGGCTTTCCTTCTCCGTCGCGCCGGGCGAGCGCATCGGCGTGGTCGGGCAGAGCGGCTGCGGCAAGACCTCCATCGTGCGCCTGCTGCTGCGCTTCTTCGATCCCGGGTCCGGGCGCGTCACCTTGGGCGGCATCGACCTGCGCGACATGAGCTTCGCGCAGCTCCGCCGCAACATTTCGGTCGTCAACCAGGACACCTTCCTGTTCCACGGCACCATCGGCGAGAACATCCGCATGGGCCGCCCGGACGCCAGCCGCGAGGAGGTCGAGGAGGCGGCGCGGATCGCCAATATCAGGGGCTTCATCGACACGCTGCCGGACGGCTACGACACGATCATCGGCGAGAAGGGGATCAAGCTCTCGGGCGGCCAGCGCCAGCGCGTCGCGATTGCCCGCGCCGTGCTGCGCGACACGCCGATCCTGGTGCTGGACGAGGCGCTCTCCGCCGTCGACGCCGACAATGAGGCGGTGATCCAGGAGGCGCTCGACCGCCTCATGCAGGGCCGCACCACGCTGATCCTCGCCCACCGGCTCTCCAGCGTGATCGACTGCGACCGCATCCTCGCGATGGAGGAGGGGCGGGTCGTCGAAAGCGGCTCGCACCGCGAACTCATGGGCCTGCCGGGCGGCGTCTATGCCTCGCTGATGCGCGAGCAGGCGCGCGAGTCCGAGGAGCGGGAGGGCGACCTTCTCATCGACGCCCCGGAGCGCCCGACGACGGAGACGCTGGACGCGACGCCCGGCGGGGCGAAGCAGGCGCCGACGGAAGGCGTCATCAAGGCGGAGGGCCTTTCATGGCTCCAGGTCGTCGCCGCCCTGATGCGCGTGATCCTGCCGTGGAAGGGGCGCCTCGGCCTCACCTTCCTGTTCGGCGTCGTGCGCGTGCTCGCCTTTATCGGCGTGGGCGCGGTGAGCGCGCTCATCGTCTTCAGCCTGAAGAACGGCGAGCCCTACGGCCACCTTCTCGTCTGGCTCTGGGTGCTGGCGCCCATGGCCGGCATCGTCCACTGGCTCGAATCCTGGGTGGCGCACGACATGGCCTACCGGCTGCTGGCGGAGATGCGGATCGACGCCTTCCGCAAGCTGGACAAGCTGGCGCCGGCCTATCTCGTCCGGCGGCGGACCGGCGACCTGATGAACCTCGCCACGCACGATATCGAGCTCATCGAGTATTTCTTCGCCCACACGGTGGCGCCCGCCTTCGTCGCGGTGCTGGTGCCGGCTCTCGTCATCGTCGTGCTCGGCGCGGCGAGCCCGTGGATCGCGCTCGCGCTTGTTCCGTTCCTCGTTGCGGTGGGCCTCAGTCCCTTCCTGATGCGCGGCCGGGTGGACCGGCTGGGCTCCAGGGCGCGCGAGGCGGCGGGCGAGCTCGGCGCCTACGCCATCGATTCCGTGCAGGGGCTCGGCGAAATCGTCTCCTTCCAGGACGAACGCCGGCGTGCGGACGGCTTCGACCGGCTGGCCGACAGGCATATCGCGCTCCGCCTGCCCTTCTTCGGCGAGGTGACCCTGCAGGAAAGCCTGCTGGAGGTGTTCACCGGCCTGGGCGGCCTTGCGGTGGTGGTGAGCGGCGCGCTGCTGGTCCAGGCCGGCGCCGTCGATGCCGGGCTCCTGCCGCTGCTCGCCCTGCTCGCCATGTCCGCTTTCCTGCCGGTCTCGGAAATCGCCCAGATCGGGCGGCGGCTGGCGGACACGCTGGGCGCCACCCGGCGCTATTACGCGCTGGAGAACGAGCCGGTGCCGGTGGCTGACGGGCCGGGCGCGGAACAGGGCGGCGACGCCGGGGCGGGCCTCTCGCTGGAAGGCGTGAGCTTCGCCTATCCCGGCCAGCACCGGCGCGCGCTCGGCGAGGTCACGGTGACCATCCCGGCCGGCAAGACGGTGGCGCTGGTGGGGGCCTCGGGCGCCGGCAAGACCACCACGGCGCAATTGCTGATGCGCTTCTGGGACCCGGATTCGGGGCGGATCACGCTGAACGGGGCGGACCTGCGCGATTACCGGCTGGACGAACTGCGCGGCCGCATCGCGCTGGTCTCGCAGGACACCTACCTGTTCAACGACACGCTGCGCGCGAATATCGCCATCGCCCGGCCGGGCGCGAGCGAGAAGGAGCTGGCCGCGGCCCTCGACCATGCGGCCCTCGGCCCCCTCGTCGCCACCCTGCCGGAGGGGCTCGAAACCGTGGTCGGCGAGCGCGGCGCCAGCCTCTCGGGCGGGCAGCGCCAGCGGGTGGCCATCGCGCGCGCCTTCCTGAAGGACGCGCCCATCCTGATCCTGGACGAGGCGACGAGCCATCTGGATGCGCTCAACGAGCTTGCCGTGCGGCGCGCGCTGGATGTGCTGAAGGCCGACAGGACCACCGTCGTCATCGCCCACCGGCTCTCCACCGTCCGGGATGCGGACAAGATCGTCGTGCTCGACGGCGGGCGGCTGGTCGAGACCGGCACGCATGACGAGTTGCTGGCGAGGCGCGGGCTCTACGCCGCGCTCGTGCTGCGCCAGCTTGCGAGCGCGGCCGCGGCCGCCCAGTAGCCCGGCCCGCGCCCCACGCCCCATGAACCCGCCCCGCGACCGCATCGGACTGGCGATCCTGCTCGTGGTCTGCGCCGTCGCGATCTTCTCCATCCTCAATGTGGAGGTGAAGATCCTGCGCGCCGATTACGGGCCCGTGCAGCTCGTCTGGGCGCGCTATACCGGGGCGCTCCTCTTCATGGTCGTGGTGTTCACGCCCATGCGCGGCCCGCGCTTCCTGCGGCTTCGGACCGCGCGCCCGGTCGCGCAGGTGGTGCGCGGGGCCTGCCTGCTGACCTCGTCGATGTGCTTCTTCCTGGCGATCAAGTGGGTGCCGCTGGCCACGGCCGCGGCCATCACCATGCTGGGCCCCGTGCTCATCACGGCGTTTTCGGGGCCGGTGCTGGGCGAGCGGGTCGGCCCGAGGCGCTGGACGGCGGTCGTCGTCGGCTTCGTCGGCGCGCTCGTCATCATCCGGCCGGGCTTCGGCGACACGCCCTGGCAGATCGTCTTCACGGTCGGCTCCGCCTTCACGAGCGCGTTCTACTCGCTGCTGACGCGCAAGCTCTCCGCCGGCGAGGACCCGGCGACGATGGCCACCATCGCGACCGTGGTTGGCACCGGGGTCCTCAGCCTGGTCGTCTGGACCGACTGGCGCCCGCCGTCGGACCCGGTCGAAATCGGCATGATGGTGTCCCTCGGCCTGCTCTCGGGCTTCGCCCACTATCTCTACACGATCGCCTTCGGGCGCGGCCCCGCGTCGGTGATCGCGCCCTTCAACTACAGCCACCTGATCTTCGCGGCGCTGCTCGGGTTCGTCGTCTTCGGATATTTTCCGGACCTCTGGACCTGGGTCGGCGCGGGGCTGATTGTGGCGTCGGGCCTCTATATCGGCTATCGCGAGGCCGTGCTGGCCAGGCGCGCATCCAGGCCCGCCGTCCGGGAGGTTTGAGACCTTGACGAGAGACGCCCTGGTGGTCGCCTATGACGCCGGCGAGCGGGACCGCGGCTTCATCGCCGAAGCCTGGGGCGGGACAGGCCCGCTCCTTTACCTCGCCGACGCCGCCTCGTCCGGGGGCCGCGCCTCCATGCTGCAACGCGCGGCGGCCGTGCTGGCGCAACATACGGGCAACGACTTCCGGCGGGAGGAATGGCCCCTTCTGGCCGGCGCGCGGCTGCTGCAGATGCTGCCGGCCGGCGTGGACTTCATGCCGCTCAGGGACCTGCCGCCGGAGCTTCCGGTGGCCGGCAATGGCGGTGCCTCCGCCGAGCCGATGGCCGAGCACGGCGCCGCCCTGGCGCTGGCCGCCGCCAAGCGCCTGTTCGTGGAGCATGCGGAGCTCCGCGCCGGGCGCTTCAACCAGTTCGCGCCCAATATCAGGCTGGCCGGGGGCGTTTGCGGCATATTGGGCTTCGGCGGCATCGGCGTCGCGGTCGCCCGGCTGATGCGCGCCTTCGGCATGAAAATCCACGCCATCAACCGGCGCGGCGCCAGCGAGGAGCCGGTCGACTGGATCGGGACGCCGGACCGGCTGGACGAGCTGTGCGAAGCCGCCGACATCCTGTTCGTCACCGCGCCGCTCAGCACCGCGACCGAGAAGTCGATCGGCGCTCCGCAACTGCGGCGCATGAAGGACAGGGCCATCCTGGTGAACCTCGCGCGCGGCGAGATCATCGACGAGCGCGCGCTCTACGACCACCTGGCCGCCCGGCCGTCCTTCACCGCATGCCTCGACGCCTGGTGGGTGGAGCCGGTCCGCCACGGCAGCTTCCGGGTCGACACGCCGCTGCTCGACCTGCCGAACGTCATCGGCTCGCCGCACAACTCCGCTTCCGTCGGCGGCAGCCGGCGCCCGGTCGTCCTGGGGCGCGCCGTCGCCAACTGCCTGCGTGCGGTTCGCGGCGGGACGCCCCTCTACCTCATCCGGGCGGAAGAGCGGATGCAGTGAAGACGGTCAGTCCAGGACTTCCGGATTGATGACATTGGCCGGATCGAGCCTGCCGTCGAAGCAATCGACGACATTCTGCGCCGCCGCCGCGCCCATGCGGAACATGGACTCCTCGCTCACGCCCGCCGAGTGGGGGGAGACGATGATGTTGTCGAGCTCGAACAGCGGTTCGGCGGCCGTCGCCGGCTCGACGACGAACGGGTCGATGCCGGCGCCGGCGATCACCCGCCTCTTGAGGGCGTCGTAAAGCGCCTTCTCCTCGACGATGTTGCCGCGCGCCGTATTCACGACGAAGGCCGTCGGCTTCATCGCCGCGAGTTCGGCCGCGCCCACCATGCCGTCGGTTTCCTCGTTCTTCGGGCAGTTGACGGAGAGGAAGTCGATCTCCGGCAGCATGGCCCGCCAGTCCTCGACCGGCGTCGCGCCGGCCGTGGCGATCGCGTCCTGGACGACATAGGGGTCGTGGACCAGCACGTTCATGCCCATGGCTGTGCAGCGCGGCACCAGCCGGCGGCCGATGCGCCCGAAGCCCAGGATCAGCACCGTGCGGCCCGCAAGGTCGTAGGCCGGCGTGGCGAAGCGGATGTCCCAATTGCCCTTGCGCAGTTCGCGGTCGTAGAGCAATGCGCGCTTGGCGAGCGCCATCATGAAGAACAGGGAGTGCTCGGCGACGGTGACCGAATTGGCCGTGCCGACGACGGCGAGCGGCACGCCCGCTTCCGTCAGCGCCGGCACGTCCACCGCATCGTAGCCGACGCCGTGGCGGGCCACGATCTTCAGCCGGGCGGCATTGCCGATGATGCGGCGGGTGAACGGCGCCACGCCCAGGATCGCCGCGTCGTAATTGGCGATATGCTGCAGGATGTTGTCCTCGGTGAGTTCGGTGAAGCGCTCGACCGCAATGTCGTCGCGGCCCTCCAACACCGATTTGAGCCCTGCCGTGTAGGGCATTTGCAGCATCACGCGATAGGCCATGCCTGTTCTCTCCTGTCTTGTCCGCCGCCGCGGCAATCGACGGCCTTGCGGAGCATTACCGTCCGGACCCGGCATCGGCAATGGTACGCCGCCGCGAAATCGGCGGAAACGCGCCGCCTCCCGGCGGCCGGCCTGCCGGCGGCGTCCGGGAGCCAGGGTTTGACCGGGCCTTTTCGCCGCGCTTGAATGGCGTCGTGCGCCCTGAATGCCCGGACCGTTGACAACGCCCGCCGAGCGACTCCCGAAGTCGGAACGCGCCTGACGATGGCGCGGCGACTGCAGATCGTCCTCATTGCCGCAGCGGCCATCGCGCTCGCCGTCGGGTTGCGGCTTCTGGACCCGCTGCCCGTCACCCAGATCCGCCTGACGGTCTTCGACATGTTTCAACGGCTGCAGCCGCGCGAATATGTGCCGGCGCCGGTGAGGGTCATCGATATCGACGACGACTCCCTGTCGCGGCTCGGCCAATGGCCGTGGCCCCGCACCCAGATCGCCACCATGGTCGAGCGGCTCTCGGATCTGGGCGCGGCGGCCGTCGCCTTTGCCATCGTGTTCGCCGAACCGGACCGGACAACGCCGAGCAAGGTCGTGGAAGCCTGGCCTCGCAGCGCCGCGCTCGAACGGCTGGCCCCGGACCTGGCCGAATTGCCCGACCACGATGTCGTTCTGGCAAATGTCCTGTCCGCTCCTTCGTCCGCGCCCGTAGTGCTGGGATTTTCGCCCACGCAACGGGCAGGCGCGGAGCCTCCGCCGGTCAAGTTCGGGTTTTCCTTCCTCGGAACCGATCCGACCCCGCTTCTTGGTGCGTACGGTTCCGCCATCGGCAACCTGCCCGTCCTGGAACGGTCCGCGCACGGCCTCGGCTCTCTTACCATCCGTCTCGACCGGGACGGAACGGTTCGACGGATGCCGCTGGTCACACGGATAGGCGACCGGATTTACCCCTCGCTCGGCCTTGAGGCCCTGCGGGTGGCGCAAGGCGCCTCGACCCTGATCGCGATCACATCGGGCGGGGACGGTGCGTCGGGTGACGCTCTTCTGACCGGCCTGAAGGCAGGCGGGGTCGCGGTGCCGACCGACAGCCAGGGAGAAATCTGGCTGCACTTCACCGCGGGTGTCCCGGAGCGCACCGTTCCGGCGTGGAAGCTGTTTGAAGACGACATATCCGGCCTGTCGAACGGAATATCGGGTCAGATCGTGCTGATCGGCGTCAGCGCGTCGGGCCTGGAAAACAGCAGGGCAACGCCTCTCAATCCGGTTGAAACGACCGCAACCATTCATGCCCAGGCCATAGAACAAATGCTCCTGGGCGGTTTTCTGGTCCGTGCGGAATGGGCGAATGGACTGGAAATCCTGTCCTTGCCGGTCCTTTGCGGCCTCCTGACATGGCTGATCGTCTCCAGCCGTCGAATGATCCTGGGCGCATCGGCCAGCGCCCTTGCAGCAGCCATCGTCTGGGCGGGTTGCTGGCTGGCATTCGACCGGGCGGGATATTTGTTCGACCCGCTCTACCCGACCCTGTCCATCGTGCTGGTTTATCTGTTGGCAAGCAGCTTCCAGTACCTGTCCGGCGAGCGGGAGCGCCGCCGCGTGCGTACGGCCTTCAGCCGCTATCTGGCGCCGTCCATAGTCGAGAGGCTGGCGGAACATCCCGAAGACCTGAAACTGGGAGGAGAAACCCGGGAATTAACGGTGATGTTTTGCGACATACAGGGATTTACCGCAATCGCGGAAGGGATGATGGCGGAAGAGCTGACTCAGCTTGTAAACAGGTTTCTGACACCCATGAGCCAGGAAATTCTCGAAGCGGGGGGCACAATAGACAAATATATGGGGGATGCCGTCATGGCGTTCTGGAACGCACCGGTGCGCGAGCCGGACCACGGACTTTCCGCATGCCGGGCCGCGCTTGCGATGTCAAGGAAGCTGGCGGAATTGAGGCCGCTATGGCGTATCGAATCCGAAAGCGAGGGACGGAAGTTCCATGACATACGAGTCGGCATAGGCCTGAACAGCGGGCCTTGCTGCGTGGGTAATCTGGGCTCGGAGCAGCGGTTCGATTATTCGGCATTGGGCGATGCGGTGAATGTGGCTTCCCGGCTCGAGCAGCAGACCCGTATGTACGGAGTGGATATAATCGTGGGAGAGGACACGCACAGGCTTGCCGGCGATCTGGCCTATCTGGAACTCGATCGGGTTCGTGTGAGGGGACGGAGCGCCGCCATGACGATTTTCGGCTTGATGGGCGACGAAACGCAGGCAGGAAGCGAGGGTTTTCTGGAGTTGCAAACCCGCCACGATGCCGCGCTTGCCGCCTACCGAAAGCAGGAGTGGGACAAGGCGGAGGCGTTGTTCGAAGACTGCCGCGACCGATGGAACGGCGAGTTGGACGACCTTTACGCGACTTATGTCGTGCGGCTCGCCGTGTTGCGCAACAACCCCCCGGACGCGAATTGGGACGGGGTTTTCCGGCAGGAGGCGCGATAGTGCGGAATGGACCGCCCATGATTGAATTGATTGAATTGACTGGACGTTTGTTGTGATGTACCAATTCGTCGCGATGAGAGGCGGGGCCAAGCGGGGGACTATCGAGGCCGGCCGCGGCCGTATGCGGCGGACGGTCGGACTCCGGCTTACAGTTGCCGCGATATTGGCATTTGCCGTGTTTCTGGCGGCTCCGGAGAGCCAGGCATCGCCATACGGCCCGGAATACGATGCGGCCTTCCAGGAGATGCTGGCCGATCCCACCGACCTCGACATCACCTTCAGGTTCGCGATGGTCGCGCGCCGCGTCGGGGACCTCGAAGGTGCGGTTGGCGCGCTGGAGCGCATGCTGATCTACAATCCCGACCTGCCTATCGTTCACTACGAGTTGGGGCGGCTCTATGCCGGGCTCGGCTCGATCGAGGCGGCAAGGCGCTATTACAACTCGGCCTTGAGCTATGCGCCGCCGCCGGACATCAGGGCGGGTATCGAGGCGCAGCTGGAACGGCTCGACGAGGCGTCGCGCGCCAGTGTGCTGTCCGGAAGCGTTCTGCTGGGCTTCCGGCATCAGACGAACGCGAACACGGCACCGGACGAGCGCGCGGTGCGGGTCGGGGGCTTCAGGGCCAGTCTCGCCGACGAATATCTCGAACAGGAGGACACCAGCTACCTCGCCTCGGCCAACCTCGTGCACCGGTACGATTTCGGCCGGGACCCCGCCGTCTTCCTTGTGAGCGACGTCCAGATCTACGCGGCGCGGCAGGAGGAGCTCGACAGCCAGGATATCGACCTCATTGCCTTCACGACCGGTCCGAGCTTCACGCGGCCCGACGAGGGCCTGCTGCGCCCGTTCCTGCAGGGCGACTGGGTGCTGCTCGACGGCAGGACGCTGTACCGGTCCCTCGGCATCGGCGTTGCGTATGGCAGTCCGCTCTCCTGGATTCCGGGGTCCCGCTATTCGGCGGAAGCCGTGCTGCTGCATCGGGATTTCCGAAAAAACTCCCGGTCGCCGACGGTCGAGGACCGCGATGGCGAGAATTACCGGGTGAACGGCAAATTGGCGGCTCCGATCGACCGGACGCTCCAGGTCGAGGGTTTCGGGTCCCTCGAGCATCAGAAGAGCCAGGCCGATTACGAAACCTACTCGGCGGTCAAGCTGGGAGCGCGGGCGGTGCGGCGCCTGCCCGCGCCGTTGGGCGAGGGGGTATGGAATTTGTCGCTGACGGGGGAAGCGGGATTGCGGGATTACGACGCGCCCGACCGCACCGTCGATCCCGGCAAGACCCGCACGGATGAGGATTACTCGCTGGCGGCGGGCCTGACGCTGCCGCTGTTCGACGAAATGTCGGCGATTCTGGAGCTGCGCCATCAATGGCGGCGTTCCAATCTGCCCAACTTCGAGTTCGACAACACGTCCGCGCTCGCGGGCATTCGCGTCGCGTTCTGAGGCGCTGACAGGAGCGGGAACATGATGTGCCGCAATCGGTCCGACCGGAGCCCCGTCCGCAGAGCGGGATTGTCGCTCGCCGGGATCGGCGCGGCCATCCTGTCGGGGCTTTGCCTGCCGGCGTTCGCTCCCGGGGAAGCCGCGGCAGCGAATGCCGGGCGGACGACAGCCGTCGTGCAGCAGGCGCGGGGCACCCCGCCTGGCCAGCCGACGCGCATGCTTCGACCGAGGCTGGATGTGTTTCAGGACGAGCGCATTCAGACCGACGAGCTGGGCGTGACCCAGATTCTCTTCACGGACGGCACCCACCTCACCGTCGGACCCGGCAGCGATCTGGTCGTCGACGAGTATTACTATGACCGCGACACCGCCACGGGCGGGCTGCTCGGCAGGTTGAGCCGGGGCGTGCTGCGCTTTGTCGGGGGGCAGGTCAGCAAGCGCGGCAAGGTTGAAATTTCCACGCCGGTGGCGGTGATCGGCGTGCGCGGCGGCATCGCGGTCGTGGAGCATGACGCCGAGGGCGGAACCGATGTCGTCTTCCTGTTCGGGGAGGAGCTGACGGTAACCGGGCTGGGTCCGGACGCGCAGCGAACGCAGACGAAGACCATCTCGCGGGCGGGCTTTTCGACCTCCGTTTCGACCGGAGGCGAGGTGGCGGACCCGGCTCCGGTCGATGCGGAGGAGCTGAGCGCCGTTTTGAGTGCGCTCGAAGCCAAGGAGGAATCCGGCCGGGAAGAAGCGGGGGCGCCCGAGGCCAGCCGCGAAACGGTTGCGAAGTCGGCGTCCGCCTACTCCGAGGAGTCGGACAGCGCGCCGGCGGGGCTGGGGACGGCGGCTGCGAAATCGGGAACCGCAGAGGGCGGAGGAGGATCGGAACAGGACAGCGAGGCCGTTCCCGATGTGGTGGAGGAGGCCTTGCAGCGGGCGGACGCGCCTCCGTCCCCGCCGGGTCTGTGGGTTTACGATGTGGCGGGCAGCAACATCTCCTATTCGCTTCCGGCGCTGAGGACCGGCTCGGGCAGCCGATCCCATCCGTTCACGATCATCAAGCGCGAGGGCGACTTGGGTCGCGGCGGCTATCGGGTGATCTTCGTGAGAAGCCGGTTCGACGGCACGGGCTCAGGCCAGCAAGCATCGGCAGTCGTAGTTACGGGTTATGTCGGTCCCAGCAGCAGCGGCGACTATGTCGGTAACCGCCTCTCGACCCGGGTGGCGGGGTCTGCGCGGGGTCCGAGTGAAACGATAGGTGGCAGCCCGTCCAGCGACAGCATGTATCTCCTGTATTTGAACGGAGAGGACGACCGCCAACGCTCTCCGTCTCCATTTGGCGGCGGGGGCCCTCCGGACAGCTTTACGGCCGTTGGAGAGCAACGTTCGGACGGTCAGCGGCGCATCTCTGTGCAGGCCCATGACGATAGTCAACACGTTATCGATCCCGTAGTGGAATATAGACTGAATGAACCGGTATTGCCGGTGACCCATTACGGTTCGAGAAGCGACGGCATCTGGAAGGGTTATGCGACCGGTTTGTTCGAAGGGTGGCAACAAGGCAGCACGACGCCCTTCATTTATGTTTTGAACAACAGGAGAGGTTCGCCGGAAGATGTGGTGTTCCGACGCGAAACGAAATACAGCTTTCTGGGCGCAAGTTTCGATCTCGGCCAGCCCCAGGGGAGTTCCGGCGGTGTGCAAAGCATGCAATTGGGGTTCGGAGCCTATATCGGCCAAAGGGACGAGCTAAGGCAGCAATTCAACAGGGAAGGTTTGGGAATATCCTACCTGAGAGGAACATATTTGAGTGACGAGGTTTTTGCCGCGCAAAGCTCGCTTGTCTGGTGGTACGACGAAGACAATGACATCTTCAGGTACCAGAGACTGATGTGGGTCGACGGGGGAAGCGGGCCGGAACTTGTACCCTTGAGCGAAGCTCCGTACGCTTCCAAGCGGGTTTGGCTGTTCAGCAACGACGCGGCGCCGGCGGACGGGCTTCTGCCGGACGGCGTCCGGTTCTGCAAGTGCTCCGCCGCCCGCTTCGGCTGGTGGGGAGGACGCGTCAGTTTCGGGGACCCGAGCGACCCGAGCGACCCTCAACGCCAGGACGACGTGTTTCCGGGCACTTTCGTGGTCGGTCTCCTGCCCGAGATTGCCGATATCCCGACCGTGGGCACGGCATCCTATTCGGGCCATGCGGGCGCGGCCATCAATAGCGGCGGCGCGACCTATGCCGCCGTCGGCGGGTTCTCGATGAGCTGGAATTTCGGGACCCGGACGGGCACGGCGGCGATCACCAATCTCGACGGCAGGAACTATGCCGCCACCGACCTGACGGCGCCGGTCGGGAATCCGCGGGACTTCGGCGGTGCGCTCACCCAGGTGAGCGGAACCGACCCCGCATCCGGCACCATGGACGGCTCCTTCTTCTCGAATGGCAGCAACCCGGTGGTCGATGTGGGCGGCCAATTCACCGTGACGTCTACGGGCGGTTACACAGCGACCGGGTCGTTCGCCGCAACGTCGCAATAGCGGGCCTGCATCTGTCCGGTTGCTCAGTGGCGCCGCTGCCCCCGCCCGTCATGCCCGGCCTTGTCCCGCCGATTCAACGCCTTGTGAAAAAATGCCCGCTATTGTCATTTTTTGTTCCTGGATAGATTGACTTTCAGAGGAATGGTGTAGAATAGGCATGAGAGAAAGGCGGCTTCCGGGACCGCCTTTCCGCTTTTCTGCAGAAAGCATGGCTGGGGGCCGAGAAACCCCCGGCGTAAGCGGACGGGAGGGGTGCGCCCTCTGCCCGGCCCGTCGTCGCGCGCCCGTGCATGCGGGCAATCAGGCGCACGAACCGCGCCGCCGCGATACGCCCGCCCGCGCCCGCGCACCCACCCGCGCACGATACGCGCGAAACAGGGACCGCCCGTCCCGCCCTTTGCCCCGAAGGAGGCACCGATGACCGCAACCGACCCCCAACCGTCACCCCGGCCCGATCCTGTCCCCGCCCGTCGTCGCCTTCTCATGTCGCCCCGGCCCCCCATCGCGCACGCGGGCGCGCACGCGCGCCGCCGCGAGACGCGCGCGCGCATTATGCGCGGGAGAGGGACGCTCCTCCGGCAGCGGGGCGTACGGGACCGTGGACGGAAAGGAAGCTGCAATGCGTGGCGAACGACCGCGGGGCCGGCGCAAACGACCGGAGCGGAGGCCGGCCCCATGACAAAACATGACAGATCATGACAAAACATGACACTTCGAGCGCCAGGCTAACTGGTGTGGGGGTAGCGGGTGAAAGTCCTGCGGAACGAAGGAGTAGCCGACCGCGTTTCCACCGCGAGCCGTGCGTTACCGGTCGTGAGGCCGGTGACGAAGCGTC
>JAJDYL010000199.1 GCA_022825195.1 Alphaproteobacteria bacterium
CAACTCTGGATCGCCGTGTCCGTCTATGTCCTGGTCGCGATCATCCGAAAGAAGCTCGAACTCGATACCCAACTCTACAGAATGTTACAGGTCCTCTCCGTCATGCCCTTCGAAAAAATCCCCATAAAACAAGCACTTGGCCCCATCGCGCCCCGAAACCAAAATCCCGAGCTCCATAACCAATTGAATCTGTTCAACAATTTAACCGGACACTAATGATGCCCGGACTTGTTCCGGGCATGACGGAAGAGCCTGTCCTGAGCCTGTCGAAGGAGGCCGTTCGGGGCGGCGGGCGTCGAATCCGTCATGGGTTCCGGTCAATGACCGTGGGGTTTATACGGCCACGCCCAATTGCCGCGCCATATCGGGGAAGCTGTCCGCGACGATGTCGTGGATCGGATTCGGGTCCCGGTCGGGCGGACCTTCGGGGCCCCACTCGTCGGGCCGCTTCACGAACGCCGTCCTGAAGCCGCAGCCCTTCGCAGCGTCGAGGTCGAAATTGTGGCAGGCCACCATGCATATTTCGCCCGGTTGCAACTGCAGGAACCTTGCGACGGCGTTGTAGGCTTCCGGCAGAATCTTGTACTTGCCGATCGCCTCGCATGAGAAGACGGCGTCCCAGTCAAGCCCGTTGCGCCTGGCCGTATCCATGATGATCCGGAAGCTGAGGATCGTGAACGACGCGCACAGGAAATTCTCGCGGAGCTTCGGCAGGGTGGCCGGAAAATCGGGCCAGCACTGCAGATTATGCACCGTGTCGTAACAGATCGAGTGGCGCTCGTCCGCGGTGAAGGCGTCCAGCCCGTGCTCCTCGACAAGGCTGTCCAGCGCCATCCGGTGGGCGTCGTCGATATTGTAGGCCGGCGGTTCCCTTTCGCCCAGATTGATCATCTTCCCCAGCGAGCGGCGCCGGAACTCGTTGGTAATATGGACCCAGTCCTTCTCGATCCCGTGCCTGGCGCCGGTCTGCGCCAATGCGCCCTTGATGCCGGAATGCCAGTCGAGAATGGTCCCGCCCGTGTCGAAAGTCAGAGCCTTAACATTTGCCAAGCTCATCGCGGCCTCCCCCGAATTTCCGGCGGCAACAATTTCATGCGCTGCCGCCGACCGCAATCGGCGGCTTCGTGAGCGGGTATTCTCCTTCCCGTTTCATGTCACCCGCGCGCGGGTCCGGTATTTCGGGTCGCGCCAGAGTTCCTGCGCGATCACGGTTTCGAGGGTTTCGGCGGCTGCGATCACGTCCGCCTCGTCGATATAGAGGGGCGTGAAGCCGAAGCGCATGATGTCCGGCGCGCGGAAGTCCCCGATCACGCCCCGGTCGATCAGCGCCTGCATGGCCGGATAGCCGTGCTGGAAGGCGAAGGAGACCTGCGAGCCCCGTTCGGCCGGGTTGCGCGGCGAAGCCAGCGCGAGGCCGGGGCAGCGGGCCTCGACCTCGGCGATGAACAGCTCCGAGAGCGCGATGGAGGCTGTCCGGATGTCGGCCATGTCAATGCCTTCCCACACGTCCAGCGCCCGGTCGAGGATGGCGAGCTGCACGATGGGCGGCGTTCCGACCCGGAGCCGCTCGGTTGACATGGCGGGGCGGTAGTTGAGCTCCATGGCGAAGGGCGCATCGTGGCCGAGCCACCCCGCCAGCGCCGGCTCCACCGCCTCGACGACATCCGGGCGGACATAGATGAAGGCCGGGGCGCCGGGGCCGCCGTTCAGATATTTGTAGGTGCAGCCGACGGCGAACTCGGCCCGGCACCCGGCCATGTCGATAGGCACCGCGCCGGCGCTGTGGGCGAGGTCCCAGATCATCACCGCGCCGGCGGCGTGGGCGGCCCGGGTAACGGCGTCCATGTCGTGCATCCGGCCGGTGCGGTAATCGACCTGCGTCAGCATGACCGCCGCCACATCCTCGTCGATCCGGTCGAGGACGTCTTCCGGCGCCGGCGTGCGCAGTTCGTAATCCTTGCCGATGGTGCGGATCAGCCCTTCGGCCATGTAGAGGTCGGAGGGAAAATTGCCCGAGTCCGACAGGATCGCCCTGCGGCCGGGGCGCATCTTCAGGGCTGCGGCAAGCGCCTGATAGACCTTGATCGACAGCGTGTCGCCGGTCGCGACGGAGCCTTGCGCCGCGCCGACCAGCCGGGCGATCCGGTCGCCCACATGCTGCGGCAGCGCCATCCAGCCGGCCGTGTTCCACGCCCGGATAAGCTCGTGCCCCCATTCCCTGCCGATCACGGTCCGGGCGCGTTCGAGGGCGCCCTTCGGCAGCGGACCGAGCGAATTGCCGTCGAGATAGACCACCCCCTCGGGGAGGTCGAACAGCTCTTTCATCGGAAGCTTCGCGGACATGGCTCAAAGGTCTCTGCTCGGTTGCCGAAGTTCGGGAGCCGGTTCGACGCCCGGCATCGGGTTGCGGGGTTCCGGTGCGTGTTCGTGCGACTTCAGCATGTTCGCATTCCGGTTGCCCGGCGCATACCCGCCCGTCCGGCGTTGCTGCGCCGCATACTCCGATTCCAACCCTCCGCCTTTGCCACACCAGGCGGAAGAGTCGACGCCTCGGTCGGGCCGAGAACCATGTGCTTCACGATCCTTTTAGGAACATTTCTAGAAAATTATCCGAAATAGGATTGATTTCTGGTAGATCGGGTGTATGATGGCGGCGGAGAGGCGGCTTCCGGGGCCGCCTTTCGGCTTTTCTGCAGAAAGCCATTGGCTGGGGGCCGAAAGGACCCCGGCGCGAGCGGACGGGGAAGGTACGTCCTGCGCCCGGCCCCCGCGCATGACCGGGCGCGCATAATGCGCGCCGCCGCGGCGCGCGAGGGACGGGGAGGCTTTCCCGGCTGCGGGGAGGCGCTCGAAACCGACGACCGAAAGGAGGCTCGCAATGCCCCGTGAACGACCCCTCGAACCGGCCCAGGCAGCCGGGGCGGAAACCGTACGCATGACAAAACATGACATTTCGAGCGCCAGGCTAACTGGTGTGGGGGTAGCGGGTGAAAGTCCTGCGGAACGAAGGAGTAGCCGACCGCGTTTCCACCGCGAGCCGTGCGTTACCGGTCGTGAGGCCGGTGACGAAGCGTCGGTAGCGGCG
>JAJDYL010000164.1 GCA_022825195.1 Alphaproteobacteria bacterium
ACTGGCCCAAACCCCGGACCCGGCACCCGTGGCCAAGCGTGCGCTTCGCCGTCACTACCCGAGGTAGGAGCCGGATGCGTTAGCGCGCACGTCCGGATCTGTGCGGGGGGCGCCGGGAAACCGGCGTCCCTACCGCGACCGACGGTCCCGGCACCTCGCGCAGGCGCGCGCGGGCGCAGACGCGCGCGGGACAGGGGCCGCGCCCGGCCCGGCCGGCGGGAGCGCACAGGGCACGGAACGCGGCGGGGGAAAGGCCGCCACGAGGACGGACCATGACAAAACATGACATTCCCGCGGTCCTCTCCCGCCGCGGCCGGCAGGGACATATACGCGGGCGTCGGCTTGGCCTATATCCCGCTGCCGAACCGACACGACCGCATGGAGCCGGAGACAGTCCCGTGACCCTCATCGTCCACAACACGCTGGCGCGCGCCAAGGAGCCTTTCGAGCCGCTCGACCCGGAGCATGTGCGCCTCTATGTGTGCGGGCCGACGGTTTACGACCTCGCGCATATCGGCAATGCGCGCCCCGTCGTCGTGTTCGACGTGCTCTACCGGCTGCTGAAGCGGCTCTATCCGCGCGTGACCTATGTGCGCAACATCACGGACGTGGACGACAAGATCAACGCGCGGGCGGCCGAGACGGGCGAGCCCATCGAGCGCATCACGGCGCGGACGACGGAAGCCTTCCACGCCGACATGGCGGCGCTCGGCGCGCTGGTGCCCGATGTCGAGCCGCGCGCGACCGGGCATATCGGCGAGATGATCGAAATGATCGAAAGGCTGATTGCCGACGATCACGCCTATGAGGCGGACGGGCATGTGCTTTTCCATGTGCCTTCCATGCCGGATTACGGGCGGCTCTCGCGCCACTCCCGCGAGGAGCTGATCGCGGGCGCGCGCGTCGATGTGGCGCCCTACAAGCGCGACCCGGCGGATTTCGTGCTCTGGAAGCCGAGCGCCGACGACCTGCCGGGCTGGCCGAGCCCCTGGGGCCGGGGCCGGCCCGGCTGGCATATCGAGTGCTCGGCCATGTCGCGCGCCTATCTGGGCGACGCCTTCGACATTCACGGCGGCGGGGCGGACCTGATCTTCCCGCACCATGAGAACGAATTGGCCCAGAGCGTCTGCGCCCACGGCCCGCCTTTCGTGCGCTACTGGATGCATAACGGCTATCTGGTCGTGAAGGGCGACAAGATGTCGAAATCGCTCGGCAATGTGCTGACCGTGCGCGAATTGCTGGCCGATACGCCGGGCGAGGCGGTCCGGCTGGCGCTTCTGCAGGCGCATTACCGCGCGCCGCTCGATTTCGGCCCCGACACGCTCACGGAGGCGAAGAGCAGCCTCGACCGGCTTTACCGGGCCTTGCGGGACGCGGGAGAGGCCGAGCCGGGCGAGCCGGCGCCGGCCGTGCTGGAGGCGCTGCTGGACGACCTCAACACGCCGGCGGCCATCGCCGCCATGCATGAGACCGCAACGGCGCTCAACCGGGCCGAGGACGCGGACGAGAAGGCGGCGCTGGCGGGCTCCCTGCGCGGCGCTGGCGAATTGCTGGGCCTGCTCCGTGAGGACCCGACGGCCTGGCTCCACGGCGAAGGCGACGATGCGGGGGAGATCGAGGCGCTGGTGGCCGAGCGCGTGGCGGCAAGGCGCTCGCGGGACTTTGCGCGGGCGGACGCGATCCGCGACGACCTGGCCGCGCGCGGCATAGCGCTCGAGGACGGGCCGGACGGCACCGCCTGGCGGCGCACGGCCTGAGGAGGAAAACGATGCAATTCCGGCTTCACGACGCCGAGGGCGCAAGGGACATCGAGGTTCCGGTCTCCGTCATCGTCATCGCCGGCTGGTCAGGGCGCGACCGGGCGGCGGTGCAGGAGCATATCGACGAGCTTGCGGAACTGGGCGTGGCGCCGCCCTCGCAAACCCCGCTCTACTACCGCGTCGGGGCCTCGCTCGCGACGCAGGCCGGGCGCATCCAGGTGCTGGGCGAAGGCAGCTCCGGCGAGGCGGAGGCGGTGCTGGTCGGTTCCGCCGAGCACGGCATGCTGGTGGCCGTCGGCTCCGACCACACGGACCGGGCGTTCGAGGCGCAGTCCGTCGCCGTCTCCAAGCAGATGTGCCCGAAGCCGCTCGGCCGCGATGTCTGGCGCTATGACGATGTCGTGGAGCGGTGGGACGCGCTCCGGCTGGAGAGCGACATGGACGGCGAGCCCTACCAGCGGGGCAGCATGGCGGCCGTGCGCGAGCCGGTCGATCTGATCGCGGACTATTTCCACGGCTACAAGGCGGTGCCGCCGGAGTTCGCCATGTTCCTCGGCACCATCCCGGCGCTCGGCGGCGTGAGGCCCGGCAGGAATTTCAGCGCCCGCCTCGCCGACGACGAGGCCGGCCGCGCGCTCACCCTCGACTATGAGGCGGCGACCCTGCCGATCGTGTCGTAACCGTCCGTCCGGTCAGGCGGTAATGCCGTTGTCGCGGAAGCGGGCGATGTCTTCCGCATCGTAGCCGAAGGCGGCCAGCACCTCGTCCGTGTGCTGGCCGAGCGTCGGCGCGGCGACGGGCGCGGCGGTCGGCGTGGCGGAGAGATGCACGGGCGAGGCGACAGCCTCGAAGCGGCCCGCCTTCGGGTGGTCCACGGGCTGCACCATGCCGCGGGCGCGGACCTCCGGCGCGGCGAGCGCCTCCGAGATGCTCCGCACCGCGCCTGCGGGGACGCCGGCGGCGCGGAACTTCGCCATCCACCCGGCGCGGGTGTCGGCGGCGAAGATCTCCGCGAGCAGCGCGCGGTTCGCCTCCCGGTTGGCGAGACGGGCGGCATTGTCGCGGAACTGCGGGTGGTCCAGCAGGTCCGGGCGCGCGATCACATCCCGGCAGAAGCGCTCCCACTGGCGCTCATTGCCGATGACGAGATAGAGCGGCCCGTCGGCGGTCTCGGCCAGCCCGAACGGCTCCAGGAACGGGTGGTCGTTGCCGTAGCGGCCGGTGTCCTGCCCGGTCAGGAGCGTGACCTGCGCCTGGTTGGCGAGCGAGGCCACCGCGCCGTCGAGGAGCGCGATGTCGACGGCCTGGCCCTCACCGGTCCGTTCGCGGTGGTAGAGCGCGGCGAGGATGCCCTGCAACGCATTGTATCCGCTGAATATATCGGCATAGGAGATGCCGGTGCGCAGCGGCCCGCCATCCGCCTCGCCGGTGATCGCCATCATGCCGCCCTCGGCCTGGGCCACCGGGTCGTAGCCGGCGACTTCCCGCAAGGGGCTCGCATGGCCGTAGCCGGAGATCGAGCAATAGATCAGGCCGGGATTGATCTCGCGCAGGCTCTCGAAGTCGAGCCCGAGCCGCGCCATCACGCCGGGCCGGAAGTTCTCGACCAGGATATCGGCGCGGGCCGCAATCCGGCGTGCGACCTCCCGGCCCTCGGGCGCGGCGATGTTGAGCGCGAGGCTCTTCTTGTTGCGGTTGGCGAAGAGGAAATAGGCGCTTTCGCCCGCAAGCTCCTCGCGCGCGTCGAAACGGCGCGTGTCGTCGCCGCCTTCCGGATTCTCGATCTTGACGACCTCGGCGCCGAGGTCGGCCAGCGCCAGCGTGCACCAGGGTCCGGCGAGCACGCGCGTGAAGTCGAGGACTGTAACGCCGGAGAGCGGACCCGTCATGGAGTGCCATCCAATGTCTGCGGAAGGATCGAAGTCTCAGATAACCTTGCGGTCGCGCAGGTTCGCGACCGCGTCCTCGTCATAGCCGAGCCGGGCGAGTATTTCGGCATTGTGCTCGCCGAGCTTCGGCGCGACGCCGATCTGCGCCGGCGTTTCCGAGAACCGCCACGGCGTGCCGTGGACCTTCAGCGTCTCGCCGGCCTCCGGATAGTGCTTTTCGGCGATGTATCCGTTCGCCAGCACATCGGCATCGTCGGACGCTTCGAGGAGCGTGTTGATGGGCGCGGAGACGATGTCCGCGGCGCGCAGCAGTTCCACCCAGCGCTCGCGGCTGCCCGTCGTGAACAGTTCCGCGAGCGTGGAGAGGATCAGCTCCTTTTTCTCTTCCGACACGAGGGCGAGGCCCAGGTCCTCCGCCCCTCGCGCCTCCAGCTCCTCGTAGAAGCCGAGCGCTTCCATGGCGCGCTTCCAGTCCCGGTGGCCGAGCTGGAAGACGAGCGGGCGCCCGTCGGCGTCGTTGAAGCTGGCGGCGATGCCGGGGCGCTCGCGTGTGCCGTTGATGCGCGTGCCGGTGATCGGGTTGCGGCCGCGCCACATCGTCGTGGTGAGCGTCCAGCCCATCAGGCGCACGACGCCGGCGACCAGCGAGGTCTCGACCTTCTGGCCGACGCCGGTCGTCTTCGCGCAGTGCAGGGCCGCAAGCAGCCCGCCGAAGGCCAGCAGCGCGCAGGATTCGTCCGCAACCGACACGATGCCCGTCCGCATGGACTCGCCGGGGCCCGCATAGGCTTCCGTCACGCCGCCGAGCGCTTGGCCGACCGCGTCCGTTCCCGGCAGGTGCGCATGGGGTCCCGCTTGCCCGTAGCCGGATATGGAGACATAGACGAGCGCGGGATTGATCTGCCGGAGCGTTTCGTAGCCGAAACCGTTCTTCTCGGCGACGCCCGGGCGGAAGTTCTGGCCGAACACATCCGCCTCGGCCACGAGCTTGTGCAGGATCGCGCGGCCCTCGTCGGATTTGAGGTTGAGCGTCAGGCTCTTCACGCCCCGATTGTTGGTCTCGAAGTAGGAGCTGACGCCCCCCTTCAGCTCGCCGGCGACGCGCGAACTGTCGCCGGTGCCGGGGACCTCGATCTTGACGACCTCCGCGCCTAGGTCGGCCATCAGCATGTAGGGCACCGTGCCGGCCTGCGCGGTCGAGCAGGCGACGGCCCTGACGCCCGCGAGCGGGCCCGGACGACCGGTCATGGAAACAGCTCCCTGCTTCGGATTCGCTCTGCGGCAGCCGGAGGCCTCAATCGTCGCCGGCCATGACCGATTCGAGCGTCGGCATGCGATAGCGGTCGGCGGGATCGTCCCAACCCTTGAAATTAGGCCGGCGCTTCTCCGCGAAAGCCCGGCGGGACTCCATCCGGTCCTCCAGGCAGCCATGCTCGTGCAGTGCGGCGGCGAGGCGCTCCAGAGGCGGCGACACGGCGGAGCGCATCTGGCGCATCATGTAGAGCGTGTTGACCCTGGACGCGGGCGGCAGGCTCAGCAGATGGTCCGCCATCTCCATCGCGGTCGGCATCAGTTCGTCCGGTTCAACGAGCCGGTTGAC
This sequence comes from Alphaproteobacteria bacterium, assembly GCA_022825195.1. Taxonomy (GTDB): domain Bacteria; phylum Pseudomonadota; class Alphaproteobacteria; order Bin95; family Bin95; genus Bin95. Next base: position 5,250 of record JAJDYL010000164.1, read on the forward strand.
GAAGCCCAGTTCGTGGAAGCGCTCGGCCGTGAAGCGGAACCCGAACGCCATCTCCATTGCCACCGGATAAGGCAGATTGGCGATGTAGCCGTGATCGTAGCCGCCGAGCAGCCATCGCTTCGCCTCCGAGATCTCGAAGAGCGCGCCCTTGACCGCAACGCGCAGATCGGTGCGTTCCACCAGCATGAAGCCGCCGCCCATCGCGAAGCCGTTCACGGCGGCGATGACGGGCTTCTGCAGCGTCCCGTCGGCGAACGGATCGTCGAGATCGTCGTCCGGGGTGTCGACGCCGCCGCGCTCGACGGATTCCTTCATATCCTCGCCGGCGCAGAACCCTCGGCCGGTTCCGGTCAGGATTGCGACCTCGAGACCGTCATTGTCGCGGAACTCCGAAAACGCCTCCGCCATGCCCTGGCGGATCACCGTGCTGAGCGCATTCAGGCGCTCGGGCCGGTTGAGGCGGACGACCATGGTTTGGCCGTGGATTTCCGTTTCGACAAACGCCATGACTTTGCCTCGCAATTCTGTGGAGCGGCCGGGAAGCGGACCGCCGCAAGTGTAGCCTCCGAAGAGTCCACGCGCCAATTGGGAGAAGCCACCTTTCGCGCTCCGCGGCTCTGTTGCGGGTAGCTTGTCGCAATTGCGCGGGTCGGGGACGCGCAATAGGCTGACAGCCGGCAACCGCCCGGGTTATCTGCAGCCCGTTCGTTTGCGAGGAGCGTCCGTCCATGGCGCGTTACTCGATCTTTTCGCTCGCGCGCAACGCGCTCACCGGCCACCGGGACTGGCCGAAGTTATGGCGCGCCCCGGAGCCCAGGCCGGCCTATGAGGTCGTGATCGTCGGCGGGGGCGGGCACGGGCTGGCGACGGCCTACTATCTCGCGAAGGAACACGGCGTCACCGATGTCGCGGTGGTGGAGAGGGGCTGGCTCGCCGGCGGCAATATCGCCCGCAACACGACCATCATCCGCTCCAACTATCTCTGGGACGAAAGCGCGGCGATCTACGAGCACGGGCTGAAGCTCTGGGAAGGACTCTCCCGCGAACTCAACTTCAACGTAATGCTGCGCCAGCGCGGTGTCTTGAACCTGGCTCATACCGAGCACGATGTCCGGGAGTCCATCCGCCGCGTGAACGCCAACCGATTGAACGGCGTCGATGCCGAGTGGGTGGATGCCGAGGGCGTCAAGGCGTTCTGCCCGCCGATCTCGATTTCGCCGAAGGTGCGATACCCGGTGCTGGGCGCGACGCTGCAACGGCGCGGCGGCGTCGCCCGGCACGATGCCGTGGCCTGGGGCTATGCGCGGGGCGCCGACGCACGCGGGGTCGACATTCTCCAGCATTGCGAGGTGACGGGCATAAGGCGGGTAGCCGGGCGGGTCACGGGCGTCGAGACGAGCCGGGGCTTCATCGGCGCGAAGAAGGTGGCGCTGGTGGCGGCCGGCCACTCTTCGATGCTGGCGGAAATGGCGGGGCTGCGCCTGCCGGTGGAGAGCCATCCCTTGCAGGCGATGGTTTCCGAGCCGCTGAAGCCGGTGCTCGATTGCGTCGTCATGTCGAACGCCGTGCATGTCTATATCAGCCAGTCGGACAAGGGCGAACTGGTGCTGGGCGCCGGTATCGACGCCTTCAACAGCTACGGTCAGCGGGGCGGGCTGCACGTGCTGGAGGACCAGCTTGCGGCGCTGATGCAGCTCTTTCCGTCCTTCAGCCGAGCGCGCCTGCTTCGGAGCTGGGGCGGCATCGTCGATGTCTGTCCGGACGCTTCGCCCATCGTCTCGAAAACGCCGGTCGAGGGCCTATACATCAATTGCGGCTGGGGGACCGGCGGTTTCAAGGCGACGCCGAGCTCGGGCTGGACATTCGCGCACACCATCGCGCGCGACGAGCCGCATCCGCTGAACGCGCCCTTCGCCCTCGACCGCTTCACCTCCGGCGCGCTGATCGACGAGCACGGCGCCGCCGCCGTTGCGCATTGACAGGAGGGGCCGGCCATGATGCGCATTGAATGTCCCTGGTGCGGCGGACGCGACGAAACCGAGTTCCACTACGGAGGCGAAGCGCATATCGCGCGCCCCCCGGACCCCGACGCGCTCTCCGACGAGGCCTGGGCCGACTATCTGTTCATGCGCGCCAACCCGAAAGGCGTCCATGCCGAGCGCTGGATGCACGCCCAGGGCTGCCGGCGGTGGTTCAACCTGCTCCGCCACACGGTGAGCCACGACATCGTCGCCGTCTATCCGATGGGGGCGCCGCGGCCCGAGGCGCCGGAGACGGCGCGATGACGGGGCCGCGCCGCCTGCCGGAAGGCGGCCGGATCGACCGGTCGCGCGACCTCTCGTTCCGCTTCGACGGCAGGCGCTATACCGGCCATCCCGGCGACACGCTGGCCTCGGCGCTGCTGGCGGGCGGCGTGCGGCTCTTCGGCCGGAGCTTCAAGTACCACCGACCGCGCGGCGTGATGGCGGCCGGGGCGGAGGAGCCGAACGCCCTGGTCCTGCTGGAGCCCGGCCGTTTCGCGGAGCCGAACCTGCGCGCGACGGAAATCGAGCTTTACGACGGGCTCACCGCCGAGAGCGTCAACCGCTGGCCGTCGCTCCGCTTCGACCTGGGCGCGGCGACCGGGCTGGCGTCGGGCCTGTTCGTCGCCGGCTTCTACTACAAGACCTTCATGTGGCCGCCCTCCTGGTGGAACCGGATCTATGCGCCCGCAATCCGGCGCATGGCGGGGCTGGCGAAGGCGCCGGGCGAGCCGGACCCGGAGATTTACGAGCACCGGCACGCGCATTGCGACATCCTGGTGGTGGGCGGCGGCCCGGCGGGCATTGCGGCCGCCTGCGCAGCGGCTGCCGCCGGCGCGCGCGTGGTGCTGGCGGACGAACGCCCGCTCCCCGGCGGCTCGCTGCTGGACGGACCGCAGCGGATCGGCGCGGAAGACGGGCCGGCATGGGCGGCGCGGATGCTTGCCGGAACTTCGGCGCAGATGCTGCCGCGCACCACGGCGTTCGGCTATTACGACCATAATTTCGTCACGCTCGCCGAGCGGCTGACGGAAGGCCTTGCGCCCTCCGAACGCGCCGGCAGGCCGCGCCAGCGCATCTGGCATGTCCGCGCCCGCCGGGTTGTGCTCGCAACCGGCGCGCATGAGCGCCCGCTCGTCTTTCCCGGCAACGACCGGCCGGGCGTCATGCTGGCGGGCGCCGTCACCGCCTATATCCACCGCCATGCCGTGTTGCCGGGCAGCCGGGCCGTCTTTCTTGCCAATGACGACTCCGTTTACGCGGCCGCCCGGGAGTTCGCCCGGCATGGCGGCGAGGTCGCGGCGATCGCGGATCTGCGCGCGGACAGCACGGCCGACGGAGGCGGGCTTCCGGTGCTGCGCGGCGCCGCGCCGGTGCGCAGCCTCGGCCACGGCCGGGTGCGCGGCATCGAGGTCGCGACGGCTCCGGACGGCCGGACGCGGCGTATCGCCTGCGACCTGGTTGCGATGGGCGGCGGCTGGAACCCGGCGGTGCATCTCTTCAGCCAGTCCCGCGGGGCGCTGCGCTGGGACGACGGCCTGCGGACCTTCGTTCCGGGCCGTTCGGCCCAGGCGGAGCGGTCCGTCGGCGCGGCGGCCGGGCGGTTCGATCTCGAAGGCTGCATCGCCGAGGGCGCGGAGGCGGGCGCCGCCTTCGCCCGCGAGCTGGGCTTCGAGGCGTCCGTGCCGCCGGCCCCGCCGGGGCGCCCGCCGCATCCGGCGGCAGCGCTGCTTTCGCCGCCGACGGGAGGCGGCAAGGCCTTCGTCGATTTCCAGAACGACGTGACCGCTTCCGATGTCGCCCTCGCGAGGCGGGAGGGCATGCATTCGGTCGAGCATCTCAAGCGCTGGACCACGCTCGGCATGGCGACCGACCAGGGCAAGACCTCCAACATCAACGGGCTCGCGCTGATGGCGGCGGGGCTCGGCGTGCCGCCGGCCGCGGTCGGTCACACCACCTTTCGCCCGCCCTACACGCCGGTGCCGTTCGGCGCGCTGGCCGGGCGCAACATCGCCGCGCTGGCCGACCCGGTCCGCCGGACGCCGATGCAGGACTGGCAGGAAGCCGGCGGCGCGGTCTTCGAGCCGGTCGGCCAGTGGCTCAGGGCGCGCTACTATCCGAGGGACGGCGAGACCATGCGCGAGGCCGTCGCCCGCGAATGCCGGGCCGTCAGGGAAGCCGCCGGCATCCTCGACGCCTCCACGCTCGGCAAGATCGACATTCGCGGCCCCGACGCGGCCGAGTTCCTGAACCGCATCTACACGAACGGCTGGAAGACGCTCGGCATCGGCCGCTGCCGCTACGGGCTGATGCTGGGCGAGGACGGCATGGTGTTCGACGACGGGGTCACGACCCGGACCGGCGAGCACCGCTACCTGATGACCACGACCAGCGGCAATGCGGCCGCCGTGCTGGAGTGGCTGGAGGAATGGCTGCAGACGGAATGGCCGGAGCTGCGGGTCTATTGCACCTCGGTGACGGAGCAGTGGGGCACGATCACCGTGTCGGGGCCGCACGCGCGGGTGCTGCTGGAGCCGCTGGTCGAGGATATCGACCTGGACCCCGCGGCCTTCCCCTTCCTGTCGATGCGCGAGGGGCGGATCGACGGGGTGCCGGGCCGCATCTTCCGCATCGCGTTTACCGGCGAGCTCTCCTACGAGGTGAACCTGCCCTGGCGGCGGGCGGCGCCCGTCTGGGCGAAGCTGGCCGAGGCGGGCGCCGTGCCTTACGGCACCGAGGCCATGCATGTGCTGCGCGCCGAAAAGGGCTTCATCGTGGTCGGCCACGAGACCGACGGCACGGTGACGCCGGTCGATCTCGGCATGGAGCGGATGCTGTCCTCGCGGAAGGACTTCATCGGCCGGCGCTCCCTTCAGCGCCCGGACTGCCTGCGGGCGGACCGCAAGCAGCTGGTCGGGCTGCTGCCGGAGGACGCCTCGGAGGTGCTCCAGGAAGGCGCGCAGCTCGTCGAGGCCCCGGGCGGGGCGCCGCCCGTGCCGATGCTGGGCCACGTGACCTCCAGCTACTGGAGCCCGACCATGGGGCGCGGCTTCGCGCTGGCGCTCGTCAGGGGCGGGCGCGCGCGCCACGGAGACCGGATCTGGGCCTCGGCCACGACGGGCGAGAGCCGGGTGCGGATCGTCGATCCGGTCTTCTACGACCGCGAGGGGGCGCGGCTCGATGGCTGAGGTCCGCGAGATCGACGGCCTCAGCCTGGCGGTGCTGCGCGGCGGCGGGGCGGAATTCCGCGCGGCCGTCGCCGGCGCGCTGGGCTTCGGGCTGCCGGAGGCGCCGAACACGGTTGCGGCGGGCGGGGCGCTCTGGCTCGGCCCGGACGAGTGGCTGCTGGTCTCCGGCGAGGACCAGACCGGCCCGCTGGAGGAAGCCCTGGAAGGACAGCATTGCGCCGTCGTCGATGTGAGCGAGGCGCGCGCGGTGCTGGAACTGTCCGGCCCCGGCGCAACGGAGGTGCTCGCTTCCGGCTGCCGGCTCGACCTCGACCCGCTCCGGCCCGGCGCTTGCGCGCAGACGGCGCTTGCGCGCGCGCATGTGCTGCTGGAGCCGCGCGCGGGCGGCGTCTGGCGCCTCTATGTCGGCCGCTCCTTCGCCGCCTATGCGCGCGCCTGGATCGAGGACGCCATCGCTCTTCAGGCTATGTCCGCGCCTCCCTGATCCAGCCGTTTTCAAAGACCGCGCCGTCGCAGCCGGCGAAGCGCGCGATGCGGTCGAGTTCGCGCCCGATGCGCTCCATCCGCCCCTTGCCGAGGCGCACGCCCCGCTCCGGCCAGAGCGCGCTGACGCACAGCCGGCCTTCCCTGCGCCGCATGTCGATGCGCCCGATGAGCCGGTCGCCCTCCAGCAGCGGGAAGACGTAGTAGCCGTATTCGCGCTTGTCCTCCGGCACGAAAATCTCGATGCGGAAGCGGAAGCCGAACAGCCACTCCGCCCGCCGCCGGTCGCGCAGCAGCGGGTCGAACGGGCTCAGCACGCGCACGCCGCCCGGCGGTTCGGAGGCGCGCTCCGCCTGCCCGCAGATGTCCGGCCGCGCGAACAGCCGGCGGGCCTGGCCGGGCCGGGCGCCTTCCACCTCCACCTCGACCAGCGCGCCGGCATCCTGCGCGGCGCACCAGGCGCGCGCCTCCGCGAGCGTGGCCGTATCCCAGAAGGACGCGATCTCCCTGGGCGCGGCGAAGCCCAGCCGGTCGAGCGCGCCCGCACAGGCCCAGTCGAGCGTCTCATCTTCGCCCGGCGCGCCGTTCAGCAGGGGCGCGGGCACCACCCGTTCGGCGAGGTCGAAGACCTTCTGGAAACCCTCGCGCCGGGCGATGGCGAGCGCGCCCGTGCGCCAGAGATATTCCAGCGCGGTCTTGGAGGGATGCCAGTCCCACCAGCCGGCCTCCGTGCGCTTCCGGTCGCCGCCGAACTCGCGCGCCATCGCCGGGCCGCCCTCGCGGATGCGCGCCAGCACCTCGTCGAACCGGTCCTCGAAGCCCGCCCGGCGCCATTTCTTCCAGCGCGCCCTCAGCATCTCCGCGTCGCGGCGGAACCGCAGTCGCCAGTGGGGGTAGAAGGCCATCGGGATGATTGCGGCGTCGTGGGTCCAGTGCTCGAACAGCGCGCGGCGGCGCTCCAGCAGGGTGTCGAGCTGGCGCGGGCGGTAGCTCCGGCGCCGCGAGGCCAGGATCATGTGGTGGGCGCGCTCGACCGTGGCGATGCTGTCCACCTGGACGAAGCCGAGCCGCCCGATCAGCCCGGCCAGGTCCTCGCCCGGCGGCGCGCGCCCGAGCCCGTGCCGGTCGAGGAACAGCCGCCGCGCCGCCCGGTTGGAGAGGCGGAGCGGCGGGGAAGCGCCGGCGTCGTTACCCATCTGTCCGGTCCATGGCGAATACCCCCCGCGATATGTCATGGAATGTCATGTTTTGTCATGGGGCCGGCCTCCGCCCCGGTCGTTCGCAAGGCATCGCAGCCTCCTTGCCGGTCCCCGGTCCCGGACGCCCCGCTGCCGAAGGAGCGCCCCTCGCCCGCGCATAATGCGCGCCCGACCGTGCGTGCGCGCCCGCGTGAGCGAGGCGGCGGGCGGGCCTCCCGGCGCCGGGGCCGTCCCCTCCATGGCGGATGTCATGGAATGTCATGTTTTGTCATGGGGCCGGCCTCCGCCCCGGTCGTTCGCAAGGCATCGCAGCCTCCTTGCCGGTCCCCGGTCCCGGACGCCCCCGGTTGCCGGAGGAGCGTCCCTCGCCCGCGCATAATGCGCGCCCGACCGTGCGTGCGCGCCCGCGTGAGCGAGGCGGCGGGCGAACCGCCCCCGGCGCCGGGGCCGTTGTCGTCGCCCCGGACCCCTTTTGTCACCCCGGCCTCCGAGCCGGGGTCCGTCCATGGCTTTCGATGCCGCCGCAGCCGGTGGAGGGGAGGATCGACCGCCGAGACCGCCGCAACGCCCGTACTGGACCCCGGCTCGGAGGCCGGGGTGACAGTGGGGGCAGGCCGGAATGACAGGTGGGACGAAGAGCGCAGCGGAGCGGGGTTGCGAAATGTCATGGAATGTCATGATCGGCATGCACCCGGCGCATGTCCCGTGCTCCTTTCAGGCATGAGGCCGCCGTTCGGAGCGGGGGCGGCGGGTATCCCGTCCGGCCTTGCGTCCCTGGCATGGGTCTCTCCTTTCGATCCGTCTTCGTTCCCGCCGCTGGCTGCCTGCGGCGGGACCCTGTTTCGCGTGTATCGCGTGGGCGCCTGCGTGCGCGTCCGGGCGGGCGTTTCGCGCCGGCGCGGCTCGCGCGCCTGATTGCCCGCGCGCGCGAGGCATACGCAGGGCGCACTTCTCCCGTCCGTTTCGTCGAGTGTCATTTTCGCCCCGCCGCAGGACAAAGCGGCCCCGCGAACGCCGCTTCCTCCTGCGCTCATACTACCACAGTTTTCCGGGGCGCAAGCCTTTTCACTGGAATTTTTTCAAGATCAGAGAACGTATTGCCATAATCGGTCTGAAACCAGCGCTGGGCTGGCCGGCTTCGTCCCTTGTCCTGCTAGTTCCCGTTTTCGGTGAGGCGTTTCCGGTTGCGGCGCCATTCCCATGGCGGCGTGGGCGCACGGCCGGACCAGATGCCTCGACGCGCTGTGCGAGCGGCGGCTTCTTCGCCGGCATAGTCCTTGGAGGATTTGTCGAAAGCGAAAGCCCATCCCGCTTCCACCACCCAACGATTCAACTCGGCTTCCTCGCCGTCGATCCGGCATACGCCCCGAAGCCGCACTAGACCGGGGCGCAGACGCTCGCAGATCACATTGCGGCCTGCAATATGCCGTTGCAGTGCCAAGCCCGCCTCGCGGCCGCAGGCCCACTCCGACCCGTCCGCCGCGATACAGGGCTGTTTGAGTTCGGGCGCGTCTATTCCGTCGAGCCGGATCCGGGTCGCGGCCTCCCCAATCTTCATCGTGTCGGCGTCGACTACCAGAGCCTTGCCGCCAACCGGCTGGATCGCGCCACTATCGGTTTGCATCCGCCCGGCGTCTCCGAGATCGGCGATCAGTCTGTCGCGGTTGAATTCATGGCCGAGCACAACGCGCCGCGATGCGCCCAGGTCTTCTTTTCCGTCCACCGTTACGGGTCTGGACGACGAGTAGCCGACCGCCGTGAGCTTGCCGCGCGCCCATTCGCCGAGCGGCGTTCCGGCCGCATGGTCCAGGCAATGCTCCAGCACCACCTGCGCCCGACGCTGCGACAGGCCGAGATTCTCCACCCATGCATCCCGCTTCGTTTGCGCGCTCTTCCATTCCGGCGAGGAATGGCCCTCGATGCGGATTTCGTCGATGTCGGACCGGTCCGCCGAGTTCCTGAGTTCCGCCAGCCATCTGGGGCAAATGTCATCCAGCACGGTCTTGAATCCCGGTGGAATAACTGCGCTGCCGGTCTCGAAAACCACCGTTTCGGGAAACACGACCCGGCCGGACGGGTCGATCTTTCCGCCCGCCTGCTCCACATCCGCCGCAAGCTCGCGTTTCAGATTGTCGATGAATTCCCCGCGCGCCGCCGCGTCTTCGGCAAGCCGGTCCTTGACCGCCGCAAGCCGGCTGTCGTCGGCGCTTTCCTTTGCCAGCAAGTCCCGAATCCGGTCCAACAGCGCCTCATTGCTGTCTTCCCCGTCCGGATCGAGTTTCCTGCGCAGGACCAACGCTTCTGCGATCTCGCCGGGTGTGCCCAACCCTTCGACCTGTTTCAATATCTTGCCGCGAGCCGCCGACACCACTTCGCCGCCATCCAAAATCTTGTCCCGTTGCACCTCCGATAATGTCGCCGCCACCGCAACCGCTCCCGGATCGCCGCGGACAAGGTCGGTGAGTTCGTTCAATATGGGTGGCTTCAACTTTGCCGCCACTTTCGCGAGTTCGCGCAGCCCCGGGTCCTCGACCAACTGCGCCCCTTCCCGCAACTTATCGAGGTGTCTTTTCCGGACCGGAACCGCGCCCTCCAAAAGCGCGTTCTTGTCCCCCGACGACAATTGGGAGACCAGTTCGACATCCTCCTGAACTTGATAGCGCCAGAACAGCAGCAGCATCAGCAGTACGAAAGCGACCAGCATGAACGCTTCGGCGACCGTCAGCCCCATGATTGCGCCCCGGCGGTACTGGCTGCCGGAAGTCGCCTCGCGGAAATATCTGCGCACCGTTCAGCGCCCCGTTCTATCTAGCGGCCACGAGTGCCGAACACGTCCAGAATACCCGTCCGTCGAGGCTCCGCCGCTCTTTCCGCCAGTTCGCCGATTTTTTCCACGGCCGCGGACAATGCGGTATTCGCTGTTTCCAGCCTTCCCGCCGCGTCGGCGATGCGCTCCGCCGCGCTCGCGATATTCGTTTGCATGTCGGCCGCGGCCGTGCGTTCTGCCGCCGCCTCGAAGCGTTCCGCCGCCGATTTCAGTTTCCCGGACGAGTCCGCCAGCACCGCGGAAATGGCGGTCGCACCTTCGCTCATGCGCGCGACGGCGGGTTCGAGCTTCGTCGCAATGCCGTCCTCGACTGCTGCGAGCTTGCCGACCAAGCCGGACAGCACCGCGTCGAGGCCGCGGCTTTCGCTTGACAATGTAGCTATGCTTTCGGTCAACGCCTTCATGCGTTCCAGTTCGTTGCGGGCGGCTGCCGCGCTCTCTCCCGTTTGCTCGAAGGTCTGCCGGCTCAGGCTCGCCAACCGGCCAGCCTCTTCACGGTACTCTGCAAACGCCTTCACCGCTTCGCTCAAGACACGGCGCAGATCGGCCGTGCCGGTTTCGAGCGCCTGCCGGTATTCCTCGCTACTGCGTTGCAGCGCTTCCCGAACCGAGCCGTGCCGCTCCGAGACGGAGTGTGCAATCCCCTCCAGACTCTCGCGAAAGGCCGAAACGCTCTCTTGCGCAGCCTCCCGATACGCCTCGGCGTCGCAGGTCACGCCTTCCTCCATGGCCGCCCAATGCTCCGCCAGCCTGCTTTCCGTCTCCTCCGAGAACCGGGTCATCGTCGTTGTGCTGGCCTCCAGAGCCTGCCGGTGTGTATCCGCGTCTTGCGCCAGCGTTTCCCGGAGCGCGTCACGCTGTTCCGCCAACACCTGGCTCGTTTCGACCGAATAGCGTTTCAACTCGCCGATGCTCATCCCGAGATGGGTGCGGAAGTCGCGCACGGCGAGATCGAGATCGACGCGGGCCTCGCTTTCCTGCTGCGCAATATCGGGGGCCATGCGCAACATCAGCACCCGCAGCACGATGCCGACGATTGTAGAAGACAGCGCGACGCCGAAACCGGAAATCACCTTCGGTAGCTGATCCTGCGCTTCCGTATTATCGGCGCCATAAAGCAAATAAAGAGTAACTGCCATGCTGGTAAGCGTAAATACGAATCCCAGATAATAGCAATTGTCTCCGAGTATTTCGTAAAGGTTCCTGTCATTCATGGCCAGCATAATCAGCCAGTAGGTAACCATAACTCCGATTGGCAATCCGATAGTCCAGTAAATTTGAATTTCGTGCAATTTCAGCAAGACAATGCCGCCGGCTCCGGCCAGGAATGCCAAAAAAATCGATGCCTTGTTAAGAAATTCGCGGTTCGAGCGCACGATAGTAAGCTTTCCGGTAAAGCGGGAACGACTCTAAAGGTCACCTAGAGGACAGGTTGACGTCCGTATGGAGGACACCCCTGCGCGGTTGAAATAATTGAACCAAAAATTATCCACCTGCTTCATATCGACGCCCGCGTCGGGCCGCGGAATGCGGCAAATCTCGACTTCGATGTCTTGCAAGCGACCTGCCAGACGCAGCGCATCCGGCGAGCGGATGAACCCTTTCCAAGTATCGCCGCGATAGAAACTGAACGCCTCGCTGTTCTGGATCAGGTCGGAGACGACGATGACACGCCGGGAATAGGTCGCATCGACGAAACCCGGTGCTGAGACAAGCAGTGCTTGCAGCGATTCCATAATCGGCGACCTGTCCGCTCCCCGGCTATCGAGCATTGCCGAAACAATAGAGTCGAAAGGTTCCCGAAACTCCTTCCGGTAACGCTCCTCGATCATGCCTGGGTTCTGATAGAGCGCGTTTGCTTTTTCGCCTTCCATCGGTTTACAAAGCACGAAATCGGCACCTCGGTTCTCAGAGGCCGCTCGGACGGCACCAACAGCGATCATGGTTCCTAGCTTCGCGTCAGCAATCCGGTGGTCTAGAACGCCTTGCAGCCGTCTATGCTGAACCGGGTTCAACGAATCGGTCAGGTCTAGGAGCACCGCCAGTGCTCCCACGGGACCGGATGCTTTCGGGCATAGCCACTCGTTGACCTCTTCTCCTCGGAGCATGGATTGCACCAAGACGATTCCGCCGATTGCAACGACAGCAGCCGCAACCATCACGCCGCCCCACAGCATTTTTTCTGAGCCACGTCGCCTGCCTGCGCGTGTCGCCCGACGTTTGCGGGGTCGGCGACTCATCGTGAGCTTCCCCGGTCATCGCCAAACGAATCCATTGCATTTCGGCATGTTTCATGGATGCTTTCCACTGCCTTTTCCACCAAATCGGCGGAACGCTGCATGGTCTCTGGATTCAGACGCGCTGGTTCTGCAGCTCCCTCTTCGGTAAAGGACTCGAAACTTCTCTGGAAATAGGCCGGCTCCGCTGTTGCGCGCGCCCGTCGGTTGGCGTCCCTGTAAATGGCTAACAAATCGCTGGTAACTCGGTCGCATTCGCGAAGAAAATCCCGCCTGCGGCTCGATAGAGCTAGGAATCCCTCCCGCGCAGCGGTCGCAGCATCGAAGCGCCCTCGAATATTATCATACTCGTCTTTGAGAGCAGCGGCTGCTTCGTCTCGAGTCCTGATCACAGCATCGAACGCTTCTTCCCGTAGCTTCCGCCAATCCTCCCGCTTGTCCTCGTAATTGTCCGATACGCGGCTATAACCCGGATAAGGGTCCAAGGCCCCGTATGCTTTCCAACCGGCAAAGGCCGCAATCAATATTCCAAGCCCGGTTAGAAGGTAGGCATCGAGGCTTTGCATCTGCGCGTATCCAGCGGTCACACGCTCAAATGCAGGACCAGCAGCTTCCTGCCAAGGAACTGTAGCCGTTAGGTCTCGAAAATGCCCGACAAGGAAATTGATGAATACGGCAATTAGTGCTCCTGCAATAATGGATAACCAACCTATAATCTTACGCCATGAACTCACATGATTCTTGTCACGATATAAATGTCCCGCTAAGCTAATCATTCCGACATTCACAACGGAAATTGTCAAAGCAATTACAATACCTCCAGCCAATCCTGCTACATTTGCTTCGGCAAAGAACATTCCGTTCAACGCCGATTCCAGCAGAATAATTACCGAACATATGGCCGCCCATTTCCACATGCCTCCGATCTTATGAGCCGTCCGATTCAGATTGTTCTCTTGTTTGAAACCCTCTAGATCAGCTTCACTCTTGTGAAAATCAGCGAGGGTATCATTCAATCGACCACGCCATTCATCGACTTCTCTGCGAAAATTGCCTTCGGTGTCATTGATAATCGACTGAATCCCCGGTCCGATGCTACTCCCGGCCGCGATGCGGTCACTGTAAACCCGGAAATGTTCGGCGGCTTCCTTAAGTCCCTGTTGCCGGACGGCCTCAGCAGCCGCGATGATCTCGCGCTCTACAGGATCGAAGTCAGAGGCATTGCTGTCTGGATAGCCAGCCCTGCCGTTCTCCAACCCGCGGGCCTCCAAGCGTAGTTTTCTCCTGATAGCGTCGAGGTCGATGAACGGGAATACTTCATCTGGCAAAGAAGGCGGGTTCTTCTGCTGTTTGCTCCGGCCCAACATACAGTTCCCCCCTTGCCGCTTGCATAGTCAGCATCCTCCCGGCTGCCCATGCTTGCTCCCTATGTTCTAATAGCATATTCGCATACCTGCTGCGCAATCGCTCTATAGCGGGTGGCGCGGTGTCAGCCTGCAGGTTTCTGCTTGCGAAGCCGGCAAGAGCTTGTCAGTTTTGTTCCTTGCCGACGAAGCAAGAGGCTTCCGGTGGAATCGCTCGAACCGTGGATCACGCCCGCCATACTGATCGCGGGCTTTGCGTTCCTGTGGAGCCAACTCGACCGCGTGCGTCGCGACGTTGGCGAGTTGCGCGAACGCATGGCCCGTCTGGAAGGGCTGTTCGAGGGCTTCACGAAGCGGGAGACGGGCTGACGGGGCCGCGCCCGGAAGCCGGCCGCCGCCGCAGTCAGGCTGCCAGCGGGGCGTAGTCGTCCAGCAGTTTGAGGGCGTCGTCGCGGCTCATGTCGGGGATCTCGAACAGCACCCGGTCGTAGCCGGCGTCGCGGCAGGCGGCGAGCTTGTCCTTGTCCGCCGGGGCGCGGAACAGCGTGACCTGGAGGTCGGCCATGTCGCGCCCGGCGGCATCGGCATGGGCGCGCAGGCGGGCCATCTGCTCCTTCGGGTCGAAGCCCGGGCGCGGGCGCGGCAGCCAGCCGTCGCAATAGTCCACCACACGGCGCAGCGTGTAGTCGGTCTCGCCGCCCATCAGGATCGGCGGGTTCGGCGTCTGCACGGGCTTGGGCCAGGACCAGCAGGATTCGAAGTTGACATGCTTGCCGGAGAAGGACGCCTCGTCCTCCGTCCACAGCTTCTTCATCGCCAGCACCCGCTCGCGCACGATGGCGAACCGGGTGCGGTAGGTCGCGCCGTGGTCCTCCATCTCCTCCACATTCCAGCCGCCGCCGAGGCCGAAGATGAAGCGCCCGCCGGACAGCCGGTCCAGGCTCGCCACCACCTTCGCGGTCACGATGGGGTCCCGCTGGGCCAGCAGGCAGATGCCGGTGCCGATGGTCAGCTTCTCGGTCGCCGCGGCCGCGAACGCCAGCGCGACGAACGGGTCGTGCGTGTGGGCGTAGCGCTTCTGCAGCGGGCCGCCGGCGGGGAAGGGCGAGCGCCGGCTGGTGGGGATGTGCGTGTGCTCGGGCACGAACAGCGCCTCGAAGCCCCGCTCTTCCAGCGCCACGGCGAGCTCGGAGATGCCGATGGAATAGTCGGTCGGAAAGATGAAGACGCCGGTTTTCATGTGTCGGGAGAGTCCTTTTCCTCATATCGGGCGAGTCTTTCGGCGATCTCCTCCTCCCGGAGAATGCCGAGTTCGACGATGTTGGCCTTCAGCGCCAGCAGCCAGCGCTCATAGTAGCCGAGGCCGTCATAGAGCGGCTGCGGCAGGTCCTCCTGGCCGCGCCGGCTGCTGTCGCTGGTGAGGCGCGGGTCGTGGTCCTGGAGCAGGACCTTCATCGCATCGATGCGCTTGCCGAAATCGTCGGGCGGCGTCTCGTCGCGTTCGACCGGGCCGGCGTCGCGCCCGCCATAGTCGCTGACGAGGCCGGAAGGGGTGGGGGCGGTTGCTGCCATCAGATAGTTCACCGAGAGATCGCGGGTGAGGGACCAGGCGCCGGAGAGCGGCGCATAGCTCATGCCCGAAACGGCCGCCGGACGCAAACCCGCATTGCGGACCGCGCGGGCCAGTTCCGAGGGTTTGACGAAACGCCGGAAGCTGTGCGTGCCCGCCGGCAGCCAGCGCAGCAGGTATTCCGCGCCGATCTTGGCCTTGAGCAGGCTGGCCGCCGTGCGGTTGAGGGTGGAGAACAGCATGAGCCCGCCGGGCTTCAGCAACGCCGCCGCCGCGCCGACGAAGGCCCCGGGATCGGGGACATGCTCGATGAGCTCCAGCGCGAGGACGGCGTCGAAGCGCGCGCCGGCCAGCGATTCGACCGCGGCGCAGCGATAGTCGATGGCGAGGCCGGCCGCGGCCGAGTGGGCGCGCGCGATCGCCACCGTGTCCGGTTCCGCGTCGATCGCGGTGACGGCCGCGCCCAGCCGCGCCAGCGGCTCGGCGACGAGGCCGCCGCCGCATCCCGCGTCCAGCACGGCGAGGCCGCGCAGCGGGCGCGGCGCCAGCGGGTCGCGGCCGAAGCGGTCCGCGATCCGGTCCCGCACCCAGCCGATCCTGACCGGGTTCATGGCGTGCAGCGGCCTGAACATGCCCTCGGGGTCCCACCATTCGTCCGCAATGGCGGCGAAACGCCGGGTCTCCTCCGGGTCCAGGGTCGCGTCCGGATCTGTCATCGCAACTTGTTCCAGCCGGGAGGCCGGAATATGTTGCGCCCGCCCGCCGGCGGCAAGCCGTTGCAGGCGGTCGAAGGGTGTTTCATGGCGCGTCTCGTCCTCAAATTCGGCGGCACCTCGGTCGCGGACCGGGAGCATATCCGCAATGCGGCCGGGCGCGTCGCGCGCGAAGCGGCCGCAGGCCACGAAGTGGCGGTGGTGGTCTCGGCGATGTCGGGGGTCACCAACGATCTCGTCGGGCAGGTCGCCGCCGTCTCGCCGCTCCACGATGCGGCGGAATACGACGCCGTGGTCGCCTCCGGCGAGCAGGTGACCAGCGGGCTGATGGCGCTCACCCTGCAGGAAATGGGCGTGCCGGCGCGGTCCTTCCTGGGCTGGCAGCTGCCCATCCGGACCGACGGCGCGCACGGCCGGGCGCGCATCCGGCATGTGGAGGCCGATCCCTTGCGGGCGGCGGCCGCGGCCGGCGGGGTCGCGGTGGTCGCGGGCTTCCAGGGCCTGTCGCCGGACGGGCGGGTCACGACGCTCGGGCGCGGCGGCTCGGACACGACGGCGGTCGCCCTGGCCGCGGCCCTGGGGGCGGAGCGCTGCGACATCTACACCGATGTGGACGGCGTCTATACCTGCGACCCCAGGATCGTGCCGAAGGCGCGCAAGATCGGCCGGATCGCGTTCGAGGAAATGCTGGAAATGGCGAGCCAGGGCGCCAAGGTGCTGCAGACGCGCTCGGTTGCCATGGCGATGCGGCGCGGCGTACGACTCCGGGTGCTGTCGAGTTTCCAGGATGCGCCCGGAACGATGATCGTCGGCGAGGATGAGATAGTGGAAGAACAGGTGGTTACCGGCGTCGCGGTCTCGCGGGAGGATGCGAAGGTGACGCTGACGGGCGTCGAGGACCGGCCGGGCGTGGCGGCGGCCATCTTCGGGCCGCTGGCCGACGCCGAGATCAATGTCGACATGATCGTGCAGAATGTCGCCGACGGCGGCCAGCACACCGACATCACCTTCACGGTGCCGAAGTCCGACCTCGAGCGCGCCACCGCCCTGCTGAGGGAGGCGTCGCTTGCCTTCGACGCGCTCGTCCCGGACCGGAATGTCGCCAAGGTTTCGGTCGTCGGCATCGGCATGCGCAGCCATGCCGGCGTCGCCCAGAGGATGTTCGCGACCCTTGCCGCGCGCGGCATCAATATCGAGGTGATTTCCACCTCCGAGATCAAGATCAGCGTGCTGATCGCGGACGAATATGCGGAGCTGGCGGCGCGGGCGCTGCACACGGCCTATGGGCTCGACTGCGACGGCTGACATGGACGCGAGGGCGCAACTGGACCGGCTTTGGGCGCGGGGCCGGGAATTCCTCGGTTGCGAGGCCGCGATCATGGGCGGCGCCATGACCTGGGTGTCGGAGCGGAACCTGGTCTCGGCGATTTCCGAGGCGGGCGCCTTCGGCGTCATCGCCTGCGGCGCCATGGAGCCGGACCGGCTGGCGCTGGAAATCGCCGGCACGCGCGCGCTGACCGACCGGCCCTTCGGCGTCAACCTCATTACCATGCACCCGAAGCTGGACGACCTCATCGACGTGTGCGGCGAGATGGAGGTCAGCCATGTCGTGCTGGCCGGAGGGCTGCCCGGACGCGCCGCCATGCGCCGGGTCAAGGGGTGGGGGGCCAGGCTGGTGTGCTTCGCCCCGGCGCTCCCGCTCGCCCGCAAACTGGTGCGCGACGGCGCCGATGCGCTGATCGTCGAAGGCGCGGAGGCGGGCGGCCATACCGGGCCCGTCGCGACCGCGGTGCTGGCCCAGGAGATCCTGCCGCAGATCCGCGACATCCCGGTGTTCGTCGCGGGCGGCATCGGCCGGGGCGAAGCGGTGCTGGCCTTCCTGGAGATGGGCGCATCGGGCTGCCAGATCGGCACGCGGCTGGCGGCTGCCGAGGAATCGATCGCGCATCCGCGCTTCAAGCAGGCCTTCCTGCGCGGCGAGGCGCGCGACGCGGTGCTCTCGCAGCAGGTGGACCCCCGCTTCCCGGTCGTGCCGGTGCGTGCGCTCGCCAACGACGCCTCCCGCCGGTTCGGGGCCTTCCAGCACGAGGTCATCGCCCGCCACCGGGCCGGCGAGCTCGGCCTCAAGGAGGCCCAGCTCGAAATCGAGCATTTCTGGGCCGGCGCGTTGCGGCGCGCCGTCATAGAAGGGGATGTCGAGAACGGCTCGGTCATGGCCGGCCAGAGCGTCGGCATGGTGAAGCGGATCGAGCCGGTGTCGGCGATCCTCGACGAATTGCGCGGGCAGGCCCTCGCCATGCTGGCGGACCGGAGGCGCCCGTGACGCAGGCCGCCCGCCCGGACGCTTCGCGATTGCTGCTGCAGCGCGTCCGCGAGGTCGCGGCGACGGTCGTGGACAAGCAGGACCGCCTGGACGGCATCTCCACGGAAATCGCGGACGTGATGGGCGCGGAGGTCTGCTCCATCTATGTCCGGCACAGCGGCAACCGCCTGCTGCTGACCGCGACCAGGGGCCTCAATCCCGAAGCGGTCCACAACACCGCCCTCGCGGTGGGCGAGGGCCTTGTCGGCTTGGTTGCCGAGAGCGCCCGGCCGGTGAACCTGCCCGAGGCCGCGGCGCACGAGAATTTCGCCTACCGGCCCGAGACCGGCGAGGAAGCGTTCCATTCCTTTGTCGGCGTTCCCCTGCTGCGCGGCGGGCTGGTCGTCGGCGTGCTGACCGTGCAGAACGTCCGCCCCCGCGTCTATGGCAGGGACGAGGTCGATGCGCTCCAGACCGTGGCGATGCTCGTCGCGGAGGTTGCGGCGGCGCACGACGCGCCGAGCGAAGACATCGGCGAAGACCCGCGTCCGGTGCGTCTGGAAGGCAGGGTGCTGAATGCCGGCGTCGCGCTTGGAGCGGCCTATATGCACGAGGCCCGGCTGCCCGTGCAGAGCATGGTCTCCGGCGGCGACCCGGCCGGCGAGATGGCGCGGGTCGACGAGGCGCTGGAAGAAATGCACCGGTCGCTCGACGACCGTTTCCACGCCGCAGACCTGGCCGGAGAAGGCGAGCACCGGGAGGTGTTGCAGGCCTACAGGATGTTCGCCGAAGACCGGGGCTGGCTCTCCCGCATTCACGAGGCGGTGCGCAGCGGGTTGAGCGCCGAGGGCGCGGTGGTGCGGATCCAGGAGCAGATGCGCGCCCGCATGCGGCAGATGCGCGATCCGTTCTTCCGCGAGCGCCTGCACGATCTCGAAGACCTCAGCAACCGCCTGCTGGAGCATCTGGCCGGCGAGGCCGGGCGGATGCAGAAGGACGAACTTCCCGCGGATGCCGTTCTGGTCGCCCGGCACATGGGTCCGGCCGAACTGCTCGACTATCCCCGCGAGAGACTGCGCGCCCTGCTGCTGGAGGAAGGCTCGCACACGGCGCACGTCGTCATCGTGGCGCGCGCGCTCGACATCCCCGTCCTCGGCGACCTGGAGGACATCTCCGCCGTCGCCGAGTCCGGCGACCGCGTCGCCGTGGACGGCGAGAACGGACAGGTCTTCATCCGGCCCGGCGCCCAGGTCGAGCAGAATTTCGTCCACTCCATGCAGATCCGCGAGGAGCGGCGGGCGCAATTTGCTGTGCTGCGGGACAAGGCGGCGCGTTCCGTCGACGGCGTCGCGGTATCGCTCAGCATCAATGCGGGCCTGCTGATCGACATCCAGCAGGTCGCCGCCGTCGGAGCCGACGGGGTCGGTCTCTACCGGACGGAGATTCCGTTCATGGTCCGGTCCCGGTTTCCCGATGTGCAGGACCAGCAACGCCTGTACAGCCGGGCGCTGGACCTGTCGGAGGGGCGTCCCCTGGTGTTCCGCACGCTCGACATAGGCGGCGACAAGGTCCTGCCTTACTGGCGGCTGGCGGAAGAAGAAAACCCGGCCATGGGCTGGCGGGCGCTGAGACTGACCCTGGACCGGCCGCAAATGCTCCGCCAGCAGCTTCGGGCGATGGTGCGGGCGGCCGCCGGGCGCGACCTGCATGTCATGTTTCCGATGGTGGCGGAAATCTCCGAATACAACCGCGCCAAGGCGATCCTCGACGCGGAAATCGAGCGCCAGAAGAGGCGGGGGCGGGAGGCGCCGGCGTCGGTCTTCGCCGGCGCCATGCTCGAGGTGCCGGCGCTCGTCTGGCAGTTGCCCGCCCTGCTGCGGGTTACGGACTTCATTTCGGTGGGCAGCAACGATCTGCTGCAATTCTTTTTCGCTGCCGACCGCGCGAATCCAAGGGTGGCGGCGCGCTACGATCTGCTCTCGCCGGCAGTGCTGGCGTTTTTCGCCCACATAGTGGACGGCGCCGCAGGGGCGAACCGGCCGATTGCGTTCTGCGGAGAGATGGCCGGAGGCGTGCTGGAGGCGATGACCCTGATCGGCCTGGGCTTCCGGAAGCTGTCCGTGGCGCCCGCTTCCGTCGGGCCGGTCAAGGCGATGCTCCGCGCCACCGAGGTTGCGCCGCTCGCAGACTATGTCCGGTCGTTGGCCGGCCTTCCGGATCACAGCGTACGGGACAAATTGCGCGCCTATGCGCTTGACCACAATATTCCGCTGTAAATATGGATTTGGCGCTTGATTTGTTGCGAGGCACTCTGACATATTTCACGAAAGGAGAGGATATTCGCGCGCCGATGCAAAGTTCAGGTGGGTGGCATGCGCGTTTTCGCGCAATTCGCATCCGGGCGAGAGGACGGCGTAATTCGTCATCGGCAGTATATGAGCCTCGGAAGGAAGAAACCGTTGGCGCATTTCTGCGTCGCTGTCGGGAGACGCGGCACGAAACGCTGAACCACGTCTCGCAGGCGTTGAGAATCCGTGTCCCCTACCTTAAAGCCATCGAAGAATGTGAGTGGCAGGCGCTGCCTAATTCGGTTTATGCGCGGGCTTTTTTGCGCAGTTACGCCATCCATGTCGAGGCGGACCCGGATCAGGTGCTGAGCCGGGCGGAAGCGGCGCTCGAGTCGAAGCCCGGACCGGATACGCCGCTGCCGCCAATGCCGGCGCGGGACCGGTCCCTGCCCGGAGGCGCGCTCATCGGCGCCTCGGTGCTGCTCGCCATCGCCGCCTATGCGGGCTGGTATTATTTCAGCGTTCAGCAATTGCGCGACGAGCGGGTGGTCGCGGCGTTGCCGGACAGGCTGATGACGGAGCTTGCGCCTGCGGAGCGGGCGGCCCTGGTGTCGCCGCAGCGCGTTTCGGGCCGGCTGGGTGCGGCGAACCCGTTGCCGGAGCAGCCTTCGACGACGGGTCCGGCGCCGCCGGCGGAAGATGCCGATGCGGCGGCCGGCCTGGAGCCGGGCGAACCGCCGGGGCCGGCCGCCAGCGATGTCCGGCCGGGCCTGCCGGCAATCGCTGCGCCGTTTCCGGCTGAATCTTCGTCGCGGGGGCGTATGGCCGGCGGAAACGGAACGGGCGATGCCGCCTCCGTCCCCGAAGGGGTTGTGTTCCACGCCGTCGAACCGACCTATATTGAAGTCCGCTCCGTGGAAACGGACGAGGTGCTGGTGGGACGGTTGCTGGTTGCAGGCGAGCGGTATCGGGTTCCCGACCGTCGCGGTCTCGTGTTGAGCGTCGGAAATGCCGGCGGGTTGGAAGTTACGGTCGACGGTGTTCCAATTCCGCGGCTCGGCGCGGCGGGCGCCGTCCTGCGCCATATTCCGATCGACGGGGACTTGCTGCTGCGGAGTCGGACCGGAGGCTGAATAGGGCCGTTCCCGGTCCGGGATCGGGTCCGTAGAGACAGGCATCCGGAAGGTGCGTAATGAGCGTTCGTCCATATCGTGACATCTATCGCCGGACCTCCCGGAAAATCCGGGTCGGGTCGGTCGAGGTCGGGGGCGATGCGCCGATCAGCGTCCAGACCATGACCAACACGCTGACCGGCGATGTGGCCGCAACGATTGCGCAGGTGCGCTCGGCTGCGTTGGCCGGGGCCGATATTGTGCGTGTGTCGTGCCCGGACGAGGAGAGTACCGCGGCCCTTGCGGAAATCGTGCCGGAGGCGGGCGTACCCATCGTCGCCGACATACATTTCCATTACCGCCGGGCCATCGAGGCGGCCAGGGCGGGGGCGGCCTGCCTGCGTATCAATCCCGGCAATATCGGCTCGGCCGCGCGTGTGCGCGAAGTGGTAAAGGCGGCGAAGGACAATGGATGCTCGATGCGGATCGGCGTGAATGCCGGCAGCCTGGAGCGCCACCTGCTCGAAAAATATGGCGAGCCCTGCCCGGAAGCGCTGGTCGAAAGCGCCCTCGAACACGCCCGTATTCTCGAAGACAACGACTTCTTCGAGTTCAAGATCAGCGTCAAGGCGTCCGATATCTTCCTTGCCACGGCGGCGTATCACGGGCTTGCGGAAGCCTGCGACTATCCCTTGCATATCGGCATTACCGAGGCGGGCGGCCTGCGCACCGGAACCGTCAAGTCCGCTATCGGTCTGGGTTCGCTGCTCTGGGCGGGAATCGGGGACACCATAAGGGTTTCGCTGTCGGCCGACCCGGATGAGGAGGTCCACGCCGGATTCGAGATATTGAAGGCGCTGGGCCTGCGCCACCGGGGGGTCAACATCGTGTCCTGCCCTTCGTGCGCGCGGCAGCAGTTCGAGGTCATCGAGACGGTCGCGGTGCTGGAAGAACGGCTCGCCCATATCACGACGCCCATGACGGTTTCGGTCATCGGCTGCGTCGTCAACGGCCCGGGCGAGGCGCGCGAGACCGATATCGGCATCACCGGCGGCGGCAAGGGCACGCACATGGTCTATGTGGCCGGCCTGCCGCACCACCGCATCCGGAACACCGACATAGTGGACCACCTTGTCGGGTTGATCGAAGAGAAGGCCCGGGAAATCGAAGCCGAGCAGGCGCAAGAGGCGGCCTGATGGCGAAGCTTCGTGCCGTTCGCGGCACCCAGGACCTGTTGCCCGAGGCGTGGGCCCGGCACTGCCATGTCGAGGAGACGGCGCGGCGCGTGGCCGGCCGGTTCAACTATCGCAGCGTCGCAACGCCGATTTTCGAGTTCACGGAAGTCTTTGCGCGCACGCTCGGCGAGACGTCCGATGTCGTGACGAAGGAGATGTACACCTTCGCCGACAAGGGCGGCGACAGCCTCACCCTGCGCCCGGAGAACACGGCAGGCGTGGCGCGGGCGTTCATCTCCGGGAACCTCCGGCAGCAATTGCCGCTCAAATATTTCTACAGCGGGCCGATGTTCCGCCATGAGCGCCCGCAAAAAGGGCGGTTGCGCCAATTCCACCAGATCGGCATCGAAGTGCTGGGCGTTCCGGGGCCGGCAGCGGATATCGAGGTCATACAGACCGGAGCGCATGTGCTCGACGCGCTCGGAATTCGGGACCTGACCCGCCTGGAGCTGAACACGCTCGGCGACGCCGAGAGCCGGACGGCCTACCGGGAGGCGCTGGTGGAATATTTCTCGGACCGCGAGTCCGAGCTTTCGGAGGAGGGGCGGAGCCGCCTGCAGCGCAATCCGCTGCGCCTGCTCGATTCGAAGGACGAACGCGACAAGGCCGTCTCCCGGGACGCGCCCCGTTATGGCGACTTTCTGAATTCGCCGTCCGTGGATTTCTTCGCGGAGGTCTGCGAGGGGCTGGACGCGCTCGATATTCCCTATGTCCGCAATCCGCGCCTCGTTCGGGGGCTGGACTATTACGGGCACACGGCCTTCGAGTTCACCACCGACGCCCTCGGCGCCCAGGGCGCGGTCATAGCGGGCGGACGCTATGACGGCCTGATCGCCACGATGGGAGGGCCTCGGACTCCCGGCATCGGCTGGGCCGGCGGTATCGAGCGGCTGGCCATGCTGACGACCGATTATCCGGAAGCTCCGCCGGTCGTCTCGCTGGTGCCTGTGGGACCGGCGGCGGAGAAGCGGGCGCTGCCGCTTGCGGACGCGCTGCGACGGTCCGGCATCAATGTCGATCTCGGCTTTTCCGGCAACCTGAAGCGCCGCATGCAGCAGGCGAACCGGGTCGGCGCCCGGACCGCGGTGCTGCTGGGCGACGACGAGATAGCCAAAGGCGCTGCGACCGTTCGCGACATGACGACCGGAGAGCAGCGGGAAGTCCCGATAGACCGGCTGGCGGCTGCATTGGCTCCATGAGTCTCGACGCCAAGCTCGATGCCATCATCGCCCGCCACGCGGAGATCGGCGAGCGCCTCTCGACGGGCGAGGTGCCGTCCGGCGAGCTCGCGGCCCTGTCGAAGGAATATTCCGACCTGACGACGGTCGCGGCTGCGATCGACGAGGCCCGGAGGTTGCAGGGCGAGGCCGCCGATCTTGAGGCCATGCTGGAGGACGATGAGCTCGGTGAGCTTGCGGCCGCGGAGTTGCCCGGGCTTCGAGACCGGATCGCCGAGGCGGAGAGGGCGTTGCAGCTTCTGTTGCTGCCGCGCGACGAGGCGGACGAACGCAGCGCCATCGTCGAGGTGCGGGCGGGAACGGGCGGCGACGAGGCGGCGCTCTTCGCCGGCGACCTGGTGGCCATGTATCGCCGCTATGCGGAGATGCGGCGCTGGAAGGTGGAGATGCTGTCGCTCTCGCAGACGCCGCTCGGCGGCTGCAAGGAAGCGGTGATGTCGGTCGCCGGCAAGGAGGTGTTCGCGCGGCTGAAATACGAGTCCGGCACGCATCGCGTCCAGCGGGTGCCGGAGACGGAGAGCCAGGGCCGGATTCACACCTCCGCCGCCACCGTCGCCGTGCTGCCGGAAGCGGAAGAGGTCGATGTGCAGATCGACGAAAAGGACCTGAAGGTCGATACCTACCGCGCGCAGGGCGCCGGCGGGCAGCATGTCAACACCACCGATTCGGCCGTGCGCATCACCCATCTTCCGACCGGCATCGTCGTGCAGCAGCAGGACGAGAAATCCCAGCACAAGAACCGCGCGCGGGCGATGAAGGTGCTGCGCGCCCGCCTCTACGAGCATGAGCGCGCCCAGGCCGACGCCGAGCGGGCCGCGGAACGGCGCAGCCAGGTCGGCACGGGCGACCGCTCGCAGCGCATCCGCACATATAATTTTCCACAGGGCCGCATCACCGACCACCGCATCAACCTCACGCTCTACAAGCTGGACCGGGTGATCCAGGGCGAGCTGGACGAACTGATCGAAGCTCTCGCGGCCGAGGATGAAGCGGCCCGCATTGCGCAACTGTCGTGAGCGCCGCGCCTGCGCAGGGCCGCGCCCGGCTGGCGGCGCTGGCGAACCGGTTGGCGGCGGCCGGGATAGCCGAGCCCCGGCGCGAATTGCGGCTGCTCCAGATCGAGGCCGGCGGCGCAGGCTCCCTTGCGGACTGGCCCGACCGTCCCCACCCCGGCCTGGAGGCTCTGGCGAACCGCCGGGCGGCCCGGGAACCGGTTTCGCGCATCGTCGGCAGGCGGGAGTTCTGGAGCCGCGACTTTCTCCTGACGCCGGAGACCTTCGATCCCCGCCCCGACAGCGAAACGGTGGTCGAGGCGGCGCTTGCGGCCATGCCGGCATTCGCCAGCGTGCTGGACCTCGGCACCGGCAGCGGGTGCCTGCTCGCGGCCCTGCTGTCGGAGCGGCCCGGCGCCCGGGGCCTCGGGATAGACCGGTCGCCCGCCGCCTGCCTGGCGGCGCGCCGGAACCTGAAGGGCCTGCGGGCCTTGGTTGCGGCGGGGGACTGGGGGACCGCGGTCGCAGGCCGGTTCGACCTCGTGGTCTCGAACCCGCCCTACATCCCGAGTGCGGAGATCGCGGCGCTCATGCCGGAAGTACGCGACCACGACCCCCGGCTGGCGCTCGACGGCGGGGCCGACGGACTCGATGCCTACCGGGTCCTTCTGGAGGACCTCCCGCGCCTGCTGTCTCGCGGCGGAGTCGCGGTTCTGGAGCTGGGCGTCGGGCAGGCGCAAGCCGTTGCCGCGCTCGCGGAAGCGAAGGGTCTTCAGGTGCGGGAAATCCGCGCCGATCTGGCCGGGATTCCCCGTGCCATGGTTCTCGGATCGCAGCTATGATCGGCTGACCATGGACTTCTCCCTGTCCGAAGACCAGCGCGCCTTTCAGGACGCGGCCCGCCGCTTTGCGGAGGAGGTATTCGCGCCCAACGCCGCGCGCTGGGATGCCGGGTGCATCTTCCCCAAGGCCGAATTGCGGGAGGCCGCGGCGCTCGGCTTCGGCGGGCTGTATGTGCGCGAGGATGTCGGCGGCTCGGGCCTCGCGCGAGCGGATGCCGCCATCGTGTTCGAGGAGCTGGCGGCCGGCTGCACCTCCACCGCGGCCTATATCTCGATTCACAACATGGCCGCCTGGATGATCGACCGCTTCGCCGGCGACGCGCTGCGGGAACGGCTGTTGCCGGACCTCTGCTCGATGCACAGCCTGGCGAGCTACGCCCTGACCGAGCCCGGCTCCGGTTCCGATGCGGCGGCGCTGGCGACCCGCGCCGAGCGCGACGGCGGCCATTACGTCCTGAACGGCTCCAAGGCGTTCATATCCGGGGCGTCGGAGACCGACATCATCGTCTGCATGGTGCGCACGGGGGGCGAGGGGGCGCGCGGCATCACCTGCCTCGCCATCGAAGCGGACTCGCCGGGCCTGTCCTACGGCGCGCAGGAAAAGAAGCTTGGCTGGAACTCGCAGCCGACCGCCATGGTGTTGTTCGACGACTGCCGGGTGCCCGTCGCGAACCGGGTCGGGAACGAGGGTGACGGCTTCCGGATCGCCATGGCGGGGCTCGACGGCGGGCGGATCAACATCGCCGCCTGCTCGATCGGCGCGGCGCGCGCCTCGATGGAAGCGGCCGCCGCCCATATGGCCGGGCGCAAGGCATTCGGGCAGCGGCTCGCGGATTTCCAGGCGCTGCAATTCAGGCTGGCCGACATGGCGACCGATCTGGAAGCGGCGCGCCTGATGACCTGGCGGGCGGCGGCGGCGCTCGACGCCGGGGACCCGGATGCGACCCGCCATTGCGCCATGGCGAAGCGCTTCGCCACCGATGCCGGCTTCGAGATCTGCAATGCGGCGCTGCAGCTTCACGGCGGCTACGGCTATCTCAAGGATTACCCGCTGGAGCGTTTCGTGCGCGATACGAGGGTTCACCAGATTCTGGAAGGCACCAACGAGATCATGCGCCTGATTATCGCGCGCGAGCTGCTGGCGCGATGAAGGACGATATCCTGTTCGACCGGACGGGCGGCCTCGGCCTGGTTCTGCTGAACCGCCCGCAGGCATTGAATGCGCTCACGCTGGAAATGGTGGACGCCCTCGACCGGCAATTGCTGGCGTGGGCGGAGGACGGCGCGGTTCGCGCCGTGGTCGTGGAGGGCAAGGGCGAACGCGCCTTCGCCGCCGGCGGCGACATCCAGAGGCTTTGCGAGGCGGGCCGCACCGGCGACCCCTATACCAGCACCTTCTTCTGGGACGAATACATCCTCAACTGGCGGGTCTTCCACTATCCGAAGCCGTATGTCGCGCTCCTCGACGGCATTGTCATGGGCGGCGGCGTCGGCGTTTCGGTGCTCGGTTCGCATCGCGTGGCGACCGAGCGCACGGTGTTCGCCATGCCGGAAACCGGCATCGGCTTCTTTCCCGATGTCGGCGCGACATGGTTCCTGCCGCGCCTGCCGGGGCGCCTCGGGCTCTATCTCGCCATGACCGGCGCCCGGCTCGGCGGGGCCGACAGCTACCATGCCGGCATAGCGACCCATTACGTGCCGAGCACACGTCTCGACGAGTTGAAGGCGGCGCTGGCGGCGGCCCCGCTGGACGGAGAGGACATCGAGGTCAACCATGCCGAGGTGAGCGCCGTGCTGGACCGTTTCTCGGAAAATCCCGGCCATCCTCCGATAGCGCCTGCGCGGGCCGCGCTGGAGCGCTGCTTCGCGAAGGAGTCGGTGGAGGCGGTGCTGGAGGCGCTGGAAGGCGAGGGCGGAGAATGGGCGGAGAAGACGCGGAAGGCCATGCAGGCCAAGGCGCCGACCTCGCTGAAGGTCGCGTTCGAGCAATACCGGCGCGGAAGCGGCCTCGACTTCGACACGGCGCTTGCGCTGGAATACCGCATGTCGCAGGCGTTCATGCGGGGGCACGATTTCTTCGAGGGCGTCCGTGCGCTCATCCTCGACAAGGACAACCGCCCGGCCTGGCGGCCGGCGGCGCTTTCCGAGGTGACGGCGGAGGCGGTCGCAGGCTATTTCTCTCCGGCGGACGAGGAACTGGCATTCGATAATCCCGTCCGCCGCTTCGCCCGGACATGAGGAGCTGACGGAATGGCGCGGATCGCATTTATCGGGGTCGGCAATATGGGCGGACCCATGGCCCGCAACCTGATGAAGGCCCAGCATGCCGTGACCGCCTGGGACCCGGTGGAGGCGGCGCTCGCCGACATCGTGGAAGCGGGCGCCACGCAGGCAGCTTCGGCAGCTGCTGCGGTCAAGGGCGCGGAGGCGGTCGTCACCATGGTCCCGGCGGGCGCGGAGGTTCGCGACGTCTATCTGGGCGCCGGCGAAGTCCTGGATGCGGTGAAGCCGGGCACGCTGCTCATCGACTGCTCGACCATCGATGTCGCAACGGCGCGGGATGTCGCCGCCGCCGCTGCGGACCGGGGGCTGGAGATGGTGGATGCGCCGGTCTCCGGCGGCACCGGCGGGGCGATTGCGGGCACGCTCACCTTCATGGTCGGCGGGCCGGATGCAGCCTTCGGGAAGGCGAAGCCGATCCTCGAGCATATGGGCGCGCGGATCGTCCATTGCGGCCCGGCCGGCAACGGCCAGGCGGCGAAGGTCTGCAACAACATGATGCTGGCGGTCAGCATGCTGGGCGTCTGCGAGGGCTTCACGCTCGCGGACAATCTGGGCCTCGACCGCCAGACGCTCTTCGATGTGGTCGCGAATTCGTCCGGCCAGAGCTGGGCGGTGACGAGCTACTGCCCGGTGCCGGGCCCGGTGCCTGCCTCGCCGGCGAACAACGGCTTCCAGCCGGGCTTCACCGCCGACATGATGGTCAAGGACCTCAGGCTCGCGCGAGACGCCGCCATGAAGAGCGGCACCGGCACGCCGATGGGCGCGCTGGCCGAGGCGCTGATGGCGCTCCATGTGGCCGGCGGCAACGGCCCGCGCGACTTCTCCTCGATCATCGAGACCATCCGCGCCGGCGGCTGAGAGACGGGGGAAGAGCGTGAAGACGGTCGTCAACAGCTGGAACGAGTGGGACCCGCTGCGCCATGTCGTCGTCGGGCGCGCGGACGGTTGCTGCATTCCGCCGGCCGAGCCGGCGAGCGATCCGAAAATCCCGCTGGACAGCGACATGCGCGGCGTCCACGGGCCCCGGTCGCAGGAAACGGTGGACCGGGCGAACGAGCAGCTGGACGCGTTCGCGGCCATGCTGGAGAAGCGGGGCGTCCGCGTCGACCGGCCGGACCCCATCGACTTCAACCGGCCGATCTCCACGCCGGACTGGAGCCACGGCTCGATGTTCGGCTGCCAGCCGCCGCGCGACGTGCTGCTGACGGTCGGCTCCGAGATACTCGAGGCGACCATGTCCTACCGGTCGCGCTGGTTCGAATATCTCTGCTACCGGCCGCTGCTGAGGCGCTTCTGGGACGAAGACCCGAACATGCGCCACGAGGCGGCGCCCAAGCCGCGCCTCACGGACGCCTCCTACAAGCCGGACTACCTCTCCGACGACATCACCATCGAGGAACGGCTGGAGATGGTGGCGGCGCGGGACTTCGTCACCACCGAGGCGGAGCCGCTGTTCGACGCGGCCGACGTGCTGCGCTTCGGGCGCGACCTGTTCGTGCAGCACGGTTTCACGACCAACCTCACCGGCATCGAATGGCTTCGCCGGCACTTCCCGGACCACCGCGTCCATGCGCTCAACTTTCCGGGCGACCCCTATCCGATCCATATCGACGCGAGCTTCACGCCGCTTCGTCCGGGCCTCGTCCTCAACAATCCGGAACGCCGCCTGCCGGACGAGCAGCGCGAGGTCTTCAACCGCAACGGCTGGGAGATCGTCGATGCCGCCCGCCCGGCGCACAACAGCCCGCCGCCGCTCTGCTATTCGAGCGTGTGGCTGTCGATGAACGTGCTGGTGCTGGACCCGAAGACGGTCTGCGTGGAAGCGAGCGAGGTGCACCAGATGGACCAGATCGACAGGCTGGGCCTGGAGGTCGTCCCGGTGCCGTTCCGCGACGCCTACGCCTTCGGCGGCGGCCTGCATTGCGCGACCACGGATGTGTACCGCGAAGGCGGTTGCGAGGACTATTTCCCGAAAGGCTAGCCCGCAAACCGTTTCCGGAGCCTTCGACCATGGGCATTCCCACCACGCATGCCGGCAGCCTGCCCCGGCCGCTGGAGCTGACCGGCCTTTACGGGCGCCGCGCCCAGGGCGGGGCCGTCGACGCCGAAGCGCTGGCGGCCGCCGGCCGCGAGGCGACCGATGCCATCGTCGCCCGCCAGATCGAGGCCGGCATCACCATCGGCAACAATGGCGAGCAGCAGCGCGAGGGCTTCTTCCTCTATGTCCAGCACCGCATGAGCGGCTTCGGCGGGCGCTGGAAACGGCCGGGACGCCAGGACGTGTTCCGCTATCCGGGGCTCGTGCGCGAATACGAGACCTTCCTGCGCGTGCGGGCCGAAGCGGTTTCCAACATGGAGCCGCCGATGAACCTGGGCGAAGTGCGGTATGTGGACCGGGCGCCGCTCGAAGACGAATGCGAGACGTTCCGCCGGGCGCTGGACAAGACCGGCGGCGGTTTCGCCGAGCCCTTCATGACCGCGCCCTCGCCCGGCATCGTGGTCTCCGCGATGCAAAGCAGCCACTACGCCGACCGGGAAGCCTATCTTGCCGATGTCGCGGCAGCGCTCCGGGTCGAATACGAGGCGGCGGTCGGGAATGGCTGGCTGTTGCAGGTCGATGCGCCGGACCTCGCCATGGAGCGCCATTTCCTGTTCGCCGACGAACCGCTTGCCGTCTTCCAGCAGTGGGTGGAGCTCGTCGTCGAGACGCTGAACGGGGCGCTGGCCGATGTGCCGCGCGAGCGTGTGCGGCTGCATGTCTGCTGGGGCAACTATGAAGGCCCGCACGACCTGGATGTCGAGCTCCGCGACGTGCTGCCGATCCTGCTGAAGGCCGATGTGGGCGGGCTGGTGCTGCCCTTCGCCAATCCCCGCCACCAGCACGAGGTCGAGGAACTGGGCCGCTCGCCGCTCGCCCCGGACCAGTATCTGGTCGCGGGCGTGATCGACACCACGACCAACTATGTCGAGCACCCGGAAACGGTCGCCGAACGGCTGGAGCGCGCCGCCCGCGCCGTCGGCGACCCGGCGCGCATCCAGGCCGGGACCGACTGCGGCTTCGACACCTCCGCCGGCATGGGCCGGGTGCCGGAGGACGTGGTCTGGGCCAAGCTCCGCAGCATGGCCGAAGGCGCGCGCATCGCCAGCCTGCGCCTAGGAATCGGATAGGGGCTTCAGACCCCGTTTGCGGCCACCCGTTCGATGGCCTTTCGTGCGCCGCCCGGGGTGTGGGGCACGCCGTCTATCGCGAGGTTGGCCTCGATGGCGCCGAGCAGGCCGAGGATCATCGTCTCGTTCAGGTCGCCCAGATGGCCGATGCGGACGATCTTGCCGGCAAGGTCGAGCAGGCCGTGGCTGACGGCGATGTTGAAGCGGTCGCGCAGGCTGTCGCGGAAGGCGTTGGGGTCGTGGCCCTCCGGCCAGCGCACCGCGGTCACGGTGTCGGAGCGCTCTTCGGGCCGGAGCGCGTTGATCTCCAGCCCCCATTCCTCGACGGCGAGCCGCACCAGGTCCGCCATCCGGCGATGGCGCGCGAACACATTGTCCAGCCCCTCCTCGAACAGCAGGTCGAGCGCGACCCGCATGCCCGAGAAGATCTGCGTCGGCGCGGTGCCCGGAAATTTCGGCAACTCGCTGCCGAGGTCCAGCATGCGCTGCCAGCTCCAGTAGCGGCGCGGCGAGCCGCCCTCCCTGGCCGCGGCGAGCGCCCGGTCGTTCAGGCCCACAATGCCGAGGCCGGTGGGCAGCATCAGCCCCTTCTGCGAGCCGCCGACGGTGACATCGACGCCCCACTCGTCCATGCGGTAGTCCATGGAGGCGAGCGAGGAGATGGTATCGACCATCAGCAGCGCATCGTGGCCGGCCGCGTCCATCGCCCGGCGAATGGCCGCCACGTCGCTCAGCACGCCGGTCGAGGTCTCGCTGTGGACGATTCCGACCGCCCTGATCCGCCTGTCCCTGTCCTTCCGCAGCACGTCCTCGACGGCGTCCGGGTCGGCTGCCGTCCGCCAGTCGCCGGGAAGCGAAATCACCTCGACCCCGAACAGCGCCGCCATCTCCGTCCACCAGGCCGAGAAGGCGCCGGTCTCCGGAATGACGATGGCGTCGCCCGCGCCGAACAGGTTGACGATGGTGCTTTCCCAGGCGCCGTGGCCGGAGGACGCCCAGCAGAGGATGGTGCCTCCGGTCCCGAACACCCGTTTCAGGTCCCGGTAGCAACCGCCCGCCAGCGCCTCGAAGGCCGGGCTGTTGAAGTCCTCGGTCGGGCGGTCCATGGCCCGGAGGATCGGCTCAGGGATGTTGGTCGGCCCCGGCAGGGCCATGAAGGGCCGCCCGGCGGCGCGCGGCATGTTCATGAGTGCGTGCGGTCCCAGATCCCGTCGATGGCGGCAAGCTCGTCCGCGGTCATCGTCCAGTCGCAGGCGACGGCGTTGGTCCGGATCTGCTCCGGCGACATGGCCCCGGCGATGACGCTGGAGACCTGCGGGCGCGCCGCCAGCCACGACATGGCGAGCTCCAGCATGGTCCGGCCGCGCTCGCGGGCGAAGCCGGTGAGCTCGCGGATCATGGCGAGATTGGCGTCCGTCCAGTAGCGGTCCGTGAAGCGGCTCGTATCGGCCATGCGCGTCCCGGCGAGCGGCTTGTCGCCGTGCTTGCCGGTCAGGAGGCCGCTCGCCAGCGGGAAGAAGGGCAGCAGGCCCAGATCGTATTTCTCCATCATGGCGAGGCGGTCGTCTTCCAGGGCGCGCATGGCGAGGCTGTATTCGTCCTGCGCGGAGACGAAGGCATTGAGGCCGTGCATCTCCGCGGTCAGTTCCGCCTCGACGGTCTGCCAGGCGGAGAAGTTGGAATGGCCGATATAGCGCACCTTGCCCTGCCGGATGAGGTCGTCGAGCGCGCGCAGCGTCTCCTCGATGGGGGTCAGCGGGTCGGGTTGGTGGAGCTGGTAGAGGTCGATCCAGTCCGTGCCGAGCCGCCGGAGGCTCGCCTCGACCGCGTGCATGATGTACCAGCGCGCCGCGCCGATGCCGTAGGGGCCGTCCGCCATGCGCATCCCGAATTTGCTGGCGAGCACGATGTCCTTGCGGCGCGGCCCGAGCGACTTGCCCAGATACTCCTCCGACTTGCCGCGCCCGCCATAGATGTCGGCGGTGTCGAACAGGGTGATGCCGGCGTCGAGCGCGGCATGGACCACGGCGTCGGTGCCGGCCTGGTCGAGCCGCTGGCCGAAATTGTTGCAGCCGACGCCGACGAGCGAAACCTGCAGGCCGGAGCGGCCCAGATTGCGGAATTGCATGGTGCGGATATCCCGTGTGAAGGCGGCGGCAGTATAGGCCGACGCCGCCCTTCTGTCGGCCGCCCCCGCTTCTGCCGCATGCATCCGTCCCGTCCCGGTTTGCATCCGGTATGCCTGCGGCGCCCGCCGCCGATGCCGGGGCGGCGGCCGGGAGACCGTCGGTCGCGGTAGGGACGCCGGTTTCCCGGCGCCCCCCGCACAGATCCGGACGTGCGCGCTAACGCATCCGGCTCCTACCTCGGGTAGTGACGGCGAAGCGCACGCTTGGCCACGGGT